>PLFY01000201.1:0-32605 GCA_003138365.1 Acidobacteriaceae bacterium
GGCAAACGGGCTGAAATTCCCACATTGCGACACGATGGGTAGCGTTCCTCTGCATGGCTTTCCGGCGCAATCCATTGATTCTGCTTCGGTTATTCTCCAAGAAGCGGAGGGTTTCAGAGTTTAAAGGTAAACCCCCAGGGGTGGGGCTATCCGCACCTGGACCCCCTCTGCGGCAGTTTGGCATCTGACGTGCGCCTGGGGGGAGGGGGTGGGGGGGTTATTTAAATGGTAACTACCGGGCAGATGCCTGACAGATTGGACCGGGGACATATCCGGCAGATTTCGCGGTTCGGAATTGGCGTGGCTTCTCCATTTTTCCTCTGATAAGAAACAAGGTCGTAAGTTGAAGAAAACAAGACGTCGGCATGGAGTTCTACGGACTCCCACCCATCGGACAAAGACAAAGACGTCCGATGGATGGGGCACAGTTTCATCCCCTGTGGGTCGGCGAAGCCGGTGGACGACTATGAACCATTTTGCGCCGGGCGCCCGTTAAATTCTGCAAGATGAATATCAATCTTGTTCCGGCAAGCGGCGTTGCAAGGGCGAAAGAATGACTGTGAACGTGGGATCTTCCGTCAGGGGCTTCTTTGCGCCTGTCTCCGGAGGTCATCGAGCACTTCAAGGCCACTGGCCAAGGCTGGCAGACGCGGATCGATGGTGCGTTGAAGGAGTCGATCAAGAAGAGGGCATCTTGACAAGGGTCGAGAACGGCATACACTGTCAATACAATCAATTCTCCGGGACGCTCGCAGGCAGTAAGCGTATATTGGGGCATTGATGAACGGTCAATCGCTTAAGTTCGACTGGGACGCGGGCAACCGGAACCACCTGGCCCGGCACGACGTGAAGCCGCAAGAAGCCGAGGAGGTCGTTCTTGGCGACCCTCTCGATACGGAGTTGCAAACTGCGGAGGGGAGCGGCGAAGAAGAACGGCTTCTGCAACTTGGCCAGACAGCAAAGGGACGGATTCTGCAACTGCTTACAACGTGGCGTGGCGGAAGAGCGAGAGTGATCTCCGCATGGGACGCGCCCAAACAACTCAAGCTGCACTATCTGGCCGAAATGAGGCGGCGCTATGGAAACACTGACGATTCCGAAGTTTGAGAACGAAGCCGACGAGGCCAACTGGGCGTATGAAAACCGTGATGGGCTGGCTACCGCATTCTTGCAAGCAGCACAAGAGGGCCGGGTGCGCCAAGGGACGCTGAAGGCACGCGGCGTTACGCCTCCCACAACGATCCGCCTCGCCCCGGAAGACATTTCCCGTGCGCGAACGCTGGCAGAGCGCCGCGGCCTGCGCTACCAGACCTATCTCAAAATGCTGATTCACGAGGGTCTGGAACGCGAGGAGCGGTTGGCGAGCTAGTGGTCTTGATCAGCGGTTATTGCGCCTGCCTTTCCCATGCCCATTTAGACTAAAGAGGATATGAGCATACTGAAAGCCGTCCGCGGCACGCGCGACCTGTTACCCCCGGAAACGGCGCTCTGGAACCGCATCGAAGCTACCGCACGCGCCGTCTTTGCCCGCTACAACTTCGGCGAGATTCGCACGCCCATCTTTGAAGACACCGCGCTCTTTGCGCGCAGCGTCGGCGAGGAGACGGACATCGTCTCCAAGGAGATGTACACGTGGGAGGATCGCGCACGGGCGCAGTCGGAAAAGGCGCAATCGCTCACCCTGCGTCCCGAAAATACCGCCGGCGTGGTCCGCGCCTACATCGAGCACCAGCTGGGCGAGAGCGGGCAGTTGCAGAAGCTCTACTACATTGGCCCGCAGTTCCGGCGCGAGCGGCCGCAGAAGGGCCGCTACAGGCAGTTTTCGCAGATCGGCGCAGAGGTGATCGGGCCGCCGTCGGCTGGCAGCGAAAGCCCTCTGCGCGACGCCGAAATTCTCGAGATGCTGGCGACATTCCTCGACGAGCTGGGAATTACCGGCTGGACTCTCGAACTCAACTCCGTAGGGTCTGCCGCAGACCGCGCACGCTACAACGACACGCTTCGCGCCGCCCTCGTCCCGGTCGTGGGCCAGATGTGTGTGGACTGCCAGCGGCGGGCCGTCACCAATCCTCTGCGCGTGCTCGATTGCAAGGTCCCCGCCGACCAACCGATCATCGCGACGCTGCCCGTCATTGCCGATTCGCTCGATGAATCCTCGCGCTTGCACTTCGCTGCGGTGATGGCTGCTCTCGATGCGGCCAAAGTTCCCTACACGCGCAATCATCGCCTTGTCCGCGGGCTTGACTACTACACGCGAACGACCTTCGAGTTCACACACGGAGGTCTCGGCGCGCAAAACGCCTTGCTCGGCGGCGGGCGCTACGACGGCCTGAGCGAGGCCATCGGCGGGCCGAAAGCTCCCGGTATCGGCTTCGCCATGGGCGAAGACCGGCTTGTTCTGACGCTCCAGGCTCTCGAATCCGCGCCGCTGCTATTGGCGGATGCTTTTATTGCTCCCCTGGGCGAAGCCCTCAACCCCGCTGCCCTGGTTCTGGCCCGCGAACTGCGCCGCGCAGGGCTTCGCATCGAGCTGGGCGATGGCAACTTCCGCCTGAAGAAATCCTTTGAAGCGGCCGACAAGACGGCTCGCCGAATCGTCATCCTCGGCGAAGACGAGCTTCAATCCGGTATCCTGACTGTGAAGACCTTCGCCACCGGCATGCAGACTAAAGTTCCTCGATCGGAGCTGTGCATCTTCCTCAGACAATGAAGGGGCGACGGATTGGGATTTGAGGTATCCCACCCATTCCGCAAGGAACGCGGAATGGATGGGGCACCCAGGTATTTCAAAATCAGCAGGCAAATAAAGGACACAGGTAGTGCTCGATTTTCTAGGCAGTCTCGAACGGACCCATCTCTGCGGCGATCTGCGCTCGGCCAACGCCGGGCAAAATGTTGTGTTGATGGGTTGGGTCAACCGCCGGCGCGATCACGGCAACCTGATCTTTCTCGATCTTCGGGACCGCTCCGGTATTGCGCAGATTGTGCTGGACAAGGAGTTGACCCCCGACGGCCACCTGAAAGGCGAGCAGATTCGCCCCGAGTATGTTGTCGCCGCGGTGGGCAAGGTGCGCCTGCGTGACGCCGACGCCATCAACCCCAAAATGCCCACCGGCGAAATCGAGATTGAGGCGACGCAGTTGCTCGTCTTGAATGACACGCGCCTGGCCCCCTTCTCGCCCTCTGAAGAGGCTATCCAGAACGAAGAAGTCCGTCTCAAATACCGCTACATCGACCTGCGCCGGCCTGAGATGCAGCGCAACTTCCGGCTGCGGCACGATATTACGCTCGCCATTCGCGAGAGCCTCAGCCAGCAGGGCTTTCTTGAGATTGAAACGCCGATCCTGACCAAGTCCACGCCTGAAGGGGCTCGGGATTTTCTGGTGCCCAGCCGCGTGCATCCCGGCGAGTTCTACGCCCTGCCGCAATCGCCGCAGATCTTCAAGCAGATCCTCATGATCTCCGGCTTCGACCGATACTTCCAGATCGCCCGTTGCTTCCGGGACGAGGATCTCCGCGCCGACCGGCAGCTTGAATTCACCCAGGTCGACCTGGAGATGAGCTTTCCGCATCAGGAGACTGTCTTCGCCGTCGTCGAGCAGTTTCTGGAAGCGGCTTTTGGAGCGGCCGGTGTCACCCTGCCCACGCCCTTTCCGCGCATCACCTACGACGATTCCATGCGCCAGTTCGGATCCGACAAGCCCGACCTGCGGCTGCCCGGACTGACCGATGTCCGCTCCGCATTTACCGACGCAGCTCTCGCTACGCTGCAGATCGACCCCGCTCTCCCGGTCGTTGCCTTCCGCATTCCCAACGTAGGCGAGCTCAGCCGCAAAGAGAGGGAAGACAACCACCCGACTTTTGATTTGAAGAAGGGCGCCAAGTTCATTGACGACTTCAAGCGCCTGGCCAAGGGTTTCCCTGAGGCCGCCGTTAAAGTCCGCGAACTGGCCGGCGCTGCCGAAGCCGACTTCGTCATCATTGTTGCCGGCGACCCAGCCCACCCCGTCAAAGCCAGCGACACCAAGTTCGAAGGCCGCCTCTCCGAGCGCGAAATCAACGTTTACTCCGCCGCCGGCAACTTTCGCACTGAGCTTGCCAAGAAATATGCCGAGCGGCACGGCGCTTTCGTTGTCACCGAGAGAGCCGTTCAGGAAGCCGGCGTGAAGGGTGGAACCGCGGTCGATGGCGCAGCCGCCTTCAACCCCATCTGGATCGTCGATTTCCCCATGTTCGAGTTCGACCTGGCAGCTGGAAAGTGGATGCCCGCACATCATCCGTTCACTTCACCGCACGAGGCCGACATGGCGAACCTGCTTACGGATCCGGCCAGTGTCCGCGCCAACTGCTACGACCTGGCCATGAACGGACTCGAGCTCGGATCGGGATCCATTCGTATTCATCGCAAGGATGTGCAGCAGCAGATTTTCCAGTCGCTCGGCATCAGCGACGAAGACGCTCGCGCCCGCTTCGGCTTTTTCCTCGACGCGCTCGAGTACGGGACCCCGCCCCACGGCGGCATCGCGCTCGGCCTGGATCGCATCGTCATGCTGCTGACTGGCGCGCCCAGCCTACGCGAAGTGATCGCGTTCCCGAAGACAGCGAAGGCCATCGACCTGATGGCCGACGCGCCCACAACCGTCACCGACCAGCAACTGAAAGAACTGCATATCCGGGTGGCGCTGAAGAGCTGAGTTTTTTGTTGCAGTGATGAAAGAAGGCCGCAGAACGGCGCGGCCAGGCTACGCCGTGTCCGACTCAGCCGCATTTTCCGCTTCGCCCTCGACGGAGATGCGCAATGAGCGCAGAAAGTGGAGATCGTTCTGCGTGAACGGTCCTTCCGCGCCGTCATGCTCCCCACCGGCTTCGGCGGCCTCGGAGTCTTTGGCAGAGACCTCGTTCAGGCCAATCGTGGCCTCCAGCATCAGCAGCACGTCAAATCCGTGCTTGCGGATATCCTGCACCACACCGGCGATCTGCTCACTCTCGATCACCGACTCATGGATGGCCTCGCCCAGTTGCTGAATCAGTTCGCGGACACGAGACGTCAAGGGTACCTCCAAAAGCGGCGGCCAGCCCGGACGAAGCGCGGTCGCGGCGTAGGATTCCTTTACATTACTTCCGCCGCCGTCTGGGAGCAACTGCGAATCGGCAACAATCTTTGAAAACCGGTTCAGCAAGCGTCGCTGCTACCATCATAACGGAATGAAACCTCAATCCATCGGGCGCGCACTCGGTGTTGGACTGCGGGTTGCGGGCCGCATGGCCGGTGAGCGCATGGCCGCGAGCGCAAATGCTGCCGTGAACGCCCCTGCCAGCCAGCCGTCTTCTGAAGCCGCCGCTGCCCATACCCGCGCTGCCGGCCAGGCTGCCGGAAAAGCTTCAAGGGGTGTGGTTCGCGGAATCGGGGGCTTTCTGCGGCCCTTCGGCCGCGTGGGCGGCATTGTCTGGCTTGAGGTTACGGGCGTCTTCTTTCTCTTGTTCGTGGTTGTCTTTGCCCGGGCGCTGTGGATTTATAGAGCCAGCTACGCGCAAGGTCCGGATCACCAGAAGTTTCTGGTCTCCGCCCCTCTGGTGCTGGTTTTTCTCTACCTGAGCGTCAGTTCGTTTTGGCGGGCGCGGCGCAGGTGAGCCGGTGGAATGCTACTCTGAGATCCTTTGCGCCAACTCAGGGTTCCGCTTGTGATGGATTACCGCAAGAACAATTACGGTGGTGTCCTGTATGGGGTAGTAAACACTAAAGGGGAACTTGTCGAGCAAAACGCGCCGGGTGTTCCTGTAAAGAACCTGATAACTCAACGGATGAGCCTGAATCCGGTCCAATCCGTTGTTCAACGATTTCACGAATCGATCTTCAAGGGTGGGATCGATCTTCCCGTACCACGTCCTGATCCTGCTCACATCGGTGAGCGCTTTTCTGCGAAGCCGAACCGCGAATTCGCCCATCAGAGCAGCGATTGGTTCCTGGCTTCCGCCAGGCTGACATCGTCCCCTGGGAACTTATCTAAATCAAGCAGCCTTTCGTCCAGAATCCGGCGCTGCCAAACTGGAATCGGTGCTCCGGTTGTCGCACTGACTGGCAGCGGCGCCTCGAGGCTTTCCCAAAGGTCGTCGATCAGCGCCAGCCTCTCCTGGGTCGAGAGAGATGCAATCTCGGTTTTGCTCAGAACAGCCATGCCGCCAGTTTACACCGGAATTCTCCAGCTTCAAGCCGCGGCACTCTCCGACTTTTTGGGCCAGCCCCTCCCGTCAAGGCCGCCGCCGGTCCACCTTCCGCGTCAAGTGCCAGATCGCAAGCCCCAGCGCCAACGCGCCCAGCACATAGGCCATCACGGCATATTCTCCTGTGTGGATCTTCCAGCCCCGGTAAAGCGCTACCCCTGAGGCGAGCAGCATCAGGAGCCCTCGAAAATGTTGCATGCCATCAACCTCTCATTCTCAATGCCTGGTCTATCCACGTCACCGATGAGGCGCCAGCGTCGTCCGCCGCAGCGCAGGCGCCAGGTGGTTTGACCCGGCAACGCGCAGTCCCTATCGTAAGTAGAGTACCGCCGCACTCATAAAGAGGAACAATCATGACCACTCCCGCCGTTGCTCCGCAACTGAAGAAGACCGCCCTCAACGCCACGCATCGCGCGCTCAAGGCCAAGATGGTGGACTTTGGCGGGTGGGACATGCCGGTCGAGTATCCAGGTCCCGGTGGCGGCCTGATTGCGGAGCATCTTGCCGTCCGCACCGGCGTGGGCCTCTTCGACGTGAGCCACATGGGCGAAATCCAGTTTCGCGGGCCGGGATCGCTGGCCGCCATCCAGCACATCACCATGAACGACGCCTCGCGGCTCCAGGACGGCCAGGCCCACTACTCCGCGCTGCTGACGCCGGAGGGGACATTTGTCGACGACATTCTCGTGCACCGGCTCAGCCCCAACGACTACCTGCTGGTGGTCAACGCCGGGACCAAGGACAAGGACTACGCCTGGATTCGCAAGCAGGTGGGCGCGTTTCCGTCGGTCCACATCAGCGACTACTCCGACTACTACTCGCAACTGGCCCTGCAAGGGCCACGGGCGCTTGAGACGCTGCAAAAGCTGACCAAGGTGGATCTGGCGGCGATCAGGAACTACTGGTTCACGTGGGGAACGGTCGCAGGCGTGCCCAACGTGATGGTCGCGCGCACCGGCTACTCCGGCGAAGACGGGTTTGAGGTTTACATACCCGCCGACGAGGCGACCACCGTGAAGGTGTGGGACGCGTTGATGGCAGCGGGCGCGGAGTTTGGGATTCGGCCGTGCGGGCTGGGAGCGCGCAACACGCTGCGGCTCGAAGCCGGCATGAGCCTCTACGGGCACGAAATCTCAGACGAGATCAATGTGTTTGAAGCGGGTCTGGAACGGTGGCTGAAGCTGGACAAGGGCGAATTCATTGGGCGTGAGGCGTTGCTGGCGGTGCAGGCCGCGGGCGGCCCGAAGCGGAAGATTGTGGCTCTGGAGATGGTCGAGCGGGGCATCGGGCGCGATGGGTATCCGGTGCTTGATCTTGAAGGCCGCGAGATCGGCGTTATTACATCGGGCTCGCCGGCGCCGTTTTTGAAGACGAACATTGCGCTGGCGCTGGTGCCTGCGGAGGCGGCTGCGGGAGGCGAGGATGTGCTGGTGCAGGTTCGGGCTAATCAGGCTCGGGCGAAGCAGGTTCCGGTGCCGTTTTACAAGCGGGCTAAGAAGTAGTTTCCTTTTTCCTTTGGACTCGGGGCTTTCCGGCAGATTCATTTCAGTTTTCCAACGGAAAGCTGCGCTTTTCATGGGGGAAAATGCCGCGCGCAGGGTCAAATTTCTCGCATTGTGGCACGATGGGGATGAGTCCGCTTGCGAGTCTTGCGGGAATCCGTTGATTCCGCTTTAGTTACTCGGCCGTTTCACAGTGAATCCGATTAATCTGCAAGTTTTGCGAAACAGGGGGAGGGGGTGGGGTATTTATTTTCTAGTTACTAGGGCGTTCTTGCCGGGCGGGATTTGACTCCTTTGCATGTGTCGATCTGGATTTGGCCGGGGGCCTGGGGCCATGCGGGTTGATCGCTGAACGGAAGGATTGCTCACGATTCTTCTATTGTGCGCCGAAGGAAGGAAATTAAGTGCAAACCGCCTGCGGCCACCTGCCAGCTGCGAAGATGTCCTGGTGCAGGTGAGGGCTAATCAGGTTCGGGCGAAGCAGGTCCCGTTGCCTTTCTATAGGCGGAATGAGAGGCGGGCCTGTTGGAATCAGTTCAGGAACGCGATAGACTGCATGTGCCGATGATCGAGTCCCTGCACATTGCCGGTTTCAAGCTTTTTCGCGACCTCACGCTGCCCAAGCTGGGGCGGGTGAATCTGTTTGTCGGGGAAAACAATACGGGGAAGAGTTGCTTGCTAGAGGCTATTGCCTTGTATGCGGGCCGAAACCTGGTGACCGATATTCCTCAAATCCTAGCGCTCCGCACCGTAGAGCCTTTTCATCCTTGGGAAAAAGCGGGGTGGAACGAGGAAGGGACAGTCCTCCGCCATCCAATCTTTGACTTGTTTCATCAAGACGAATCAGGTGGCCGCAACCGGGACCGCGCAACATTTTTGATCGAGAAGGTTGGCGACGCCAATTCTCTACTTGTGAAGAATCATCCCTTAGGGTACACGACCGACGAGGACGGTCTAAGATCCTCCGTGCCGGAAAAGTCGGATGTGTTTGATTTTGGCCCTTCGGAGCAAGCTGTATTTGCCTTCAGAGGCGGGGTGGAAGCAGCTCAAATCAGCCGCCGGTTTTTCCGTGATCTATCCTTCGGCGGTGCTCTACCCGTGCCTTACGTTCCAGCGAACGGGTTTTCCGATTTGAAAGCTGCTTCCATGTGGGATGCCTTGATTCAAGGCCCTGGGCAGGATCGTGTTCTCAAATGGCTTCGGATGATCGATCGACGAATTGAGACTTTGGACTACATCGCGGGGCGTGGCACATCGCGCATCGCGTTGCTCAAAGTGGAAGGGCAAGGCCGGATTCCCCTTAGTTCCCTGGGGGACGGTCTTCGGCGAATGTTTCATATCGCGTTGGCGGCAGCCGCGGCATCCAAGGGCGTATTGCTGATCGACGAATTCGAGAATGGCCTCCATTGGCGCGTTCAGCGAGAACTTTGGGCCGCTCTCGCCACTGTCGTTCAAGCATTCGACGTTCAGATTTTCGCCACGACCCACAGTCGGGACTGCGTCGGCGGTTTCGTTTCAGCAAGCAAAGAGGCTGGCATTGAGGATGCAAAACTCTATCGGCTTGAGCGTGAAGGGGACGAAATCTACGCGGTGGACCTCAACCTCATCAATGTTGAAGCTGCCCTACGTCTGAATGGAGAATTCCGCTGATTATGGCCACGCAGGCAGTGAGACCCTGCAAGTCGGACGACGAGTCCCTGCTCCTCGTCGAGGGCCGGAACGACTGCAACGCCGTCTTTCAGCTTGTGCGTCTCAGACATGGGGCCGACCCTGCATTCGGCATCTTCGATTGCGAGAACGACGATGGCGTGCTGGACCAACTAAGTTCCAGGTTGGCTCAGCCAATTCCGCGACAAAAGATTCTGGGACTGATTCTTGACGCCGATATTGAGGGTTCAACGGAAGCAGACGCAGTTTTACGCCGCTGTGCGCAGCTCAAGGAACGCTTTGGCGCCGATTACAAGTTGCCCGCCAGCTTTCCAGAGACAGGTCTTATCGTAGATCCTCTGCCAGGACGGCGGGCAGCGGGATCTTTGCCTCGCATCGGCGTGTGGCTCATGCCAAATAACAAAGCATTCGGCATGTTCGAGGATTTGCTCCTTGAGTCGCTGGGCGACCGCGAAAAGGACTACACATCAAACGTCGTTAAACGGGCAAAGACGGACCAAGTCGCGTCCTATCACGAAAGTCATCTCTCAAAGTCTGTGATCCGAACTTATATGGCGTGGCAGGAGCCACCTGACGTGCAGTATCTCGGCCTAGCCATTCAAAAGGGCCACTTTCAAAACATTGAGGCTGCCTGCGCGCAATTCCTCGATTGGCTTGGCCGCCTTTTCGTTCCCTTGACGGGCTAGCCGATCACCCAGCGAGGGCCGTTCACACCTGCATGACTTCGGCTTCTTTTTTGCGGGAGAGCTCTTCCATCTTGCGGATCTCTTCGTCGGTCATCTTCTGGACTTCTTCCAGGGCGCGCTTTTCTTCGTCTTCGCTGATCTTCTTGTCCTTGGCCATCTTCTTGAGGGCGTCGTTACCGTCGCGGCGGACATTCCTTACAGCGGTGCGATGCTCCTCGAGCACCTTGTTGAGGTGCTTGCAGACGTCGCGGCGGCGCTCCTCGGTCATGGGCGGAACGGGCACTCGGATGACCTTGCCGTCCGACTGCGGATTGAGACCGAGATCGGCACCGCTCAGCGCCCTTTCCATCTCCTTCAAAACCGTGGGGTCCCAGGGCGAGATCAAGATGAGTTGCGCCTCGGGCGTTGAAACCTGCGCCAGTTGGCTGATCGGCGTAGGCGTGCCGTAGTAATCCACCTTCACCTGGTCGAGCATGTGTACGCTGGCCCGGCCTGTCCGCGTTGATGCCAAGTTGGCCTGGAATGTAGCCACTGCCTGGTCCATCCGCCGCTTTAGGTCGCTGGAGAGTTCTTTGAGCGCCGGAATACCGGCCATTGTCGAGACTGCCATTGGTTTCGTCCTCGCTATGTCCAAAACACTATATTAACGAATCCCCCGCCGCGCAAAGGCCCCCGGCAGCGTTCCTCGCGCAAGATCCATATCCCTTACGCCACCACCGAAAGCCCCGTCGATGCGGCTTGCTCGTGGGCGTGATAGCTGGAGCGGACCAGCGGGCCGGACTCGACATGGCGGAAGCCCATCTTGAGCGCCTCGGTCTTGAGCTCGGCAAACTCGCGCGGGGTGTAGAGACGGGCCATGGGCAGGTGGTCGCGNNGAGGGGCGCAGGTATTGGCCGATGGTGAGGATGTCGCAATGAACGGCGGCGAGATCGCGGAAGACTTGCAGAAGCTCGCTGGTCTCTTCGCCCAGCCCGACCATGACGCCGGACTTGGTCACTCCCCGCGGAGCAATCTCCTTGGCAAACTCCAGCAGCCGCAGAGTCCGCTGGTAGCGCGCCCCGGACCGGACGACGCGATAGAGACGCGGGACCGACTCGGTGTTGTGGTTGAGCACCTCAGGCCGCGCCTCGACCACGATTCGAATCGCTTCTTCATTGCCCTGAAAGTCGGGGATCAGGACCTCGGCGCGGCAGCCTGGGGCCTGGCGGCGAATCTCCTCGATGACCATGGCAAAAGCGCGGGCCCCGCCTACGAGGTCGTCATCGCGATTCACGCTGGTAATGACGGCATGTTGCAGGCCCAGTGTGGCCACGGCCTCAGCCACGCGGCGCGGCTCGTCAAAGTCAATGGGCGCGGGGCGGCCTTTGGGGACGGCGCAGAATCCGCAACGGCGGGTGCACAGGTTGCCCAGCATCATGAAAGTCGCGGTCTTGTGGCGCCAGCACTCGCCGATGTTGGGGCACTGCGCGCTCTCGCAGACCGTATGCAAGCCGAGGGACCGAGCCAGGCGTTTCAGGTCGTGGTAATTCTCGCCTACGGGGGCGCGAGCCTTGAGCCACTCGGGTTTGGGAGCGGGAGCTTTTCGCGCTGGCGAGATTTGGACCAGTTCCATCACGCTTTCATTGTACCGGCAGGTGAGTCCGCTGAGAAATGCAGCAAGTTGGCTCCCGCTGGCGCGGGATAGCAAGTTAGCAAGTTAGCGGCGGTATCAAGGGACCCAGATTCTTCCCTCACACCGTCGGCAACGCTCTGACACAAGGCTGCTTTAGAGACTTGCGCGAATCGCTTGTTAGAATCGCGCAGGAAAGACAATCGGGAGGAACCTGGAATGAAGCGCCTGTTGCTCGCAATCTTGCTTTCGACTGGCCTTGGGCTGGTCGCGCCTTGCACGGCCGCGGCTTTCCAGTCCTCCTATCAGCCAGCTACGCCGTCGGCCGCCCAGCCGTTCACAGGGGCACTGGATTCTCATCCAACCGTCGCTCTGACCTTTGACGATCTGCCCGCCGCCGGCAGCCTGCCGCAGGGCCAGAACCGCAGCAAAATCCTCACTACCCTCGCCGCGGAGCTCAAAACCGTGCACCTCGAAGGCACCTATGGCTTTGTCAATGCAGTCAAGCTTGAAAACGATCCCGACGCGCAGCAGGCTCTTCGCATCTGGGTCGATGCGGGCATGAACATCGGCAGCCACACCTGGTCGCACATGTCGCTTACCGGCAATACCGCGGAGGCCTTCGAGCACGAGATCGCATTGAACGAGCCGGCGCTCGCCCAATATGCAGGCGCGCGCGACTGGCACTGGTTCCGCTATCCATTTCTGTGGGAAGGCGACACGCTGGAAAAGCGCCATGCCGTCCGCGCTTATCTCAAAGACCACGGCTACCGTGTCGCCCAGGTCTCGCTCGACTTTGAGGATTACGCCTGGAACGACGCCTACGCCCGCTGCTCAGCCAAGGCCGACAGCGAAGCCATAGCCTGGCTCAAGCAGAGCTATCTGGACACGGCGGCCGATTACATTCGGCTTGGCCGCGAAGAGGAGCACATTGCTTTCGGCCACGAGATTCCTAACGTGATGCTGCTGCACGCCACCGCATTTACCACGCTCATGTTGCCCAATCTGGTTGAGCAGCTCCGCAAGGAAGGCTTTGGTTTCGCCGCACTGGCCGACGTTGAGCAGGACCCCGCCTACGCCCAGGACCCTGACGCGGCGCTGAAATACGGAGGCACGCTTCCCGACCAGTTCATGGATTCCCGCCACCTGCCCTACCCGCCGTTCAAGCCCAAGCCCTTCGACAAGCTAAAGAGCCTGTGTTGGTGAAGCGGGCTTGGTGCAGCCCAGTCAAGCAGCTTTTCTGGCCACGTTCTTTATGACCATGGTAAAATGACCATGGTCAGATCGAACGGGCCACACGGAGGAGCCATGCGGACGATGGCGGCAGGTGAATTCAAGGCAAAGTGCCTTGCTGTTATGGCCGAGGTAGATGCAACTGGCCAACCGGTGCTTGTGACGAAAAGGGGCAAGCCGCTGGCCCGTGTTGTGCCGTTCGAGGAGCGGGCGCCGCAGGAGAGCCCAGAATCGATCTTCGGGTGCTTGCGGCATATGGGCGCCATCACCGGCGACATCGTCTCGTCGGAGTTTACGGACGAAGAGTGGGAGCGGATGTTCAACGAAAAATGGGATCGATTCGAGCAAGGATCGTCAAAGTGATTCTGCTCGATACGCACGCGGTCATCTGGCTATTCCTTGCTCCTGACCAGTTGTCTAGCCATGCGCGCAGAGCAATCTTGCAAGCTCGTATTAACGGAGAAGAGTGCGCATGTTCACCGGTTTCGTTTTATGAAATCGCCAATGCCGCGCGCAGAAAGCGCCTACAGCTTTATTCACCGACGCAAGATTTCATCACATCTGTGCAAGCCAGACTCCGGCTAATTCCTCTAACAGCCGAAATCTCAATTTGTGCTGCGGAACTCCCTCACCGGTTCCATGGCGACCCGATCGACCGAATCATTGCTGCTACCGCGCTGGTGGAGGATTGCACGTTGATTACGCACGATGATCGAATCCGCAAAGCGAATGTCTGCAAAGTTGTCTGGTAGCGCTTACCGCAGCCGCTCCCGCACCTCAGGGCGCACCAGGTAGAGAAAGAACACCAGATTCAGAAGGCCCTGCACCAGGGCAGCTCCTTGATGCTGGCTTGAGAAGATCCAAAGGTTATACACCACCAGCAGGAGAACGGCAGACAGAGCCAGCGCCCATGCCCAGCGAAACAGCATCAGCAGCCCGGCGCTGGCCGCCATAAACCCCGCCGCAAAAATCAAGAAAAGAGGCGGATAGTGCCGCCCCGCTACCACGCCGAGAACGATCACCCCGGCCAACACGAGCAGGTAAAGGCTGATGGCCGCCAACCCCGGCAGCGGGAGCAATTGCTGCCGCGCTGGAAGCTTGTGGCGCACAGGCTGGGTCCCGGCTTTTCCAGCCTCGCCGTTTCCTGCTTCGTTCCTCTCGATTTCGTCCTTCATAGGGTATGCAGATAGGCAAGCAGATCGCTCAGTTGGTCGTCCGTGAGTTGCGTCGCGGGCATCATACTCCGTCCGTGCAGAATCACCTGCGTCATTCGCTCGTCGGTGGGTGGCGCGCCTGAAGGCATGGCTTTCACTTTGGTAAGCGCCTGCAACCCCGGCCCGTTCAAAGGATGCGTGGTGGTCGGGTAGTGGCACTTGGCGCACTTCTGGCGATAGACCTGCGCACCGCGCGCTTCCTCGACGGTGAATTGAGACTCAGGCTTTGACGGCGGCAATGGACGGCAGCCCGCGAGGCCAACCGCCAATCCCGCGGCACAAATTGGCAAAACATAAGCTGCAAAAGAAATACGAGTGCGCATTTGCCTTCGATGATACAGCTTTACTCCGCCGCCGCTATCGCTTCCACAATGCGGTCGATGGCCTGGGCCTCTGCGTCGCTTCCCGGGCGGCGGCCATTCACCAGGATGGAAAACGCCAGCGTCTTGCCGCTCGCGGCTGTCAAATATCCTGAAAGCGCGTTGACCTCATTCAGGGTTCCGGTCTTGGCCCACAGCCGGCCCTTCAAGGGCGAGTTCCTGAAGCGCCCCGCCAGGGTCCCGTCCACCCCCGCCACAGGCAGCGTGTCGCGCCAATCGGGTCCCCACGCCTGGCGCGATGCATAGTTCAACAATTGCGTAAACGCGCGTGGCGCAATCCGATCCTCCGGGCTCATGCCCGATCCGTCGTAAAGGAAAAAGTCCCCGTCCGCAACGCCCGCGCCAACCAGAAACTGGCGGACGACCCGAGTTCCCTGGGCAAAGCTGCCGTCCGCCCCATAAACCTTTCCCAAGAGGCGCAGCAGCAACTCGGCGTGCAGATTTTGGCTTACCTTGTCGATCACCTTCACATCCTCGGCGACCGGCACGGAGATGTGCGTGGCCAGCACCCTACGGCCCTCCAGCGGCGCGGCGATCATTAGCGGGTCGGACGGTGTAAGCGAGACCGGCTGAGCACGTTCGCCGGCAAAATCACCGGTTCCAATGGAGTATTTATGCCGGGAGGTGGGAGTTCCGGTGACGGTAATGCCACGCCGCAGAAGCGCGTCCTTGAAAGCCGCAGCGGCAAACTCCGCCGGGTCCTCGACGGCCATCGCCGCATGCATCCCATCGGCTGGCGCCGTGCCCCACGCCCGCACCATCATCGAGCCCGGCCGGCGTTCCAGTCCCGGATGTCCAACCTGCTGCGCGGTCTGTCCCGCCGCCACAGCGGTCATTGAATTGTCCAGCGTGTAGTAGTCCACCTTCGGCGTCCACTCGGCCTCCGTCGCTCCCGCAGCGGCCAAACCTGGCCCACTCGTGCCTGCCCCGCCGATTCCGGATGTGTTTTCAGACGGCGCGGCCTGGGCCGACGAGCTCGGCGCGGCGGCAATCGTCAACTCCGCTGTGTTGTCGTTGAAAGTAAGCGCGGAGACCGGCGCGCCGTAGCTCCATTGCAGATCGTCCCATCCCCAGCCTTGCCCGTAAGGCTCGTCGAGATAGAAGGTGTCGTCGCCCACCAGGTTGCCGTCCACGGTCCGCACGCCGGTCTGTTCCACCTCTTCGGCCAGCAGATCCAGTACGTCCATCGCCTTCGGCGTCCGCTCGGTTTCGCCCGATGGGGATGCGGAAGGAGGATTTGCAGCAGCCTGGCTTGCTCCAGTCGAGTTAGCCTCCGGCGCCCGATAGGGGTAACGGCGGGCGCTCATCGTAGGGTCGCCCGCGCCGAGCAGAATCAGGTCGCCATGCAGCACGCCGCCGCTGTCGATATCTCCGCCCGCCACAGCGTAAGTGGTCCACCTGAGCGTCTCGACCGGCAGCAGAGCAAACGCCGCGGCAGTGGTCAGCAGCTTGGCGTTCGAGGCCGGGGTAAAAAGCCGTCCCTCGTTCAACCCATACAGAGCCTGCCCATCCAGCGTAGTCACGCTGATGCCAAACTCCGCATGGCTGAGGGCCGGCTCCGCAAGAATCGCGTTGATCCGATCGGCAAGCGGCGCCTTTGCGGGAGCCGTGCGCGCAACTGTCCTGCCACTGCTTTGTGCTTTGGCCTGCTGAAAAGGTCCGGCGGAAGGAACCAGAACCACGGCCAACGCAAGCGCCAGAATTCGCCGAAAAACCATCATGCCCGGAGTTTAGCAGCATAAGGATCGCAAGCGGAGGTAGCTGGGGTATATTAGCAAAAAGCTCAAAGGCAAATGGAATCCTGCTTCGGCTCGAGTCTGCGTGGAGCAGCAATTGCCCAATAGGTTGATTCGCAGGAGGGGGCGGCATTGAGCGCACGACGGGCGGTGGATATGATCAGCCGAAGGGTTAAGGCGGCGAGACCGGGGGCGGGCTGATGCGAGACTGTCGGCGGCTGTGCGCTTCTCGAAGCGCCTTGGCGATAGCGCTTGCCGGGCTACTGCTCATGATCCCTGCCGGGCTGCTCAGGGCTCAAGCCGCACCGGACCAGCCGACGGGGACCCAGCCGCCAACTGTGGCTGGCAAGTTGGTGTTCGATGTTGCTTCGATACGCCAGAACAAGACCGACAACAGCTCGCACAGCAACTTTTCCCTGGACAATGGGAATGCGTATTTCACCCTGGACAAGAGCACTGCCGTTAATCCCAACGGTGGATACTTTTCCGCAACAGGTATTCCTCTCCTCCGTTTCATCATCTTTGCCTACAACCTGACGGGCACGCAGGAACTGGCGATTCGATTCAATTTCTGGTCGGGCACGTCGTCGAATGTGCCGAAATGGGCGGCGGATGAGCGCTTTGATATCGAGGCGCGCTCAGAGGACACTCCCATGCCTACAAAAGACCAGGTGCGCCAGATGATGCGGTCGTTGCTCGAGGACCGGTTCAAGCTGGCGGTTCACATGGAGACGCGCCAGGTTCCGGTATTTGCGCTGGTTCTGGATAAGCCGGGGACGACGGGGCCGCAGCTTCGTCAGCATGCGGCGGATGATTCCTGCGCCGAGGCGGTACGGTCCGATTCGCAGCCAGAGTCTGTTGCGGCGCCTTCGTCAAAAACGCACGAGGGGCTGCCGACTGTCTGTGGCGTTATTGCCCACCTGCCACCGAGTGCGCCGGGCTTTTTGAAGTTCGGCGGACGCAATGTGACGCTCGCTACGTTTGCCAGTTCGTTGCCAACACAAACTGGAATGATCAGGGTGCCGAGGCCAGTGATCGATCGGACAGGACTTGGTGGAAAATTCGATTTTTCTCTTGAGTGGTCGCCAGAACGGGACAACCCCGCCTCTGATTCTGACGCTTCGGGGCCCACGCTCTTTCAAGCGATGAAAGACCAGCTGGGCCTGAAACTGGAGCCGCAGAAAGGGCCGGTCGATGTGATGGTCATCGATCACATAGAGCATCCTACGGAGAACTGACAGGGACTACGAAGTATGCTGAAGCTGACGCGGACCCCTGTATGAGCGCAGACCTGAGAAAAATAACATCCTGGCAACTTCGCACCCGCCCGCTTGAGCTTGGCCGGCGGACGCTGGTAATGGGCGTGGTGAACATTACGCCGGACTCGTTCAGCGATGGAGGTCTTTTTCTCGATCCGCAAGCGGCGGTTGCGCGGGGACTGGAATTGCTGGATGAAGGCGCGGACATTCTTGACCTGGGCGCGGAGAGTACGCGGCCGGGTTCGCGTGCGGGTGGATCGCCTACCCCGGCAGTCAGCTCTGAAGAAGAGCAGGACCGCTTGCTGCCGGTTCTTGAAGGCATTCTTGGCGCTCGGCCCGAGGCGGTCATTTCTGTTGATACTTACAGAGCGGCAACGGCGCGCGTGGCGCTTGTTGCCGGGGCGGAGATCATCAACGATGTCAGCGGATTTCTGTGGGACGCGGAGATCGCGGCGGTCTGCGCCGAATACAAATGCGGCGTCGTTCTGATGCATACGAGGGGACGGCCGGAAGAATGGAGCGCGCAGACGCCGTTGGCGGCGGATGAGCTGATGGCGACGGTGCGCGGCGGCCTGGCGGGAAGCCTGAATGCGGCTGCCGAGGCGGGTATTGCGGCGGAATCCATTGTGCTCGATCCGGGGTATGGGTTTGGGAAGAAGTTTGAAGAGAACTATGCGCTGCTGGCGCGGCAGGATGAACTGCTCTCGCTGGGGCGGCCGCTGCTGGCTGGGGTGAGCCGGAAATCTTTCCTGGGGCACACGCTGGCTGCTTTGCACAGAGGATCGGCGGCGCCTGTTTCAGCGCGCGAGACGGCTGGAATCGCGGCGATGGTCACGGCGATTCTCAATGGAGCTTCGATTGTGCGGATGCACGCGGTGAGGACGGCGGTAGAGGCGGCGTTGATTGCAGATGAGGTATTGTTGCATCGGGCCGGGACGGATGCGTCGTGATGTCCCACCCATTTCGCAGAAAGCGCGAAATGGATGGGGCACCCAATTCTTGAAGCACAACGAGCGTGTGATGAGCTCCCACCCTAGCCACAAAGACAAAAACGTGGCGAGGGTGGGGCACCCAGCGAAGGCATTGCCGCCTCCCACCCATTTCGCGAAAAGCGCGAAATGGATGGGGCACCCAATTCATGAGCGGCGCGCGGGCTAGCCGAGGGAGGGCAGACCGGCTAACGCCATGGCGACCTCTTCCTCTGGATAGTCGTAGTTCTCAAGCTGGCCGGCCTGGTAGGCAATGTAGGACTGCATGTCGAAGTGGCCGTGACCGCTGAGGCCGAAGAGGATGGTCTTCTGCTTGCCTTCTTGCTTGGCGACCAGTGCCTCGCGGATGGCGCCGGCGATGGCGTGGTTGGATTCCGGAGCGGGAATAATGCCCTCGGCGCGGGCAAACTGGATGCCGGCGGCGAATGCATCAAGCTGTTGAACCGAAGTGGCTTCAATCAATCCAAGGTCCATCACATGCGACACCAGCGGAGCCATGCCGTGGTAACGCAACCCGCCCGCATGGATGCCGGGAGGCATGAAGGTGCTGCCGAGCGTGTGCATCTTGACCAGCGGGGTCAGGTGGCCGGTGTCTCCAAAATCATAGGTGAAGCGGCCCTTGGTGAGGCTGGGGCAGGCGGAGGGTTCGACGGCGATGACGCGGGCGTGGCTCAGGCCCTTGAGGTTGCGGCCCAGGTAGGGCATCACCAGGCCGGCAAAGTTCGATCCGCCGCCCGTGCAGCCCAAAATCACGTCCGGCTCGTCGTCCGCAAGTGCCATCTGTTCAATGGTTTCGAGGCCAATTACGGTCTGGTGCAGGAGCACGTGATTCAACACGCTGCCGAGCGCGTACTTGGTATCGGGATCCTTTGCCGCCACCTCGACGGCCTCTGAAATGGCGATGCCCAGGGAGCCGTTGGAGTCAGGATGCTGCGAGAGAATGGCGCGGCCCGACTCGGTTTCAATGCTGGGGCTGGCGGTGACGGAGGCGCCGAAGGTCTCCATCATGGCGCGGCGGTAAGGCTTCTGGTCATAGCTCACGCGGACCATAAACACTTTGCATTCAAGGCCGAAGAAGGCGCAGGCCATGGCCAAGGACGAGCCCCACTGGCCGGCGCCAGTCTCGGTAGAAAGGCGCTTGGTGCCTGCCATTTTGTTGTAGTAGGCCTGGGGAACGGCGGTGTTGGGCTTGTGCGAGCCGGCGGGGCTAACTCCCTCATATTTGTAGTAGATACGGGCAGGCGTATCCAGAGCCTGCTCAAGGCGGCGGGCGCGAAAGAGGGGCGCGGGACGCCACTGTGCGTAAACCTGACGCACCGGGCCGGGGATCTCGATTTCGCGTTCCTGGCTAATCTCCTGAAGAATCAGCGCCATGGGGAACAGCGGGGCCAGATCGTCGGGGCCGATGGGCTGGAGCGTTCCGGGATGCAAGGGCGGCGCCATGGGCTTGGGCAGGTCGGCGGCGATGTTGTACCAGGCTTGAGGAATGCGAGTTTGGGGCAGGTTGTACTGGATAGTTTCCATGGGCGAAATTCTATCAGCGTTCGAGGTGGTTTGGCCGTGACGGGGCGATCAGTTTTTCCGGCGGTTGGCTGCGAACAGAGGAAGGGTGGGGGAATCCCGGGTCTCAAAGGTCGAGGCTAGTCTCCCACCCATTTCGCAAAGAACGCGAAATGGATGGGGCACTCGGCAGTCTTTCTTGGACAGATTTCGGCCGTTTGGTTGGCGCCTAGCTGACGCCGACTTTGTATCGCGGCCAGAGGGGACGCATGGCTTCGTGGTCGATGATGGGCTCGCCGTCGCACTCGACTTCGATTACGGTTGCGGGTTGGTCGGGGGCTTGGATGGGGAGGCCGGTTAGCCGGAGGGTGAATTCGTCCTGGGTGAAGGGGATGGATTGGCCGGTCTTGAGGATGCGGGCGGATTTGACTTTGGGCTTCAAGCCGCCGATGGCGATGACTGCTTCCGGCTGGAAGAAGTTGAGACCTTCTGCCGCCGGGGTGTGGCCGGGCCAGAACTGCTGATGGATGTAAAGGGTGTTGCCGCGACGGGTGTAGTTGGCGTTGGTGTTCCAGCCGAAGGAGCCGCGCTCGGTTTCATAGATTGCCTTGCCGTTGGTCGAGAGCCATTTGCCGACGGCTTCAAGGACGGCAACAGACTCTGATGGAACGGAGCCATCGGGTTCGGGGCCGATGTTAAGGAGATAATTGCCGCCGCCTCGGGCGCAGGTGGCGAGATTGCCGACGATGGTCTTGGCTGTCTTCCAGGCGTCGTCGGAGCGATTGAAGCCCCAGCTATCGTTGAGGGTCATGCAGGTCTCCCAGGCGCGTCCCGCGTCGGCCGCCTGGATGTGTTGCTCGGGCGTGGCGAAGTCGCCTTCGAGGCCGTTGCGGTTGTTGACGATGATTTCAGGCTGGAGCTCGAAGACCATCTGGTTCATGCGCTCCGACTCCCAACCGTCGGCTTTCAAAGGCCAACTGACGTCGTACCAGAGGACATCGATCTTGCCGTAGTTGGTCATGAGTTCGCGGATAAGGCCGTGGGTGTATTCGACGAAACGCTTGCGGGCGGCCTCGTCGGTTTTGCAGGTGGC
Organism: Acidobacteriaceae bacterium; assembly: GCA_003138365.1. Classification (GTDB taxonomy): domain Bacteria; phylum Acidobacteriota; class Terriglobia; order Terriglobales; family Acidobacteriaceae; genus Telmatobacter. The sequence goes on from PLFY01000201.1 coordinate 21,092, forward strand.
GCCGTCGGGATGGTGCCAGTCCATGAGCGAGTAATAGAATCCGACGCGGAGGCCTTCGGCGCGGGCGGCATCGACAAACTCGCGAACGAGGTCGCGGCCGGGGCCTTGTTTGGGGGCGCAGTAGTCGGTGAGTTTGGTATCCCATTGGCAGAAGCCCTCATGATGCTTGGTGGTCATGACCATGTACTTCTGGCCGGCTTGCTTCGCAAGCTTTGCCCACTCGCGGGCGGCGTTGGGCTTGGGCTTGAACTGTTTGGCGAGCAACTCGTATTGAGGGATGGGAATGCCTTCGACCTCCTTGGCCCACTCTTGCTGGCCGATCACGCTGTAGAGGCCCCAATGGATGAACATGCCGAATTTGGCTTGATGCCACCAGGCCATGCGCTGGGCTCGGGTGGCGGCCTGAGCGGCGTCGGCGGGCGTGGGCTGGGCTTGTGCGGCGGTGGATGAAGGCATTGCTTCGGCGTTGGCGACTGTAAGGGCCAGGGCGCCGGCTGCGCCAAGCTGTTTCAAAAATGACCGTCTTGAGTTTTCGTTCATATCCATGGGTGTGTGCCTCGGTGCGCAGAACTTGCGGCCGGGCGGATCCCAAGTCTGGAAAATCGAGACCTGGGGCAGCCGGCAAATTCGCGTCGATGAGAATATAGCAGCCGCGAGGGGTATGTGGCGCAATCTAGACTGGAGTCCGGGGCTGGTTCATATCTCTCGCAACGATGGGCAGGGACAAAACAGATGAAGACACGCTTTTCCTTCGGCAAGACCGGCCTCGATGTTTCAATGCCGGACAGCTTTGAATACCAAGTGCTGAGAAGCCACACGGCAACGGCGCTGAACGATGGGGCGGCGGAGCTTGAGCGGGCGCTCGATCACCCGATTGGCTGCGAGCCGCTGGCTGCGCTCGCCGCGGGGAAGAAGACTGCGGCGATTTCTGTGTGCGACATTACGCGGCCGGCTCCGAACCCGTTGACGCTGCCGCCGCTGCTGAGACGGCTGCATGAGGCGGGCATTCCGGTGGAGGGGATCACGATCCTGATAGCGACGGGGTTGCACCGGGGCGCGACAGCGGACGAGATCGATCGCATCGTTGGGCCGGAGATTGCAGCCAACTACCGTGTCGTCAATCACGATGCGCGGGCGCTGGCTGGCCATCGCTCGCTGGGCGCGAGTGGCCGGGGAACGCCGGTCTATATCGACGAGCGATTCATGGCGGCGGATCTGCATATCACTCTTGGATTCGTCGAGCAGCACCTGATGCTGGGGTTCAGCGGAGGGCGGAAGCTGATTGCTCCGGGGCTGGCGGCGCAGGAGACGATTAAGGTGATTCACTCGCCGAAGTTCATGCGGGAGCCGCTGGCGACGGAGGGGTCGATTGCGGGGAATCCGCTGCATGCGGAGTTGCTGGAGATTGCGCGGATGGCGCGGCACGATTTTATTCTCGATGTCACGCTGACGCTGGACCGGGAGATTTCCGGAGTGTTTGCGGGCGATCCGGAAAAGGCCCACGCGGAGGGGGTTGCGTTTTTGGAGCGGACATCATTGGAAAGGCTGGAGGTGGCGGCGGATGCGGCGATTACCAGCGCGGGCGGCTATCCGCTGGATTTGACTTTTTATCAGGCGGTGAAGGGGATCACGGCGGCGCAGCACATTGTGAAGCCGGGAGGGCGAATCCTGATTATTGCGCAGTGCGCGGAGGGAGTCGGTTCAGCGGAGTTTGCGCGGCGGCTGGCGGGACTGAGGGATTTCGAGAGTTTCCTCGAGGAGATTCGAGAGTCGGCTGTGGAAGTGGACCAATGGCAACTGGAGAAGCTGGCGATGGTGGGCGAGCGGTTTGAACTGTTCTTCTTTACGCCGGGGGTTTCGAGGGGGCAGCTCGGGTTTCTGGGAGCGTGGGCGTACAGCACTTTGGAAGAGGCTGTGGCGGCGACGCTGGATGGGCTGCCGGCGGGGGCGCGGGTTGCGCTGGTGCCGGAGGGGCCGTATACGTTTGCAAAGGCAGCAAGTTAGCGCCCGCTCAAGCGGGGGTTAGCGAGTTAGCAGGTTAGCGGGACTGTGGGAGGGGTGGGATTCGTGGTTTCCCAGGTCTCAAACGCGAGACCTGGGGCACCCGGCTTGCGTGGCTTGAATGCAAAGAGGGTTTATGATCGGAGATGGTGCAGGCAGGGGTCGTCTGCGCCTCAGGGCGGGCGGAGAAATGCAGGTCCTTCGACTCCGCTGAAGAACGCTTCGCTCAGGATGACCGCCTGTGTTTAGTTGCTGAGGATGACCAATCTAACTTCTTGATGAAAATTTAGGGACTCACACCAGAATCGGGAACGACATGCGAGCAAAGACGGCGGTAGTGCTGGGCGCCCAGTGGGGCGACGAGGGCAAGGGCAAGATTGTGGACGTGCTGAGCGAGCGGTTTGCCGCCGTGGCACGTTACGCCGGCGGACATAACGCCGGACACACGGTCATCATCGGCGGGCAGAAGTTTGTGCTGCAACTGATTCCCTGCGGGGTGCTGCGGCCGGGGTGCAAGGGCATCATCGGCAACGGGGTGGTGTTGGATCCGATCGCTTTTTTGAGCGAAGTAGCCAAGCTGCGGGCGCTTGGCGTGGCGGTGGATGAGCGGCTGTTTGTGTCGAACCGTGCGCAGGTGATCTTGCCGTATCACCGGATGATCGAGCTGGCGGCGGAGATGGCGCCGGGGCGGCAGAAGATCGGGACGACGAGCAAGGGGATTGGGCCTGCGTACGAGGACAAGATGGCGCGGAGCGGGTTGCGCGTGGTGGACCTGCTGCGGCCGGAGCTGCTGAAGACGCACATCGAAGAGGCCTGCGCGGAGAAGAACGCCATTGTCAAGGCGCTGTTTGGCACCGGTACCGTAACGCTTGACCCGGCGAAGATGTATGAGGAGTATGCGGCGGCGGCGGAGCGGGTGAGGCCGTTTGTGGCGGATACGGGGCGGATGTTGAACGCGATCCTGGCCGAGGGCGGGAGCGTGATGTTCGAGGGCGCTCAGGGGACGATGCTGGACATCGACCACGGGACGTATCCGTTTGTGACTTCGTCGTCAGCGACGGCTGGGGGAGCGGCGACGGGCACCGGGGTGGGTCCGACGGCGATCGGCACGGTGATTTCTGTGACCAAGGCGTATGTGACGCGGGTAGGCGAGGGGCCGTTCCCGACGGAGATTCACGACGCTGTGGGCGAGGCGTTGCGGGCGCGGGGAAACGAGTATGGAGCGGTGACGGGGCGGCCGCGGCGTTGCGGCTGGCTGGATATTCCGCTGCTGCGCTACTCGAACCATGTGAACGGGGCCGAGTGGCTGGTGGTGACCAAGCTGGACGTTCTGGACGAATTGGCCGAGATTCCGGTCTGCGTGGGATACGAGTTTGACGGCAAGGTGACGGACGAGATTCCGGCGGACGTTCAAGGCCTGGAGCAGATCAAGCCACGGTATACGACGCTGAAGGGGTGGAGGGAGTCGACCGAGGGAGTCAAGGATTTCGACAAGCTGCCAGCGGCGGCGCAGGAGTATTTGCGTTTTCAGGAGCGGGAGAGCGGGGCGCGGATCGGAATGGTCTCGACGGGGCCGGATCGCGACCAGACGATGGTGCTACCGGAGTTTGCGGCGGCGCTGGACGATATTCACGGTTAGACTTGATTCACGGTTAGACTTGAGGAACGGCTCGACAATAGTCCTGGGATGATGCCGCTCAGGCGAGAAAGAATCGAACTCGATGGTCAGCTTTATGGTTCGGCTGAAGTTTGCTTCAGAAGATCGCGCCGATGTGGCGGAAACCCTGCGCGCTCTGGCGTCGGCTTCGCGTCAGGAGCCGGGGTGCGTGAGCTACATTCCGCATCGCCTGGAGGATGATCCCGACACGGTGCTCATCTATGAGCAGTACCGGGACGCGAGTGCTCTGGCCGCGCACCGGGCGTCAGAGCACTTCAAGAAACACGCAGTGGCGGGCCTCTTCCAGAAGATGCGGGAGCGGAGCGTGGAGAACCTGATTGCTGTCGATTAGGATCGGTTCGCGTCCAGCATCCAGGAGTTTCCGTTCGGGGATTGGTTGGATTTCAGGAGCCGGTGATTGACAAGGTAGACACGCCGTTTGGAAACTGATTGACCGGTACGCCTGTTCAGGGCTACTATCCGATACGCCAATGCCGGGTGCCACGTCCAACTCTTCGGTTCCGATCATCAGACGCATGTTGCCTGCGCTGATGCTGGTTTCCGTGCTGCTGCTTACGGCGCCAGCGTATCCGCACCAGGCCGGCTCAGGTCCACCGCATACTCAAATGCCCAGGGGGCAGAAGCACGAGATACGGCACGAGATCGACCATCTGGAAGAGGCTTGGCGCGATGCGATTCTGAAGCAGGATTTCACCGCAATGGGCACCCTGCTGGCAGATGACTACATGGCCATCACCGCCTATGGCACACTGCAAACCAAGGAGCAGGCGCTGGCCAACCTTCGCAGCGGGCGGATGCATTTCACGTCGCTCGATGTCTCCGACAGAAAGGTGCGTTTTTACGGAAAGACCGCGCTGGTGACGTCGCTGGCCGAGGTGCAGGGGACGACTGCTGAGGGAGACATCTCCGGGAGCTATCGCTATACGCGCGTTTATGTGCGGGACGCGCAGGGCGAGTGGAAGATCGTGAGCTTTGAGGCGAGCAGAATTCGCGACCCCGGCGAGCACAAGTAGCCTGGCGCCGCGAGCAGACGGCAAAGGGCAGGCGACCGGGAGTAACTGGGCAAGAAGTGACTCATATCTCACTGGAAACGTTACTCTTGTGAGGCCTTCATGGACTTGATTCCATGGCTCATGTCTTGCATGTTGCTCTAAAATTCGTAGGGCTGTTGTGGATTCGGGCTCAGGTACCCATGCATCCCGACGATTGGAATATGGCACCTGCCTCAGGCGGGGGCTGGGCTTGATGAGTTTCCCCAATCCCCACAGTTAAGGCTTGCTTTGGCGAACCATGAACGTGCGTTCTTGAGTGAACCAGAAAGAGGTCAATCGAATGAAGACCGCGCAGTTGGCGACACTTAAATTCTTCGCGCTGTTGTTTATTCTGCCGGGGTTGGCGGGCCTGATCGTCTCCGCCATGATTTCGACGCACTATCTTGACACCATGCCGAGGTCCCCGGTCATACAGGAGTTGCGCACGGTTCCGCGCAATATTCATGGCACCGTGGTTTACCAGACTGAAAAGGAAGACCGGAAGCTCAATGAGATTGAGTATGGGTCGGTGGGCGTGTTCCTGATCGGGCTTGTGTTGGGTTTGACCTATCTGGAAAAGTGGGGCGCCGCGCAGGTACAAGATGCCGATGAAGAGGAATCGTTGACGCAGAGTCATAGCTAGAGCGGAAGCTGAACCGGTGCTGCGGTCACCCCTCGGATATCAGGGTGATTGGATTGAGGGCGTAGACTGTGGCCATGCGCATAACTTATAAACTCACCGCTGCCGATTACATTGCTGCCCAGAATTTCCACTCGCGCAGAGGGCCGATCGGCTTTCTCAGCATTGGCATCTGCTACTTCGTTGCGCCTATCGTAGGCATTTTTCTCCTGCTCAGTGTCGTCAACTTTCGGCAGGCCGGGGTCAGTTTCTCGACGCTTTCGGAGCTGTTCCTCCCACTCCTCATCACTCTCGCCCCTTTGTGGCTTTACCTCTACTGGCGTTATCGCTTTAGAGCAAGTCGAGTTTCCGAGGGTCCGTGCATTCTCGACTTTGGAGAGGATCACATCGAATCGGAAATGCCGGGAGTTTCAAGAAGCACTGTCGAATGGATCGCGGTCAAGAGATACCGGGAAAGCAGGAAGATTCTCCTGATTTATTTATCGCGAAGCTCTTTCTACGCAATTCCCCGTCGGGCGCTTCAAGAGGAAGAGCATCCCGAACTGATCGCGCTTCTCGACCGGAAGCTGAAATCGAGGAAGAGCCAACAGATCGCTTGAAGTTCCAGGCTGGTTTGATAGCCCGCTGGCGACCTCTACAATAGACCGATGCCGGAACTGCCTGAGGTGGAGACCATTGCGCGCGGCGTTCACGAGCGGGTTCGTGGCGACCGGATCGCCGAAGCCTGGTTCAGTTCTTTTCCGCAACCCTTCAAAACACCACCAGGACAGCAGGCCGCAGGGCTTGAGGGGCGCGTTGTGCTGGGTGTGCATCGAGAGGGAAAACATATTGTTGTTGAGTTGGGGAATGTGGGCGGCGTTCCATCCCACCCCTTCGACTCCGCTCAGGGCAGGCTCCGCCACAAAAACAAAGACGTGGCGAGGGTGGGGCACCCGGACGGTGGTTTGGGCGAGTTCGACAGCCAGCCGGAGGCGCAATGGATTGTGCATCTGGGAATGACGGGGCGGTTGCTGGTCACCGCCCCTGACGTCCCCATAGCCGCTCATACACACGCCCGGCTGACCCTGGCCAGCGGACGGGAACTGCGCTTTGTGGACCCGAGGCGGTTCGGGCGGCTCGAGTTCCGCGACCTGCGCCGCGGCGTGGGCTTCAGCGCGACGGGCGCGGAGCCGCTCACAATTGGGGCGGAGGCGTTCGCCGCCCTGTTTCGATCCCGGAAGCTTTACATCAAGGCTGCGTTGCTCAACCAGACCCTGCTGACAGGGGTGGGCAACATTTATGCGGATGAGAGCCTGTTTCGCGCCGGGATCAGGCCGCGCAGGCGGGCGGGACGGCTGACGAGGGCCGAGCTTGAACGGCTGCGGACAAGTCTGCGCGGGGTGTTGCAACACGCCATCCGGCTGGGCGGATCGTCGGTCTCCGATTATGTGGATGCAGACGGGGTGCGCGGATTCTTTCAACTGGAGCACCATGTCTACCAGCGCACGGGCCTTCCCTGCCTGCGCTGCGCGACCCCGATCCGGCGCATTTTGGTGGCTGGACGGGGAACGCACTACTGTCCAAAGTGCCAGCGCTGAGGCGAGTTTCTATGGTTTTTGGGATTAATCTTCCCGCGTCCTCCCGGAATTTAGAAAAACTGAAGGCAAACAGTTTTGTAAGTCGTTGGAACAAAACACTTTTACGAACGGCATGCGAATTGCTATATAGAGGGTGCCAGTGATGTACCGGCTGCTGGAGACAAGTCCGGCCAGCCCAAAGAACAGCAGACACCCGGCAAGAGCATCCGCAAACAAAGCGGCCCTGAAAAAGGGAATGACCGGCAGGGATAGTCTGTAGTAGGCACGGTGGAAACAACCACCGTCCACCACATATTTGGGAGGCCAGTGACCAGCGCAGGACAGCAAAAACGCCACCCCTTTCGGAGTGGCGTTTTGTGCGTTTGGCCGTTGGGCGAGGATTGCCCTTCCCTGGAATCAACAAAGTACACTTGCCAGCCGTTGCGCTTCACTGTAGTATCAGACTTGCCTATCAAGCGGCTGATGCGAGCCACCCGGGACGGGTGGAGCGAGCTCGCCGCCGAGCAAGGAAGTTTCGCCGCACTGGTTCAACCCTAAACAGGCTGCACGCGACGAAAGCTCCCATAGGAAGGGCATTACCCGGGGAAAAGCACGAGCCGCACGGTATCGATCCCTGCAAGGGGCCCGACAAGGGGTTCCATGAAAAGGGACTGACAACAGGCGGGAACTTGCCTGAATAGTTCCTTCGATTCCTGTGTGCAGGGCGGCAAGGCTCATGGGCATCGTGGTACATTGCGTTCTGAACTCCGCTCCCCGGCATTCTGCTCGAAGCTCTGCAACGATTTGACCGCCAGCCGTCGCGTTCCCCGTCCATAACTGGACAGGCGGCAGGCAAGAATGAAGCTGAGCGCTCCGCTCAGGACCGGGCAGGAAATGGCTGGGCTTGAGAGCGCAAAACAGCAGGAAGCGCACGGCAGCAGGAAGCGCAATAGACCAGGAAACTCAAACCACCGGGAAGCGCAATGCACCAGATTGCAAAGTGCCAGGAAGTACACGCATGACGACAGAATCGACGCAGCCCCAGACCGATCTGGGGCCAGCTCCGGCCAATGGCCAAGGGCAGTCGCAAGGGCATCGGCGCCGCCGGCGCCGCCGCAAGAATAAGACCAGCCAGGCGAACGCTCCCCAGGCGCAGCAGGCGCAACCGACCGCTGGACAGCCTGCTGAACCGAAGGCCCCCGCGGGACAGGCTCGTGAGAGCAACCAGGCGCAGCCCAGCAGCCAGCCACGGCCAGCTAAAGTGCAGCAGGGCCAGGGCCAGGGGCAGGGACGGAAGAAGAAGAAGTTCTTTCAGAAGGGGTCAGCCGCTCCGCCGCAGCCAGGGAACAGCGTGGGTTATTCTTCACAGGGGTCTGGGCAAGGCAAGCGCAAGGCCAAGCAGAGGGGGCCGCGGGAGTTTGTGGGTCCGATGGACCACAGCTATCGCGCCGTCAACGGCAACATATCCGACGGTCCGGCTTCGACGATTCAGATTACGAACAACGGCCACAACAGCCATTACCAGGATATTTACGTGGCTCAGCCGACGGTTGCGATCCGCGAGGACGCGCCGACCCGCATCTTCTGCTTCATCGAGGATCTGTTTTTCCTGGCCAAGATTCAGGAGACAGCGCGCAAACTGGGCGTGAAGGTGGAGTTTATCAAGGGGGGCGACAAGGAGTCGGTGGCAAAGCTGAGCGATGTGCCGGAAGCTGAGCGGCCGACGCTGCTGGTGTTTGACCTGAACAACCTGAACGCCAAGCCGATGAGCCTGATTCCCAAGTTCAAGGCGAAGCTGAAGAAGGCCACGTCGATTATCGGGTTTCTCAATCATCTCCAGGGCGACCTGAAGCTGAAGGCGATCGAGGCTGGGTGCGACACGGTGATGCCGCGGTCGGCTTTTTCACAAAGCCTGCCGAACCTGCTGCGCCGTTACGGGCTGGAAGAGGAAGAAGAGTACGCGCAGCAGCCGATGTGAGAACAGTGGTTAGTGGTTAGTGATCAGTGGTCAGTTGTCCGCGATGACGGTCCAGGCGTTTCTCGCAAGGGGAACCGATGCAAGGTACCTCGGAAGAAACAAGATTCCGATTGTGCAGCAAGTTCCACAATCGAAACGGAAACAGCGTGTTTGGGCAAAAGAGCAGCGAGTTAGCCCCCGCTGAAGCGGGGATGGCGAGTTAGCAAGTTAGCGGTGGCAGCGTCGAACACAGTTTCATGCCTCCGTGGGTCGGCAAAGCCGGTGGACGACTAAACGAGGAAGGCGCTCCCATCGCGGGGCGCCTTCTTGTTTTGGAGCGGAATCTGGCGAGATGGGTAGCTGGCGTATTCGGGATCTAGCCGGGAGGCCAGGTGAGTGGACGGCCGCCGAGCAGGTGCAGGTGGAGATGGTCCACGGTTTGGCCGCCGTCGGGGCCGGTATTGATGACGATTCTGTAACCTTTGCCGAGTTGCTTCGCGCGGGCGATCTCTGCCGCCACCCATAGCAGATGACCGAGCAGAGCGCCCTTGCTTTGATCGGCTTCCATCATGGAGTCGATGTGTTCGCGAGGGACGATGAGGATGTGGACTGGCGCCTGGGGATGAAGGTCGGCGAAGGCGTAACAAAGCTCGTCCTGATAAACGGCGGTGGAGGAAATGGTTCCGTCAACGATCTTGCAAAAGAGGCAGCTCATGGCGAGACCAGTGTACACGGGTGTTCCTGCGCTGAGGAGGATGGGTGCGACAAAAGTGCATCCGACACAGTCAGGTCAGGCCGAGTCAGGTCAGGCCGAGTCGGGTCAGGCCGACTCGAGGATCATGTTCGCGTACTGAATCGTGTCTCCGGTGCGGATGAGGCCGATGGCGTGCGGGACGCGCTTCTTGAATTCAATGTGCGGTTCGAGGGTGAGCGGGATGCCGCTCAGGGCGACGTCGAACTGCTGGAGGGTTTGAGGGGTGTTGGCGGTGCGGAACTCCTGGGCCATGAAGGCATGGCCGATGCCGAAGTTTGCGCGGATGGCGTTGAGGACGTCGAGGACGCGGGGCAGATCGTCGACCAAGGCTATGTCAACGGTTTCAATCTGCGGCCAGAAGGGAAAGCCGCGGTCGGCAATGACCAGCGTATTGGTATGCCGAATGCGGCTGAGCAGGAAGTTGATGTGCGGGTTCAAGATGCCTGTCTTCAACATTCGATCGAGGCTCCTCGGGGCAAATTGCGCGATTCCGCGCGGCTCCAATTGCGGGTCCCAGTTTACGGATGAAGCCTATACGCGCGCAAATGTGGGCTTACAATGGCAGCATGTCCGCGGCTGCCGCTTCTTCCCCATTTCGCGTGGTGCATACGGTGTGTTCGCACGACTGCCCTGACAGCTGCGGGGTTCTGGTTACGGTGGACGCAGAGGGACGCGCCGTGAAGGTGGCGGGCGACCCGTCGCATCCGGTGACGCAGGGGTTCCTGTGCGGCAAGGTAGCCAAGTATCTTGACCGGGTGTATGCGCCGGAGCGGATTCTTTTCCCTCTGAAGCGGAAACCAGGCGTGGCCAAAGGTCCGCTCAAGCGCGGGCAGGAGCACGAGGCCTTTGAGCGCGTCAGTTGGGATGAGGCGCTCATCGCGATTGCTGAGCGGCTGAAGCGGGTTGCGGAGGAGTTTGGGCCGGAGTCGATTTTGCCCTACAGCTACGCGGGAACCATTGGCGTGCTCGGATTCGGGTCGATGGACCGGCGGTTCTTTCATCGGCTGGGAGCGAGCCAACTGGATAGGACGATTTGCTCGGAGGCTGGCGGTGAGGCGTGGAAGCTGGTTTACGGGAAGAAGCTGGGCATGCCGACGGAGGACTTTCGGCTGGCCAGGCTGGTGTTGGCGTGGGGCGCAAATATCCACGGCAACAACGTTCACTTGTGGCCGATGGTGGAGCAGGCGCGGCGGAATGGGGCGCGGCTGATTGTGATCGATCCGTACAAGACACGAACGGCGGCGTTGGCCGATTGGCATATTGCGATCCGTCCGGGGACGGATGCGGCGCTGGCGCTGGGGATGATGCAGGTGATTCTCAACGAGGGCCTGGAAGACCGCGCCTACATTGACGAGATGACGCATGGGTTTGCGCAGCTTGCCGAGCGGGCGCGCGAGTATACGCCGGAGCGGGTGGCCGCGTGGACCGGAATGACCGCGGGCGAGATTGAGCGGCTGGCGCGAGAGTACGCAACGACAAGGCCAACGGCGCTGCGCATGAACTATGGGGTGCAGCGGACGGAATACGGCGGGAATGCAGTGCGTGCGATGGCCATGCTGCCGGCGCTGACAGGGGCTTGGAAGCATCGAGGAGGGGGCGGGCAGCTTTCGACTTCTGGGGCGTTCGAGTGGGACAAGAAGGCGGTGGAGCGGCCGGATCTGGCGCTGGCGTCGCCGCTGGGACGACTGGCGCGGGTGGTGAACATGTCTTCGCTTGGATCGGCACTGACAAAACAGGGAACAGGGAACAGCCACCCAAGCGAGCAAAGTTCGCTCGTTGGGGACCCCGGCGGGGAACAGGGAACAGGAAAAGCAGAAGCCCGAGTTGAGGACGGGCCGGCGGTGAAGGCGCTGTTTGTTTACAACTCGAATCCGGGGGCGGTGGCTCCCAACCAGAA
>PLFY01000201.1:32613-34304 GCA_003138365.1 Acidobacteriaceae bacterium
CCGCCGGGCGAGGCTCGGTCGAATGTTTGGCTGTTCAGCCAACTGGCCGCGCGGATGGGATTTGAGGAGGGGTGCTTCCGCGACACCCCGGAGACGTTGATCCGCCAGGCGCTCAGAATTGGGGCGGATGGGCGGCCGAATGGGCACTCTGGGAATGCGGAGATGGAGCACATTACGCTTGAGGATTTGAAAGAGCAGGGGCATATTCCGCTGGGGTTTCATCTTTCGCCGGAGACGCGGGCGTTTCAGCCGTATGTTTCGGGGAGGATTCCGACGCCGTCGGGGAAGGTCGAGTTTTATTCGGAGACGCTTTTGGCGCAGGGGCTTGATCCGCTGCCGGGATTCAAACCTGCTGCGGAGTCGCGGTTTGGGGAGTTGGCGAAGCGCTTTCCGCTGGAGTTTTTGAGCCGGAAGGCGGATAACTACATGAACTCGACCTTCGCCAACCTGGACGGGCACCGCAAGATGGAGGCGCGGAAGAGCCAGCGGCTGGAGATGCATCCGGCCGACGCCGAGGCGCGGGGGATTGGCGAAGGCGACGCGGTGCGGATCTGGAATGACCGGGGCGAGCTCACGCTGACGGCGCTGATCAACGGCAGCCTGCCGCAAGGGGTGGTTGCTGGACAGTTGGACTGGGCGAAGCTGTCCGCTGGCGGCAAGAACGTGAACGCGCTGACCAGCGAGCGGCTGACCGATATTGGGGCGGGGGCGACGTTTTATTCGACGCTGGTGGAGGTAAAGAGAAGCTAGTTGTTAGTTGTTAGTTCTCAGACATCTTTGTTTCCGGCTTCAGATCGGAGGGCAAGCCAAAGATCGCTATCGAAGTTCTGACTGTAAACGACTTCCTATTGCGCATCGGCTCCTGAGCATCCAAGGTACCGCGTTGTCCGGTGTTCGGTGCATGGGCGGTTTTAGGGTGGGGGGAAACTCGCGTGGAGCGGTGTTGCTCCCATATAATCGAACTTTCCCCAGAGGAACAGCCGGGGAGAGATTCTGGACAGCAATGAGGGTGTGCGTATTTTTACCGTAAAGCGAGTGAGCGGAAGTTTTCTGGGCAGCAAGATCAAGTCTGTGCGCACTCGCATTGCTCGCACCGTTGCGGTTCTGGCCGGGGTAGCGGCGGTTTCGCTGTTGCCCGGGCGGGTGCTGTGGGCGCAGGGGGGGTTGCAGGACACGCCGGCGGCGCCGGTCCAGGCCAGCGCCGGCTCGCAGGCGCTGTGCGAACCGCAGGTGATCAATAACCGCAGAATTCCCAAGGACTCCATCCTCGCCCGCCTGACCTCGCACCAGGGCGATCCCTACGATCCCGAGACGGTGGAGCGGGACTTCAACTCGCTGTGGAACACGGGCTACTTCGAGAACCTGCGCATCGAGAAGTTGGACACGCCGGAGTGCGTGCAACTGGTGGTGATTGTGCGGGAGAAGCCGACCATCCGGTCCATCGATTACACGGGCCTGAACTCGGTGACGCTGTCGGACGTGCAGGAGCGGTTCAAGAAGGCGAAGGTCGGGCTGACGGTGGAGAGCCAGTTCGACGAGACCCGGGTGAAGCGGGCCGAAGACGTGCTGAAGGATCTGCTGAGCGAGCACGGGCACCAGTTCGCGACGGTAACGCCGGTGATCAAGACGATTCCGCCGTATTCGGTGGGGATCACGTTCAAGATCAAGGAAGGGCCGACGGTGAAGGTGGG
>PLFY01000226.1:0-1226 GCA_003138365.1 Acidobacteriaceae bacterium
AACTGGCGCTTCTGGATCATCCATCTTTGGGTGGAGGGATTCTTTGAACTCTTTGCGACGGTGCTGGTGGCCATCATGTTCCACCAGATGGGCGTGGTCAGCACCAGGGCCGCCACGCGTCTGATCTACCTGGATGCCATCCTGTATCTCAGCGGCGGGATTATCGGCACAGGCCACCATTGGTACTTCACAGGCCAGGGAACGCTCAACATGGGTCTGGCGTCGTGCTTCTCCGCTCTGGAAGTTGTGCCTCTCACGCTTCTGACGCTGGACGCATGGGATTTCATCAAGCTGAGAAAGGCAAAATGCTTCGAGTGCGGTGACGATTTGGCCTGGAGCCAGAAGTGGGCTATCTATTTCCTCATGGCCGTGGGTGTCTGGAACTTCGTCGGCGCGGGGGTCTTCGGTTTCCTGATCAACCTGCCGATCGTCTCCTACTTCGAGGTGGGCACGTCGCTCACCGCCAATCACGCGCATGCCGCAATGTTCGGTGTCTTTGGGATGTTGGCCTTGGCAGTCATGGTCTTCTGCTTGAGGGCCATGCAATCCGATGCTACATGGAAGGAGACGGAGAAATTCGTTCGGTTTGGCTTCTGGGGCGTCAATGTGGGCCTCGCGCTCATGATCATCCTGGATCTGTTCCCCGGAGGAGTAATTCAGCTCTGGGATTCCGTCGCCAACGGGTATTGGCACGCGCGCCGCCTGACATTTCTGATGGGCGGCGCCTACCACAAGCTGGAATGGCTGCGCATGGTGGGGGATATGGTCTTCCTCTTTGCCGGCGCCTTGCCCATCACGCTCGGCGCGTTGCGCAGTATATGGAAAAGAGATCTCTCTGCCTGAACAAGGCATCTTGAGCAATGTTAGTTCGAAAGGAAAACGAATGATAAGTTCAGACGAGAATATCGGCGACAGGCCGATACGCAAGCACGTCGGCGCCATCATCTTCAGTGTGCTAGGATTCGTGGCATTCGTTGTGTTGATTGGAATGCTCTTCATCCATTTCAAGAAGCCAGATGTTGGATCGCCTCCCAAGGGAGGAGCCGATCAGCCGACCACCTCCACCCAGCCTCAGTGAGTGGAAGCAGCGTCCTCGATTCCGCTCCACGCGCGGATCGCGCAACTCCACAAAATGCTTTAGGAGATTTTCCATATCCCCTTGTCGCCCATCTACTCCGCCCTTGACACATATAGCTATTTATATGTGTCGGCCCTGGTGAACGGTG
>PLFY01000226.1:1351-4457 GCA_003138365.1 Acidobacteriaceae bacterium
ACTTGCCTCTAGGCCGCCTTAGGTTGTAATAGTAAGGAGTGTAAATATGAAAAGACCCTGCATCTTTACGGTCGGTCATTCCACACGATCCATCGATGAATTTGTAGGGTTATTGCGCGCGCATGGCGTCAGAGAAATTGCCGACATCAGATCAATACCNNCACAATCCTCAGTTTAATTCCGATGTCCTAAAGCAATCCCTGCAACGGGAACACATAAGCTATAAACACATTAAAAACACTTGGCGGCCTACGTCATGCAAAAAAAGATTCGATTAATCTCGGCTGGCGCAACGCTTCATTCCGAGGTTTCGCTGATTACATGGCAACTCAAGAATTTTCGGAAGGACTGGAATCGCTTACTAAGATCGCAACTGCGAGAGAAACTGCGATTATGTGCGCTGAGGCAGTGCCTTGGCGCTGCCATCGTTCCCTCATTGCTGATGCATTGACGAATAAAGGGTGGATGGTGCGGGATATTATGAGCCGTACCGTTGCCGCAAGACATCGACAGACCCCGTTTCTGAAGATAAGGAAAGGGGAGCTTGTATACCCTGCGGAACCTCTGCGAAAGCGACTAGAACTGGTCCGATAAATGCTGATCTACAGCAGCCATGATTCTGAGCACAACAATGCCGTCGCGTTGAAGGAGCTCCTGATCCAAAGTCTCGGCACAGAGAATGATGTCCAATCCTGCATTGAGCTTTGCATCATGGAATCTCGCTGTCACTAGATTTGAAAGGATATGCTTCGTTCCGACTCCCGCGCGATTGCTCGCCGTCGTCCACCCAGCAACTCCTGCGCGCTGATACTCCCACATACTCGCCCGCTCTCGCGATCCACCACCGGCATACTCAGCACCCCGGTAGTCGCCATCTCCTCCGCCACGGCACGGCAGGTTTCATCCGTATAAGCAAGGACCTCGGGCAATGCCTCAAGTAGGTCGCTCGCCTCCCCGGCACTGGCTGGCGCGGAAAACTCCGTCATCACTTCCGCCACACTGACCATCTCAAGCGGATCCACGCCATATTCGCGCGACAGGTGGTATCCACGGCGACTCAGCTTCTCTGTCAGAATCGACCGTGGCATCACTAACGAAGTGACCATGTAGGACGCCGTACATGCAAGCGTCAGCGGCAACAGCGCCGGAAGAGCATAGGTAAGCTCAAGCGAGAAGAGAATCGCAGTCAGCGGCACGCCCAGTGCGCCTGAGAGCATCGCCCCCATTCCCATCAACGCCCACAGCGCCTGTGTCTCACCGGGCATATGTGCCAATTGAGCGGCCGTTTCCCCGATTGCTGCTCCAATCATCAACAAGGGCGCCAACACGCCGCCCGACGTTCCCGAACTCAGTGAAAACGCCCACATCAGCGATTTGGCAATCAGCAGCCCAAGTAGAAGTGATACCGGAGCGTTGCCACGAAGCAGTTCCGCGATGTTGTCGTATCCAACACCCAACCCGCGTGGAAAGAAGATGCCACCCAATCCGATGCCGATGCCGCCAATCGCCGGCCACCACATCCAGTGCAATTTCAGGTGCCCGCAAAAGTGCTCGAATCCATCCTCAAAGCCGTACATCAAGCGACTCAGCCCAGCCGAAGCAAAGCCGACAAGCATTCCCAGCGGAGCCGACACAAGCATTGACCTCGTCAAGTGAAGGTCCGAGTGAAGTTCAACAGGAAAGAGCGGTCCAGCACCGAGCCAACTGATGCGCAACACACCTGCCATCACACTGGCCGCTGCTACCGGAACCAGCGAACGCGGCCGCCACTCGAAGAGCAGCAACTCGACTGCTAGCAGGATCGCAGCCATTGGCGCCGCAAAGGTTGCCGACATACCGGCAGCCGCGCCCGCCACCAGCAGTGTCGTCCGTTCGGCATCCGTCAGCTTGAGCCACTGTGCGACCAACGAGCCGAATGCCCCTCCTGTCATGATGATCGGGCCTTCGGCGCCAAACGGACCACCCGAGCCAATTGCTACAGCTGCCGAGAGCGGCTTGAGTACGGCAACCTTGGGATCAACCCGCGCGCCTCGCAGCAAAATCGCCTCAATCGCCTCTGGAATTCCATGCCCGCGAATCTTGTCCGATCCATAGTGCGCGAGAAGCCCTACAAGCATCCCGCCAACCACGGGAACAAGCGGCATGATCCATGGCGAGAGGGGCGACCCGGCAGGTCCTGCCATCGCCAAGCTCAGCCGGTGGTAGTAGAAGACGTTGGTTGCAAACGCAATGGCTCGCAGCAAGAGCACGGCCAAAGCCGCTGCACCTGCGCCGATAAACAGCGCCACGCCTGTCAACAGCCATACCCGGCGATCAACGGTGAAGTCGCGCAATGCGGATGGCCGTGATCTCATTGTGGCTCCATCTGTGCCGACTTGTGCGAATACCTGCTAATGTTCTTCAACGTCTTTGCCAGTCGTGGCCCCAACTCGTTCAACTCACGCGCATGATCGCCTGCGAGCCTGCCAAGAAGCAGTTTGCCTTTGCGCGTAAGCCGCAAAATTGCCCGGCGCTTGTCGGCGGCATCCACGGTTCGCGCCAGCAGGCCTTCGCGCTCGGAGCGATCAGCAAGCTCGACTGCGCTGTTGTGCTTCAGGCCAAGTCGCTCGGCCACATACGCAATCGTCAAGATAGTACCCTCGGGAGCGCCGGCCACCTGCAATAAAAGCTGGTGCTGCTGAGGCTGTAGCCCCGCTTTTTGCGCCGCGGTTTCGCTGAAATACAAGAAACAGCGCAGTTCAAAGCGAAATTCCGCCAGGGTTCTCAGCAGCGGGTCAGGACCGGGAGGCACATCTCGAATCCCCATATATATATCGTGACACGATATTTATTACAGCGCAAGTTCCGCTATCCATCACTTTCGTTTACTCTTGTGACAGGTGAACCCATGCGGAGAGGAATGCAGCCGCATTGCCCTGCGCCCGTCCTGACACTGGAGCGTCTCTAATGACCGCCGAATTGATCCACAGGCTGCACTTTGCCTTCACCATCACATTCCACTATCTGTTTCCTCAACTCACCATGGGCCTGGCGCTTCTGATCGTGGTGCTCAAGTCCGTCGCTCTCAAAACCGGCAGCGAGCGGTGGGACCGCGCCGCTCGCTTCT
>PLFY01000028.1:0-1964 GCA_003138365.1 Acidobacteriaceae bacterium
TCCATGATCCATGCCATGGTCTGCTCGTTGGTGTTGACGTCGGGCGCGGGAACGTCCTTCTCCGGCCCGATGAAATCAATAATCTCGGACGTGTAGCGGCGGGTCATGCGCTCCAGCTCGCCCTGGCTCATCTTCTTGGGGTCGCAGATGACGCCGCCCTTGGCGCCGCCAAAGGGGATATTGACCACCGCGCACTTCCAGGTCATCCAACTGGCCAGCGCGCGTACTTCGTCCAGGGTTACGTCCGGCGAGTAGCGGATGCCGCCCTTGCCGGGGCCGCGGGCGATCGAATGTTGCACCCGGAAGCCTGTGAACATATCGATCTTGCCCGTATCCATGGTTACGGGGAAATGCACGATGACTTCGCGCGTGGGGGTGCGGAGCATCTTCCACAGGCCTTCATCCAGGTTCAGCTTGCGCGCCGCAAAATCGAACCGCGCGCTTTGCGCCTCCCAGGGATTGATCTCCTGGTCCAAAGTCATAGTCGGGGTTACTCCTGCCATAAACCTCTCCAATTCCGATTGCCTGCCGGCGGTCCGCGATGGACGCGGGAACCCATGAAATAGTCAGGCTCGGCTTCCCTGGCCCGCAATTACGTATTGTACGCATCGGGCCACCTTGGGAACAGATTCGACGGCGCCAGATTCTTGGTTCAAGCTCCAAAGCAATTACACTGAGCGAGTGAAAGCCTCCATTCATCCCGTCCTGCCCAGCCGCAAAGAGTTTCTTGCGCTCGCCAAAGAGCACACGCTTGTCCCCGTTTGCCGCACGCTGGCCGCCGACCTGGAAACCCCGGTTTCGGCATTCTTGCGGGCGGCGTGGCCGGAGCGGGAGTGTTTCATGCTGGAGTCGGTTGAGAACGGCGAGCAGGTGGGGCGCTACACGTTCATCGGACTGGCTCCGTTCAAGCGGATTGTTGCGCGCGGGCGCGAAATTACCATCACCGAGGGCAGAAAAGTCGTGCAGACGGAGGACGACATCTTTGCCGTGTTGCGGCGGGCGCTCTCTGGCCACAAGCCGGCCCGGCTGCCGGGGCTGCCTCCGTTTAGCGCCGGCGCGGTGGGGTTTTTCTCCTATGACGCGGTGCGCCAGATTGAACGCTTGCCGGAAAAGGCCAAGGACGAGTTGGGCGTTCCCGACGCCTGCCTGCTGTTCTTCGACGAGGTGCTGGCGTTCGACCATGTGCGCAAGGAGATCTGGCTGGTGGTGACGGCCGATGTGACAAGGCACAAACCATCTGACGCTTACGAAAAGGCGGTTAAGCGGCTGGACAAGCTGGAGGCGCGGCTCGGGCAGCCGCTGCCCAAGCTGCCGTCGGGCCCACAGGCCAAGGGCAAGCTGAAGGTGAAATACCGGACGGCGAAGAAGGATTACCTGGCAGCCGTTGCGCGCACCAAGGAGTACATTGGCGCGGGCGACATTTTCCAAGCGGTCATCTCGCAACGGTTTGACGTGGAGCCGGAGGCCGACAGCTTCCAGGTCTATCGTGCGCTGCGCACCGTGAACCCCAGCCCCTATATGTACTTCCTGCGCTTTGCGCCGGAGGGTCCGCTGGGCGGCCTGCCGGACCAGGCGAAGCACTCGTCCAAGAAACTAAAACCAACCACAGTAGTGGAGCTGGCCGGATCGTCGCCGGAGCTGCTGGTGCGCGTGAACAAGGGCAAGGTGGAGTACCGGCCGATTGCCGGAACCCGCCCTCGCGGGGCTACTGAAGAGGAAGACGAGGCGATGGCCGACGAGATGCTCCACGACGAGAAGGAGCGCGCCGAGCACGTGATGCTGGTGGACCTGGGCCGCAACGACGTGGGCCGAGTGAGCCAGTTTGGGTCCGTCAAGGTGGACCGGTTGATGTTCGTCGAGCGGTACTCGCACGTCATGCATATAGTCAGCACCATCGAGGGGCGGCTCAAGCCGGAGTTGACCGCCGTCGATGCCCTGCGCGCCTGCTTCCCTGCCGGCACGCT
>PLFY01000028.1:2056-3787 GCA_003138365.1 Acidobacteriaceae bacterium
GAGCGGGCGCGGGAGATGTGAGACGAGGGAATAGGGACTAGGGAATAGGGAATAGGGATTAGGGAATAGGGATTAGGGAACAGTCCTTCATTTGTGCGGGCGGCCAACAGTTGCGCTCGTATCTAGGAGGTTGCGCAGGTTGAGGGTAGAAGTTGGCCGGGTTCTTTTCCTTTTCCCTATTCCCTAATCCCTGTTCCCTGTTTTTTCACTCCGCGCCGAAGATGCGGCGGAAGAACCGGCTGATACCCGCGATGAAGCCTGTCTTTTTCTTTGGCGCAGGCGGATTCGCCGCGGCAGTGGCAGGCGGCGTTGCGGTGGACTGCTCGGCCGGAACCGGCGTGGGCGCGTGCTCCTCCGCCTTGTAGACCAGTGGCGGAATCGGCTGGGGCTGTGCCTCGCCAGTCTTGGTTGTGGCTGGAGCTGTGGCGGGCAGCGGCGCAAGGCCCTCGCTCTGCGCCAGCGGAAACTCATTGCTTTGGGCGGGGACGGGTGGCGGGCAGCCGCAGGGTTCTTTTTCCTGGTCCACCACTTCCTTCAGGCTGCCGTGCTGAAACATGACGCGCTGGCCGGGCTGGACGCGATAGTCGCCGCCGTCAAAGACGCTTGAAACCAAAACATAGGGCGCATTCACTCCGGCGTTGTCGACGCAGGTGTCGCCGTGCTGGCCGAGGCGGACCTTCACCTCTGCCGCACCGGGACCGGCGATGAGGATGCGAAAGTCGGGAGTTAGAAGAATGTCTGAGTTGCTGCTTGTGGCGAAGCTGGCTTCGAGTGCGCCGTGATCCATTGCCATCAGCAGGCCGGGAGCCTCGCCGGCGGGAACGCTTGCGTCGACGGCAAGCTTGACGGTGGTGGAGGCGCAGACGCGCAAAAGGCCGCGATGGGGCAACGTGACCTGCGTGGTCTCCGCGCCGGAGGTGATGGAGCCGCTGGCGACGATGATGGCCTTGCCCTGCGTGACTTCAAGCGCGCCTGTGACCTTGGCCGCCAGATCGGGGTGGGTGCTATCGAGGGGGATGATGGCGATGGGGCCGGCTTCCGCCGCGGGAGGTTGGGATGGTGGAGCGGTCTGGGCGCACAGCAAGGGCGTGCAAAACAGAGCTACCAATAAGGTCCAAATGCGGGTTGCCACGGCGAGGTTCATGATGAGGGAGTTCCCCAAAAGCATATCTGACGGGCTGATAAGAAACAAGATTCCGATTGTGCTGCAAGTTCAACAATCGAAACGGAAACAGCGTGTTTGGGCAAACGAGCAGCGAGTTAGCCCCCGCTGAAGCGGGGATGGCGAGTTAGCAAGTTAGCGGAGGCAACACCGGACACAGTTTCATGCCTCCGTGGGTCGGCAACGCCGGTGGGAGACTCAACAGACCTATTGGCAATTTTGGGCGAATTCGGCTCCAAATGAGGCTAATTTGCCCTGTTTTTGAGCATTTTCGGGCCGAAAATCGGGGGTCTTGTTTACCGATAAGTACACAGGGGTGATTGCTTAAGCTGTTTATTCTAAACGCCTTGCATGAGAAACGCCGCTTAAAAAAGCGCGGTTTTTGGGGGGAGGGGGTGGGGTGTTCGGGTACGGACCGGTCCCATTCCCGACACTGCTCGATCACTTTGCCCATTCCTGCCTCTTGTACATTGTGCGGCAATGGAAGGTAATTATCTGCAAATCCAGCTTTATGCAAGGGATCAATCCCCTGGCCTGTAGCCTCCGCAACCCAAGCTACCCTTCGAGCT
>PLFY01000120.1:0-16237 GCA_003138365.1 Acidobacteriaceae bacterium
GTGAAATGGATGGGGCACAGGACCTTCGTTGGGCATCCAGGGTACCTCAGGGGCTGAAGCCCAGCCCTCATCTTGCGGCAATTTTGGCAGGACTGAAGTCGTGCCCTTTCAAAGCGCCGAAAAGCAAATGCAGGTCCTTCGGCTCCGCTGAAGTACGCTTCGCTCAGGATGACCGCCTTTCTTTGAATTGCGCTTCGCTCAGGATGACCGCCTTTTTGGGGAAACTTATGGTTTCCCACCCAGATTCTTGTCCGAGTTCACGACCGCGGGCTTTTGAGCGTTGCATCTGGCTTCGGCGTCTTGCTGTATGAGGCTGGGCGGTACATGAACAGGCAGCATAAGCTGGTACCCTGAAACCTGAGCGAAACCCCTTGGAAAGGCTGGTCAAAGGCTGCTTGTTGTTGACCGGCGAGCGTGGGCATGGCGGAGTTTGTCATCAAGTTGGCCGATGAGCGAGGACGGGTGCAGGAGCAGGTGCAGACGGCCTCGACCGCGGAGGAGCTGCGGGCGCGGTTTGCTCATGCGGGGTACCACGTGTTCAGCGTGCGGGCGCGGTCGGGGTTTGCGGGGCTGAAGCGGCGCAAGGTCAAGCTGGAGGCGTTTCTCATCTTCAATCAGCAGTTCTTGACGCTGATCAAGGCGGGATTGCCGATTCTGGGGTCGCTGCAAATGCTGGCGAAGAACCAGAAGAATGCGCACTTTGCAGGGCAACTGGACGACATTTCGGCACGCGTCAAGACGGGCGAATCGCTGTCGGCGGCGTTCGAGGCGCAAAGCGGTTTTCCGGTGATGTACACGACGACGCTTCTGGCCGGGGAACGGTCGGGCAACCTGCAGGAGGTGCTGGAGCGGTATGTGAGCTTTCAGCGGATCTCGCTTACGTTCAAGAAGAAGCTGATTACGTCGCTGATCTATCCGTGCGTGCTGATGGTGCTGGTGTCGGCGCTGGTGGGGTTCATGTTTGCGTACGTGGTGCCGCAGTTTGCCACGCTGTATGACCAGTTGGGCTCGAAGCTGCCGGCGATGACGGTGGCGCTGCTGAGCTTTAGCAAGTGGCTGAATCGGAATCTGCTGTGGATTGTGCTGATCGGGCTGGCGATTGGCGCGGGGGCGTATCGGCTGGCCAGGACGGAGCGGGGACGGGACTTTGTGGACGGGTTCCGGATCAAGATGCCGGTGTTTGGCAAGATCTGGCTCAAGTATCAAGTGGCGCTGTTTGCGCGCACGCTTTCCACTCTGTTGACTGGAGGCCTGCCGCTGGTGCCGTCGCTGGAGACCGCGGCGCGGTCGATCTCGTCGCGGAGGGTCTCAAAGGCGGTGGTGTCGTCGATTGCGACGGTGCGCGAGGGGAAGAGCCTGGCCGAATCGCTGGAGCGGACGAATATTTTCCCCGACCTGGCGTCGGAGATGATTACGGTGGGCGAACAGACGGGCGCGCTGCCGGCGATGCTGAATTCAGTGGCGGAGTTTTTCGAGGAGGACGTGGCGACGGCGCTGACCGCGTCGCTGGCGCTGATTGAGCCGGCCATCCTCATCCTCATGGGCGTGGTGGTGGTGTTCATTCTCATCTCGCTGTATCTGCCGATTTTCTCGTTGGGATCGACGGCCGGAGGTCAGGGGTAAAGCATGGCTGACGCAAATCCGATTACGCTTCCGCTTCCGACGGGTCAGGACGAGCGGGCACAGGCCGAGGCGCTGGCGCATCGCTATCACGCGGAGTTTGTGGACCTGAAGAACTTCAGGATTCAGCACGAACTGCTGCGGACCGTGCCGGTGGAGCTGATGTTCCGCTATAACTTTGTGCCGATCGAGCAGCATGAAGACGCGCTGGTGATTGCGGTGAGCGACCCGTCGCGCCTGATGGTGCTGGACGAGATTGCGGGGCTGCTGGGACACAGGATTGTGGCGCGCGTGGCGACGCTTTCGCAGATTACAGATCTGCTGAAAAAGACAGAGCAATCGCAGCGGGTGCTGGACGAGGCGAGCGAAGGGTTGACCTTCGACGTGCTGACGGGCGACGACAACAGCGACGAGAATATTTCCATTGAGAAGCTGACCAGCGAAGAAGATATAAGTCCCATCATCCGGCTGGTGGATACCACCATCTTCACGGCGCTGGAGAGGCGAGCTTCGGACATCCACATCGAGACCAATGACGATTCCGTGGTGGTGAAGTACCGCATCGACGGCGTGCTGCAGATGGCGATGGCGCCGATTGCGCGCGAGCACCACTCGACGATTCTTGGGCGCATCAAAATCATGAGCGAGCTGGACATTGCCGAGCGGCGAGTGCCGCAGGACGGGAGGTTCAGAGTCAGATACAAGGGACGGCTGATCGATTTTCGCGTGTCGATCATGCCCACCATCCACGGTGAAAATGCCGTGCTGCGCGTGCTGGACAAAGAGTCGATGAGCGAGAAGTTTCACCACCTGACGCTGGATGTGGTGGGGTTTGCGGACGAGGATCTGCGTCGGTTCCGGCGGTATATTCGCGAACCGTATGGGATGGTGCTGGTGACGGGGCCGACAGGGTCCGGCAAGACGACGACACTCTATGCGGCATTGAACGAGATCAAGAGCGACGAAGACAAGATCATCACCATCGANNCTGGTGGGCGAGATCCGCGACAACGAGACGGCGCAGATTGCCATCAACTCAGCGCTGACAGGGCACCTGGTGTTTACGACGGTGCACGCCAACAATGTGGTGGATGTGCTGGGGCGGTTTATCAACATGGGGGTCGAGGCGTACAACTTTGTGTCGGCGCTGAACTGCATTCTGGCGCAGCGTCTGGTGCGCACCATCTGCGAGCACTGCGCGCAGACGGTGACCTACAGCGACGACGTACTGCTGGCCAGCGCCATGGAGCCCGACGAGTGGCGCGGGTTTGGGTTTCGCGAGGGAGCGGGGTGCATTGAGTGCGGCGGCACCGGCTATCGAGGGCGAACGGCAATCCACGAGCTGATGGACTTGACCGACCCGATTCGCGAGGTGATTCTGGAGAAGAAACCGACCTCCGAGGTGCGCAAGCTGGCTCGCAAAGAGGGGATGAGCTTTTTGCGCGAATCGGCGCTGGATCGCGTTCGCCGCGGGCTGACGACGCTGAAGGAAATCAACAAGGTTACGTTTATCGAGGCTTCGCGGTAGTGAATTCAATGCTGAACAAGGCGAAAATCAGTATCCAGACGGGCGGACGCCCGCCGGCGGCGGTGGAGGTTGCGCCGGAGGGAGTACTGGCAGCGGCAATTCCGGGGCCAGGGCAAGCGCCGGCGTACGCTTTCCAGGCGCTGCCGGCCGGGGCGGTTTTACCGGGGATCGGCGAACCGAATTTGAGAGCGCCGGAGGCTGTGGCGGCGGCGATTCGCTCGACGCTGGGCCTGGTTTCGCCACGCACGCGCTACGTGACGCTGGTGCTGCCCGATACGGTGGTGCGGGTGTTCGTGCTGGACTTCGATTCCCTGCCCACGAAGGCGGCGGAAGCCTATCCGGTGCTGCGCTTTCGGCTGCGCAAGATGGTTCCGTTTGACGTGGAGCATGCGGGGCTCAGCTACCAGGTGCTGGTGGAGAACAAGAACGAGTGCAAGGTGCTGGCGGCGGTGCTGCCTGGTCCGGTGCTGGCCGAATATGAGGCGGCGGTGCGTGAGGCCGGATATGAGCCGGGAGCGGTGCTCTCCTCGAGCCTGGCGGCATTGGAAGCAATTGATTCCCTGGAAGCGTTGCTGATCGCCAACCTGAGCCCACTGGCTCTGACGACTTCCATCATCAATGGCCAGGATTTGTTGCTCTATCGCACCCTCGACCTGCCTGACGATCCCGGTCTGCGCGTGCAGGAGGTGCAACGCGGCATTGCCGTGGCGGCGGCATTCTATGAGGACAAACTGGGGGCACGGGCGCGCCGGTTGTTCCTGTCCTGGAACTACGGGACTGGAAACGGGTTTGGCAACGATGGCGACGGCAGCGGCGGAGTGGAAGCATTCGCACGGTGGATCGACGATCCGGAATTGACAGTCGTCGAGCTGGCGCCACGGCCCGAAACCGGAGCAGTGACAGGGCTCGGACACACAAGCATTGCCGGCGTGGCCGGCGCGCTGGCGGGGGCACATTAATGCGGATCAGCCTCAATCTCGCAACCCGCCCATTTGCCGACGTTGGACCGGCGATCAAGCGCCTGCGCATCGCCATGGGAGTGCTGGCATTGGTGGCCATTGGGCTGGTTCTGGGGTTGCGCGCCTTCGACCAGAAAGCAGAAATCGCGCGTGCCCGCGACCATTCGCTGGACGGCCAAATTGCCCACATCGCGCAGGAACGACAAGGCTACCAGAACCTGATGAGCGAACCGGCCAACGTCCAACTGCTGCAACAGGCGGGGGCACTCAACAAGCTGTTCGATGAGAAGGCTTTCTCGTGGACGCTGGCCATGGAGGACCTGGAAACCGTGCTGCCGAGCGGAGTGCAGGTGACCACGATCGAGCCGGTGCGGGCCAAGGATGGGCATATTACGCTGCACCTGCGGGTGATTGGACCGCGCGACCGGGCCGTCGATCTGGTGAGGAACCTGGAGCACTCGAAGCGCTTTCTTTTGCCCCGCATTGTGGGAGAAAACGCCGAGGCGACTGCGGGCGCCGGCGAGCGGCTGGAGCCTGTGAGCGAATCGAACCGCGTTAACTTCGATCTGCTGGCCGAGTACAACCCGGCTTTGCCTGGAGAACACAGAACGGCCAAGAAGCGTGCGGGAGAAAACAAGAGTTCAGACGATGCGGACCTTCCTGTGAGCCCTGTTCCGGTCGGGCCTCCCGCGACGATCCGCCCGAGAGCAGGTCACGGGTTTGGCCCCGCACAGGGGCCAGGGCGTCCGCCTTATACCGGCTCGCCGCAAACGACGATCCCCAATCGCAATCCCGCGCTTTTGCCCAACCCACCGTCAGGAGGGCCGCAATGAGCAACGTCAGCCCAAATTCAGCATGGCGCGAGCGCCTGGCTTCTCCGTTGACCTGGCATTATGCCGGGTTCGCCGCGCTGCTTGTGGTGGTCATCGGATTGGGCGTGAGGCTTGGGCTGGACTGGGCAGCCACCAACGACCGGTCAACGGACGCATTGGCAGGCAAGCAGATTGAACTGAAGGCTGCGGACCTGGCAACCGCCCCATTGCGAGGTCTGGACAAGCGCGTGGAAGAGTCCCGCGCCGAGCTGGAGGCCTTCTACGCCAAGCGCATCCCGGCCAACTACTCGTCCATTGCCATGCGCATTGGCCAACTGGAGGTCAGATCCGGAGTGCGGCTTTCACGGGTCCAGTACACGCAAGGCCCCGCGGGATCGGAACTGACAGAGATTTCAATGGACGCGGGCATCAGCGGCGACTATCCCGCAATCATGCGCTTTGTGAACAGCCTGGAGCGCGACCAGACCTTCTTTGTGATCCGGGCGATGGCTTTGACCGGGCAGCAGGGCGGGCTGGTGAATCTGCGGCTGCGGGTCTCCACCTGGCTGCGACCGGCCGATGCGGCGGCCAGCGGCTTGCCTCCCACACCGGAGGCGGGTGAAACAGGAAATCCACCCAACGCTGCCGGAAAGGAGGGCGAGTAACCATGGCCCTTCGTCTGGGAACGGAAAACAAAAGGCAGGTCTATCTGGTGGCTGTGCTGTTCGCGGTCATTGTTCCGGCTGCGGTCTGGGAGATTTACGGCATGGTTGCCGCGCCAACGACGCCGGCTCACCCTGCAACGCCTCCTGCAACGCTCCGGGCACCGCCTCCCGCGGCCCAACTGCAACGCGCCGCGGCGGGCGCTGGTTCAGATCCGGCAGGCTCGGGTGCGGCCGGCTCCTCCGCAGCCACGGGTCCAAATGCCCAGAAGCTGACCGACACCGATCTCGACCCATCGTTGCACTTCGACAAGCTTGCCCAGAGTGAGCAAGTGGAGTACGCAGGCACGGGCCGGAACATCTTTTCCGCCGAATCTGTGCCGGTGAAACTTGAGGTCCCGATCGCGCCCGCACGGCCCGGCCAGCCAATTGTGACGACCCCGATGGTGCAGGGACCGCCCCGGCCGCCGGCCATCGATCTGAAGTACTTCGGCTATACCCAGGCCAGGGACAAGTCCTTGAAAGCATTCTTCCTCCATGGGGACGATGTGTTCATGGCCAAGACCGGGGAGATTGTCGACCATCGCTACAAGGTGGGAGCCATCATGGCGGGCAGCGTCCAGGTGACGGACCTGAGCTATAACAACACGCAAACGCTGCCGTTGACGGCGAATTGAGAGGGAGCTGCGATGATGACAACCACTTCAATCCGCCACGCTCGCAAGCCCTCTGAAGAAGGCTACATGCTGGTTGTGGTGGTCTTCCTGCTGGCGATTCTGATGCTGTCGCTGACGGTGGCCGCTCCGGTGATCAAGAAAGAGATTCAACGCGACCGCGAGGTCGAGACGATGCACCGCGGCAAGCAGTACGCCCGCGCGGTGAAGCTCTATTACAAGAAGTTTGGCGCCTATCCGCCGACAGTGGACGCACTGGTCAAGCAGAACGAGATTCGCTTTCTGCGCAGGAAGTACATTGATCCGACCACCGGCAAAGAGGATTGGAAGATCATCCGCGTGGGCCAGCAAAAAACGCAGACTCTCGGCTTCTTTGGCCAACCCATTGGAGGTGCCGGGGCCCTGACCGGGACACCAGTCGCCGGTTCGAGCCTTGGCGGATCGAGCACCACGGGCGGCAGCTCGCTGTTTGGCTCGAACAATGCGGGGACGGGCACGACCGACCCAAATGCCACAACTGGCGCGGTTCCCACGGGGACAACCGGCAGTGCGACCGACCCATCGGGCGGGACGGCGGTTGGGACGGCGGGCGGGACAGCCGGCGGCGCGGGTTCGAGCGGCAGTTCTAGCTCCGCAACCGGTACCGGGTTGTCCGGGCAGACATTTGGCGGCGGACCGATCATTGGCTTTTCACCCAACAGCCCCAAGCAGTCCATCCTGGTTTACAAGAAGAAGAACCACTACAACGAATGGGAGTTTATCTACGACCCGCTTGCCGATCAGATGATGCAGGGAGGCAACACCGGGGCCATCGGCCAGCCGGTCAGCAACACGACAACGCCGGTTGGTACTGGCACCCCCACTGGCTTCAGCCTCAACTTAAACTCGAACGGAACAAATGGGGGAAGCAATTCCGGCGGTAGTTCCGGCAATCCGCCCACGGCGCCGACAACGCCCACGCCGCCGCCGCAATAGAGTAGCCGCCAGATTTTTTCCAGAGGCCGTTCGGAGGCAAGCTCACAAGGAGACGATTCCGAGGCCTGGAACCATTTAGACGTGGCGAACATCTGCCGCCGCAACATCGCTGGCAAAATCCTCGTCAATGGTTGCCGTGGAGTCGGCTGGCAACATGGAAATGCACTCCTCGATGGAGCGGCGCGGCGGGGACGGCGTGTGCAGCACAGCAACCGGGTACCTATCACTTTCGATCACAACCTCGGTCCCGGCGCGGACACGATCCAGAAGGCCGGCGAAATCGCGGGCTGCGTCGGCCTCAGAGATGTGGAAGGTTGCCATACTTAGGATGATACCTCGATTCCATCCGGAAGGTGCACCCTCGATAATTCAAACGGCCTGCCCCCCGAAGGAGAGACAGGCCGCTTGAATGGGCAAACCCTACCCATGTACCGGGCAGTTAGACGCTGAACGAAGAACCGCATCCGCAGGTGCTCTTGACCTGGGGGTTCTCGAACTTGAAGCCGGCGGCCTCAAGGGTCTCCACGTAGTCAACGATGCAGCCGTTGAGATACATGAGCGACGTAGCGTCCACATATACCTGCAAGTCGTCGAACTTGAAGACCTTGTCCATCATGCCGCTCTGGTTCTCAAAGGCCATGGAGTACTGGAAGCCGGAACAGCCGCCGCCGACCACGCCGATGCGCAGCCCCGCGGGCAGAGGATCCTGGGTGGCCATAATCTCGCGTACCTTGGCAATGGCCTGAGGGGTCAGGTGGAGGGGCGCTTTCTTTTCGGTTTCCTGCTCGTGTGCAACGGTTGCTGTGGCCATGGTTTCCTCTCAAACTGTGATGTGCTTGCCGTTATCCCGTAGATCAACCTGCTCCAACTGTACCGCGCGGGGGGCTGGGATACAAGCCCCATTCACGGGATCATTCACGGCATCATCCCATTGGATGCAACCGGAGGCGGGAAAGTCGCAGGATGGCCTGACCCTTTCCGATCTGGCAAAGGGCGTCGCGGGCCAGTTGCGGAATAGGGTGAAAGGCTGTTTTACCCCGCAAAAATGCCTGTGATTGTGATCACCTCATTGGTCCTCGTTCGGGGTTATGATGATCAACCGTAAGGCCCCTCTGCTCACGAGACCGCGCTGCCTTCACGGACCCGCCGGTATGTGGGACCCAAAGACTTTTGGAGGTGGAGAATGACAATCGTTCCTGTAATGTGGGGTGTTTGGGGATTGCTTGCGCTGATCACGGCCGCCGTCTATGTGTACCGCTCTCGGCTGACCCGTGATGAGGAAGACCAGATCTTCCTCAGTGAAGGGTTTGAACACGAAAAAGCCCACCAGACCGCTATCATGGCCAAGGTCAACAAGGTACAGCCAATCCTGCAGGTCTGTTTCTGGCTTGTTGGAGCTGCGACAGTGTTCGTCGTCGGCTACTACCTTGTGGACGCCTACAACCAGTTCAAATAAATCGCCTCTCCGGGCGGATGACTCATAACGGCTGGTTACGCCAACTGGCAGCGGCCCAAGGGTTGCTGCCGGTTTCAGTGCGTTCCAGCCCGCCGCTACTCCACTTCCTGCTTTGCTTTGTAGCCATCGCGAGTAACGATGTCGTATTTCAGCGGCTTTTTCTTCTCGTCCTGAATGCGCAGCGGCTGACCCTCCTCGTCGACCAGTTCCACGCGCACCTTGCGATAGGTGCCGTCTTGCTTGGTGTTGATGGGGCGGTAAACCAATTCATATTTTGAGCGGATGTTCTTGTTGATTTCGGAGAAAATGTCGGGCAGCTCCCCAACAAACCGCGGGAAGAAGCTTGCGCCGCCGGTGAGACTGGCGAAAGTCTTCATCTCGTTGTCTGCCTGCAGGTTATCCATGTCGCGGATGGAGCCCCTCATGCCGCCGCTGCGTCCTTCGGTCATGGCCCTCACCGCTCCACCGGTGGAGACGGTGAAGATCGTGATGTCGTGCGAAGCCTTCACCTTTTTCAGAATCTTGTCCAGGGTGAGCTTGGAGAACGTATCGCGCCCGGAGGCGACGAGAAAAATGTACTTGTGCCCCTCGATGCGGTCGAGCCGGTCGAGGCCTTCGTAGAGCGCATCGAATATGTTGGTTTCACGGAAACCGGGCATGCGCAGGGAGTCGATGGCCTCCTGCAGTTGGCGCTTGTCCTGGGTAAAGTCGGAAACAATCTGCGTGCGCATGTCGAAGGTCATCATGGCCACGTAGTCCTGGGGGCGAAGTTGCTGCGCAAAGGCGAAGGCTGTGTTGCGCATATCGTTGATCGAGTAATAGCTATTGGCGGCGAACTCGCACAGCAGCAAAGCCGTGATGGGCGCTTCGACGCGCTTGAAGCCGGATATTTTCTGCGGCACCCCATCCTCGTAGACTCGGAAGTAGCCGGGACTGATATTGGAAATGAATTGGCCGTTCTTTTCCGCAATCACACCCACATCCAAGGTGACCTCAGGGACTTCAATGCGCATGGAAAGGGTGCTCATCCCCTCGGGATTCTTCACCTTGGGCTCAACCGGGGCAGGGGGCGGCGTTGCGTCCGGCACATCCTTTTTCCGGGGCAGAGCGATTGTGCCGGAGTCTGCGCCGGGACCACCTGAGTCTGGCGCCGCCTGATCGGGCTGCTGCTGGGCCGGCTGCGCCGGAGGCGTGGCCTGGGCACGAGCGAGCGGCGCGGCTGCCAGCGACACAAGGGCAAGGAACAACAGCGCAAACGAAGGACGGGGAAGATGGAAGACCGATGGGCGCTTCCTTGAAATCGAGGACAACGTGGGCATGACGACCTCTGTGCTCAACAGCATACGGTAAGACGGCTGCCAGCTTCCAGCCTCTGGCTTCCGTTCCGCAGCTTGCGGTTCCGGGATCGGCTAACAGCTAGAAGCTGGAGGCTGCCGCCAAGGCTGTACTC
Source organism: Acidobacteriaceae bacterium (assembly GCA_003138365.1). GTDB lineage: Bacteria > Acidobacteriota > Terriglobia > Terriglobales > Acidobacteriaceae > Telmatobacter. The sequence continues at coordinate 10,137 of PLFY01000120.1, forward strand.
TTATAGACGTGGAAACTAGCCTGAAGGAAATCTGGATTCGCATGGCTGGACTGGTAGTTTCGGTCGGCATGGCGTCGCTTTTACTGCTTTCCCCCGGAATGTTGCCGGCAGAAAGCGGAGCTGCTCCGGCTGGCCCACCGCCCTCGAGTGGCGGAATCTTCCCGCTCAGCGAGGTGCGCCCAGGAATGACGGCCACCGCGTGGACGGTTTTCAAGGGGAGCAAGCCCGAAGCGATGGAGGTTGAAATCCTTGGCGTTCTGCGGGGTGCGCGCGGCCCCGGCCACGACATGATCCTGGTCCAACTGCATGGGGCCAAGCCGGAGTATACGGGCGTGGTGGCCGGCATGAGCGGCAGCCCGGTGTATATCGGCAACCGGCTGCTTGGCTCGCTTTCCTACCGTATTGGCCAGTTCAGCAAGGACCCCATCGCCGGCATTACGCCGATCGAGCAAATGCTGGAGGTGCGGGATCTGCCCATTGTGGAACAGGGAACAGGGATCGGGGATCAGGGATCGGGTGGCCCGGCGAGCACTGGCCGCGGCGGAATCTCCGCCAACGGAATGAACTTCCAGGCCATGGAGACGCCGTTGGTGATGAGCGGGTTCCAGCCCGAGGCCATTCGGCTGTGGCAAGAGCGGACGGCCGGGACGGGGCTGGAAATGGTTGCGGCCGGAGGGATGGGCGGGGCCTCAAAACCCAGTCCGGGCGGGTCCGGTGTGGGGACTGGCAGCGGTCTGGACACGGAGATTTCAGCCTCGGCGCTGGCCTCTGTGGAGCCGGGTTCGGCGGTGAGCGCGCAACTTGTGCGCGGCGACCTGGAGATCGCGGCTACCTGCACCGTAACCTACATCGACGCGAAGCAACTGCTGGCCTGCGGCCATCCTATCCTGCAAGCGGGGCCGGTTTCGTTCCCCATGACGACGGCTGAGGTGGTGGCCACCGTGGCTTCGCCGCTGAACGCTTTCAAGATCATCAACACCGGCGACCCGATCGGCGCGTTTACCGAGGACCGCGACTCCGCCATTCGCGGCGTGCTGGGGCGTAAGGCGCGGATGATCCCGGTGCATATTGCCGTGCATGGGCAGGAAGGCGGACAGAATCTGAAGGGCGGCGAACGGCAGTTGAATATTGAGGTAATCGACCTGCCGTTGCTGACCCCCTCCGCCGTGCTGGTTTCCCTTTATGAATCGCTTCTTGATACGAACCAAAGCAGCTCCGAAACCAGCTACCACCTGACCGGCAGCATCGAGTTGGAGGGTTACCCGGCCTCTCCGCTCGACCTGTGGGCATCGTCTGGCGATGCCATGGCCGCGCCCTTGGAAATTGCGCTGCTGACCGGCGAGCGCTTCTCGCGGCTTTATTCCAACGGCGCCCGGCTGGGCGCTGTGCGGGGCATCGATCTTCACGTTGAGGCCTTCCCTCGACGAATGCAGGTGGAACTGGAGACAGCGCGGGTGGTTTCAAACGATATTGTCCACGCCGGCGACACCATAGTGGTGGAGGCAACCATCCGTCCCTTTCAGCAACCGGCACGGAATGTGCGGATTCCCGCTACGCTGCCGGCAAGGTTGGGCGCGGGAAACCTGCGGCTATTAGTTTCAGATTCCGGTACGCTGGACCGGACTCTGGACCAGCCCCGGTTTTCCACACGTCCTGTCGATATGGATACAGCGCTTGCTCAGGCCCGGCGGCAGCACTCGGCGGACCGCATCTACGTGAGCCTGCTGGTGCCTGAAACCCAGGCTGGAATGGCCGGCCAGACACTGGCGAGCTTGCCGCTCTCGGTGGCCAATGCCCTGGAACCGCTGCGCACCGCGCAGGATGTGAACCTGAATGGGGAATCGGCAGAGGTGGAAAGCGAAGCGCCGGCCGGTGGTATTCTGAACGGATTCCAGATACTGAATCTGCACATAGAACCGGGCGGCGGTTTAGACTAGGATTGACGTTGAGATTCATCTGGCATTTTTCGGGCTGGCGCATTTTGGGAAGTCGGTCAGCCTTTTTGTCTCTCCCACACAAGTTAGGAAAGCGAAACGATCATGGGTAAGATTCAGGGACTTGCAGCGCACGCGGCTGGCGCAGAACTTTTGCCCTATCACTACGACCCAGGCAAGCTGGGCTCGCAAGAGGTGGAGATAGCCGTGACCCACTGCGGCATCTGCCACAGCGATATTCACCTGATTTCGAACGACTGGGGCATCAGCCAGTATCCATTCATACCGGGCCATGAGATTGTCGGCACGATTGCGGAAGCAGGGGCGGAGGTGCGATCGCTGCACGTGGGCCAGCGGGTGGGCCTTGGCTGGCAATCGAACTCCTGCGGTGAGTGCGAGTGGTGTACCCGCGGGATGGAGAATCTTTGCCCGGCGGCCGAGGGCACGTGCGTGCACCGCAATGGCGGCTACGCGGACGCGGTCCGCGCCAATGCCCGTTTTGTGTTTCCGATCCCCGAGGCCCTGGCAAGCGAACATGCGGCGCCGCTTCTTTGCGGCGGCATCACGGTGTATAACCCAATGCGCACCCATGGAGTGAATCCCTCTTCGCGAGTAGGGATCATCGGCATCGGCGGATTGGGACACATGGCGATCCAGTTCGCGCGGGTCTTTGGCGCGGAGGTTACGGCGTTCTCGACCTCGGCCGGCAAAGAGAAAGAAGCGCAAGCATTGGGCGCGCACCACTTCGTCAACAGCCGGGAGTCAAAGGCGTTGAAGGAAGTGGCCGGGACTCTGGACTTTATTTTGAGCACCGTCAATGCCGACCAGGACTGGGGCATCTATATTCAGGCGCTGCGGCCCACTGGGACGCTTTGCTTTGTAGGCGTTCCGCCATCGCCGGTGGCCGTACACGCCTTCCCACTGATCTCCGGCCTGCGCACAATTAGCGGCAACCCCACGGGCAGCCCTTACAGGATAAGAGAGATGCTGGACGTGGCTGCCCGGCACGGCGTGAAGGCACAGACCGAGTCGTTCCCGATGTCCAAGGCCAATGAGGCTATCGAGAAGGTGAAGAAGAACAAGGTGCGGTATCGAGCGGTGCTGGCGAATTAGGAAGCTTTTGAATCGAAAGTGGTTTAACAGGCTGCGGCAGAAGTCGCAGTCTGGCGGAAAACATCCCTCAGCGGCTAAAGCCCCATTGATTCCTGAGGCTTTATGGCACGACTAAAGTCGTGCCCTTTCAAAACCAGACTTCCACAACAGGCTGTTGAGTCGGGATATCGGGGCTGTTGCCTCGGTATCCCGATTCATTTTCAGGCCGGAGAATCGGTTCCCCTATTCCCAGTGCCCGATGAGCGACAGGCTGGCGGTGCCGGGCGTTTCCGCGATCGAACTGTTGGCGTTGACGTAATAGTTGTGCATGATGAGGGTCACGCGGGTGCCTCCGGCGACAGCCAGATGCACCGCCTGCGAAAGCAAGTAATGGGGATTGGGCGTTTCAGAGCCGACCCTGCCGGCCGCAAATCCGGTCATCTGTTCGTAACTTCCGACGGTCGCATCGAGATACCATTCGGCGCCTGACGGCAGATCCTGGTCGTAATCGGCCTCGGCAAAGATATGGTCGATGACAAACGTCTTCCCCGCGGGAATGGCGATGCACAGATATCCCTTGCTGGCCGGCTGCGGGAACGTATCGAATTGCTCAAACTGGTCATAGCCCCTGAGGCTGCTCTCGGGCGTGAAGCAGGATTGCGCCTGATCGGCGGGAATCAGCAACTGGGGATCGTTTGAGGGCGCGTTGGGGTAGCGTGAATGCCGCGTGTGATGAACCTGCCCGAAAAGCGGAAGCACGCAGAGTAAAGAAGATAAGAAGACCAGGCGCGAGACGCAAGGGTTCATTTTCGTACGGCCTCTAAGCGGATTTTTCCGGAAACTGCATCCACTAGACGGCGCCGAAACTGATTCCGCTCGCAAGCGGTCGCGGTTCCACAGTCGCACACAGACGAGGCCGGCCGTTAGCCTGACAGCGGTGGCCGGCGACGGCTAAATCGGAAATGCCTTAGGAGGCGCTGACTACAGCGTGCGGGCGTCGAGAATTCAAAGTCTCCGACACCCGGGCCAGCAGGTCCGAAGGGTGCACGGGCTTGTTGAGCAGCTCAAGCTCGTGGCCGTCCACTTTCACCGATGCCGGCGCATCGGAACTGGCAGACGGCTCTGAAAGCAACAGAATTTCGCAATCCGGGAACTTCCCCTTCAAAGCAGTTGCGAGTTCGATGCCACTCATTCCCGGCAACTTGACGTCCGCGATGACCAGTTCAGGCGGAATCAGAAGCGCGGTTTCAAGCGCGTCTTCAGCGTCGTAGGCCGCTACAGCGGCATAGCCGCCTTGAGCCAGGATCTCTGAGAGAGTGTCTGCTACGGCAGGCTCGTGGTCGACCACCAGCACCATCGGGAGATACGCATTGGTATCGGCAGGCGACGCAGGCGAAGGTACGTCCTTGATGGGCACGGTTGGGAAAGTCGTTGACGGCTTCCCGATTGGGTTGGGTGGCCCGTCAGCTTCAGTCTCACGCATAGAATCCCTTCAACTCTTGAACTACGTTTCGGCTAATTGGACATCTAAAGCAGGTGATTTGTCCAATTTGAGGCGCATTCGGGTCAATCGTGACTTGAGTTCGTACAAGTGCTGCCTTGTGCACGCCACATACTGGCGGATTTGAACCCTTGTTCTGAAAGCAGAATACCGGCATACGATTCTCCTGTTCCGTTCAATTAAGGCCAATCCCAGGCACGCTTGAAGTTTGAGCGGACGGGGGGCCGGGCGCTGTACGAATGGAAAGGCGACCTGGCCCACCGCCTGGAAATGCCTCTATTACCGAACCTAGCAGGCTATTCGCGATACGGGGAGACTCTTTGCGCTGCGCAATAAGTCTTTATAATCTGAGACTTATAGGGAGAACCTAGAGGTTGGGAGTTCTGCCATAGGAATGCAGGAAATCTCTGTGAGCGGCTTGCCTATTCTAACGGTCGTCAGTATGCTGTCAATTAGAGGATAGCTTTACGTCAATTTAGGCATACGTTAAGCGCGCCAGTCCTTGGTTCGACACGCCTACCCGTGAGGCGGGCTCCAAGACATGTCAACCAATTCGGATTCAGGCGCAACGCCGATGAAGTTTGAATCTGTCCGTCAGCTTGATGTTCCAAAAGGGCGGGATGGAAAGCACAAGCTGATTGTGACGCAACTCTTGAGCGACATCGATCAATTGGGTGCGGGCACGGCGCTGAAGGTTCCGCTCTCCGCGTTGCCGGACACGAAGGAGAACATCCGTTCCGCTCTGAACCGCGCGACGCGGTTTAGAGGAATGGAAGTGGCCACCTCGAGTGACGCCGAATACTTGTATGTGTGGAAGGTTGTGGCCGAATCCTGATCCGGCTGCCCTGACCTTCCCTTTGCTGAAGTTCCCTCTCCAATACGACAATCGACCATGACTTCCGTTCGCATCGATAAATGGCTGTGGGCTGCGCGCTTCTTCAAGACGCGGGCGCTGGCTTCAAAGGCTTGCGACCTGGGGCGCATTCACTCCAACGGCATTCAGGCCAAGCCGGCGCGGGAAGTTCATGTGGGTGACATGCTCCTGGTGAAGAACGAGGGCGGCGAATTTGAAATTGAAGTTCTGCTGCTGAGCCAGATGCGGGGCCCCGCGGCGGTGGCACAGACGCTTTATCGCGAGACNNCGGCGGATTATTCAGTTTCGCGGAGAGCGATAGGTCTTCATTCGCAACGCCCTCAGGAGCCTGTGGTGAAAGTCGAGAGTCCGGAAAATACATCCCTCAGGGGCTAAAGCCCAATTGATTCCTGAGGCTTTACGGCACGACTGAAGTCGTGCCCTTTCAAAACCGGACTTATACCACAGGCTGTCACGGGCGCGCGGCGGGAGTTGTGTCGCCGTCGACCCAATAGCTGCTTCTGGCGGTAACGCGCAGGCCGGGATAGTCGCGCAACCAGAGCTCGATCGAATGAAAGCCCGGATGCGGCGACTGCGGCTGAAAGCTCAGCACATAGCGGTTGGGCACGTGATTGGAAATGGTCAGCAGCCCGCGCACGAGGCTGCGGCTGTCTTCAAATTTGAAATACTCGCCACCGGTGAGCTGCGCCACCGTTTCCGG
>PLFY01000120.1:16281-16406 GCA_003138365.1 Acidobacteriaceae bacterium
TCGGCCTTCGCCGAAGAGAAGCCCAGCGTATACATTGCGGTGTTGGTGTTGCCGATCAATCGCAGCGCTTCCACCATCTGGGTCTGGCTGCCGTGATCGTTGGTCTCGGAGATGAGCAGGATGGC
>PLFY01000224.1 GCA_003138365.1 Acidobacteriaceae bacterium
GCTGCCTGGATGGCTTCCGGCGGCCGGAACACTCACCTTCCAGGGCGAGCAGAACAGGCAGAAGGTGATCGAGGCCATCGACCTGAGCACAGGGACGACATCAGCGTTGCGACAGTTCGGCGAGAACGATGCGCCCCTGCGTCTCTCGCCCGACGGCAAACAGGTGGCGTACGGCGAGCGCCAGGGGGGTGCAGTGAATGTGTGGGTGGCGCCGATCAATAAGGAAGGCGGCCCGCCAAAGCAGTTGACCTTCGGCAACGGATTGATGTCGTATGGGTGCTGGTCGCCCGATGGCGGGACCATTGCTTTTGAAGACGGGTTTAGGATCGCCGTAGTGCCCTCCACCGGAGGACCCGAGACCGTGCTTACGGCCGACCGTCACCCCAGTTTCCCCAACGACTGGTCGCCTGACGGCGACAAGATCGTTTTTGCCGGCCTGCGCAATGGCCTGTGGAACGTCTGGTGGGTCTCGCGAAGCACAAGACAGGAGCATCAGGTGACGCATTACACGAGCGAGAACATCCAATTGCTCTATCCCGACTGGTCTTCCCGCGGCGATCAGATTGTGTATGAATACTCCGAGACCACAGGTAACATCTGGGTGATGCGCGTCAAATAATCATCGAGCAGCTTCGGCCCCGTTCCCGGGGCCGAAACCGTTCTCATCTTCCATCATCCATTCTTACTGCGCATGGCTCAGTTGTCCCGGACCTGCTTCCGCCAAGCGCGTTGCTGCAGCCTGTTCGCGCTCAGCCAGCCGAGCCTTCATCGCGCTCGCCTCGACCGGAGAGAACAGAATTTCAGAGCGAACCAACATGCCCAACTGCCGGTGGCTCCACGACGCACTCATGATGCCAGACCGCGACCGATACGTCACGCCGATGAGCAGTTGGCCAATCTCGCGCGCCATCACACGGCCTGCCACCACATAAGAGGGCGCCACGTTCCCGCCCGCCAGCCCCTGGATGCGGTCATAGTAGACGCTGGCAATACAGGCCCCATGCTCACAATCGGCCGCGCTTCCGAATGCTTCCTGCGACTTCTCCTGCACTGCAGCCATGGAGTTGGAAAGCAGCCGCAGCGTGTACTCAGTCCCCTCTGTAGCGCTTGCGCAGGCGGGATACTTCTCTGCATCTGCGTGCTTCGTCGGGCAATCCGCCCAATGGGCGATCACGCCGGCTTTAGCCAGTATCCGGGCCGCTTCTCCCTCTGCTGCCTGCAATGCCTTCTGATCGACATGCGCGTAGTCATAGACTCTCAACGTAATGGGGGTGGTGCTCTGTTCGCCATCGGCAGCTCCCTGTGCCATGACCAAGTTGCTGGATACTGTGGTTGCGATCGCTGCCAGGCCAACTGCCAACTTCACGATTACTGATGCCATCTTCACCGTATTTGTTGTGCTGTTCATCGTCATCTCCTCTTCGCGGGTTGCGCGGTGATTCCCACTTTGCGCGAGAGGCAAAAGAACAGCTATGCACTGCGGATGAACTAGATTTGGACTGTTTGTGGATTGTGGATGAACAGCTAAGTAAAAGAATCAGAGTAGTTTAGAAATGGATTCACTCAATGCTACAGTGATCCGTCCTCATAAGTCGCCCGGCGTTCGCCGATCCATCCGGGCAAGGTCCTCGGTTGGCGGCAACTGTCCTTCCCACGAATCGACCCGCACCAAACAAGGCAATCGCCACACACTCATAATTCTTTTCCACTCGCACCCTTTTGTGTCACACTTCTACCCATGGGAAGCAAAGACAAAGGCAGAAAAGAAGCCAAGAAGGCGCCGAAGCCCAAGCCGAAACCGGAACCCAGCCAAAGACGCGAAGGGTTCACTCCAGCCCCGCCGAAGTAGGGCCAACGCAGTTCGCCCCGCTTCGACGAGCAAAAACGCGCCACAAGCTGCGCGCCACGAACACGCAAAAGCCCTGTCTGTCTCTATCGCCGGGCGCGGAGGGCTTTTCTGTGTCCGCGAACGCCGGCCATTGCCGGATTTAGTTCTGCTCGTCTGAACTTTCCACACCCAAGGTCACAGCACAGCCCCGCAAAAGACTAGCCTTGAACACAGACGATTCGCCTGGAGGTACGACTGTGCGTTTCCAAAGTGCCGCAACCCTCCTAACCGCCGCGATTCTGGCAACCGGATCGCTTACACCGTCGCTGGGGCAGCAGGAGGAGGTCCCCAGACCCATCGACGCCAAAGCCAATAAGGCCCTGAATACTCCGCTTCCGCCCGTTTCGCCGCCCAACCGCCCCGTCATCGGCCTGGCTCTCGAAGGCGGCGGCGCCCTCGGTCTGGCCCATGTCGGCGTCCTCCAATGGCTAGAGGACAACCACATCCCCGTCGACCGCGTCGCTGGAACCAGCATGGGCGCCCTCGTCGGCGCTCTCTACGCCTCAGGACAGACCCCCGCCCAAATGCGCGCCATCGCCTCCAGCGATGCCTTCAAGGGCGTTTTCGCCCTCCAGACGCCTTACGTCGACTCCAGCTTCCGCCGCCGCCAGGACCGCCGCCAGGTTCCCGCCGTGATCACCCTGGGCCTCAGGAACGGCCAACCTGCCTTGCGCAACGCCATACTCACCGACCGAGGCGTCAATGAGTTCCTCACCAGCAACATGCTCGCCTACAATCGCCAGGATCTCGACTTCAACCAGACCCCCATTCCCTTTCGCTGCGTGGCCGCGGATCTCAACACCTTCCAATCCGTCACTTTTTCCAGCGGCCCACTCGCCCAGGCCGTCCGCGCCTCCATCTCCCTCCCCGGCGTCTTCCCGCCGGTTCAGGCTTCCAACGGCCACTACCTCGTCGACGGCGGCATCCTGGACAACCTGCCCACCGATGTCCTCAAGAACGATCTCCATGCCGATACCATCATCGCCGTCCGCCTTCAGGACTCTGCGCTGAGCGGCGTTGACACCGGCTCGATCGTCGGCGTGCTCAACCGCGCCTTCTCAGCCGGCATTGTGCGCAACGTTGACCAGGCCGAGCGACTCGCCGATGTCGTCGTCACCGTCCCGGTGGGCAACTTCTCCGCGACCGACTACGCCAAGGCCGGCGATCTGATCCGCGCCGGATACCTGGCCGCCGAGCAGAGCCGCGCCGGCCTGCTCCGCTACGCTCTCGACGATCAAGGCTGGAAAGCCTATCTCGCCGCGCGCGAGGAGCGCCGTCTCGCCCAACCCGGCCTCCTGCGCCAGGCTCGCGTGGAAGGCGGCGAACCCGGAGCCCAGCGCCAGGTCCTCGCCGACATGAAGCCACTCGAAGGCAAGCCCGTCTCGTCCGCCGCCACGCTCGACGCCTTGAAGCCCATTCAGTCCAACGGCGGATACGGCGCCACCTACGAAACCTTTGGCCCCGCAACTGCCCCTGCCGTCACCCCAGGCCCCGCCAATCCAGAAGCCGCCGGCCCGGACACCGGCGTCCTGGTCCGTCTCACCAAGGACCCCATCGGGCCGCCCTATCTGCTGGTTGGGCCGGATCTGGCCGCCGAAACCTCCAACATCACGCGTGCGGAACTCGACCTCCGGTTCGTCGATCAGAACCTTGGCGGCTTCGGCTCAGAACTCCGCGCAACCGCCCAACTCGGTTATCGGACCGACCTTTCCGCCGAATACTACCGCCTCATGACTCCATCCGGATTCTTCCTTGAGCCGCGCACAGGCATTGTCCGCGAGCCGGTGTATATCTGGGCCAACCAGAAGCGTGTCGCCGAGCGCCTCCAGCAAAACCTCGACGCCGGAATCGAGGCTGGCCGCACTTTCGGCAATTCCCTGCAAATCTCCACCGAGTGGCGCGCTGAGGATACCCACTGGAGCCTCACCACTGGCTCCGGCGGCGGCCCTTATCTCTCCGGAACCGCCCAGACGGGGCTGCTCCACATCAACATCGACAAGGAATCTTCCGGCACAATCTCGCCCCAGGGCTTCCGTCTGGCAGCCTCCGCCGGCGCCCTTTATCACGCCGTCGGAAGCGCCAACGCCCCGCTCGTCATGATCTCCACTGCCCGCACCTGGTCTTTGAACGAGCGCAATATTTTCGGCCTCACCGCGGATGTCAACTCCTATCTCCGCGCCAATGTCGCCGAGCCCTACCGATTCACGCTCGGAGGTCCTCGCCGTCTTTCCGCCTCATCCTTTGATGAGTTTCGCGGCACTGACACCTACCTCGCCCGCGCCGGCTATCTTCGCCGTCTCGCCGCTCTGCCAACCGGCCTCGGGCAAGGCCTTTACGGCATCATCGGCTACGAGGCCGGCGAGATCTGGTCCCCTGAAGCCCACGCCATTCTCCGCCAGGACGGAACCGCCGGCCTGGTCGCCGCCACGCCATTCGGCGCCATCTCAATAGGCGGTTCGGTCGGCGACGCCGGCCACCGAAAAGTCTTCATCACGCTGGGGCGTCTGTTCTGAGAGCACCCCTCGGCTCATCGCCCTGCCGCCTCATAACGCAAAAGAGACCCTCCCAAACGGGAGAGCCTCATTTGCAAAAAACCAAAGTCCCTGAAGACTACGCCACGACCTCAATTCCCATGGACCGCGCCGTGCCCTTGATGCTCTTCACCGCCGCGTCCACTGAGCCGGCGTTCAGATCCGGCATCTTCTGCGTGGCGATTTCGCGCACCTGGGCTTCGGTCACCTTGCCCAGCTTTTCCTTGTTCGGCGTGCCCGAGCCCTTCGCAATCCCCGCAGCCTTCTTCAGCAGAACCGCCGCCGGCGGCGTCTTGGTGACAAAGCTGAAGCTGCGGTCCGCGTAAACCGTGATGACCACCGGAATGATCAGCCCGGCGGATTCCTTGTTCTGCGTCCGCGCGTTGAACTGCTTGCAGAACTCCATGATGTTGACTTGCGCCTGACCCAGCGCCGGACCCACTGGCGGCGCCGGTGTCGCCTTTGCCGCCTCGATCTGCAGCTTCACGTACCCGGTAATTTTCTTCGGAGGTGCCATGATATCTTCCTTCGGAAGCTAGCCGCCAGCTTCTAGCCGCTAGCTTCTAGCCCGTTTATTCCTTGAACGAATTTTGAGGTTGCAGCCACCCGCCCTGTCCCAACCGGCGCCCGCTAGAAAGGTTCGCCGGCTAGAAGCTGGGAGCTGAAGACGAGAAGCTGCTACTCAATCTTTTCCACCTTGCCAAACTCCAGCTCGACCGGGGTGGAGCGCCCAAAGATGGTGACCATGACCTTCATCGTCTCGCGATCTTCGTTGATCTCATCCACCACGCCGTTGAAGTTGGCAAACGGGCCGTCCGTAATCCGGACCTGCTCGCTCTTTTCAAACTTGATCTTCAGCCGCGGCTTATCCTTGGCTGTCTCTGAACGGAAAAGAATCGAACTGACTTCCTCTTCGGACAGCGCCACTGGCTTGTCGCCCGTGCCCAGAAAGCCCGTCACCTTCGGCGTGTCCTTCAACACGTGCCAAAGATGGTTGTCCAGCTCCATCTCCACCAGCACATAGCCGGGCAGAAAAACCCGCTCCACCGTGCGCTTCTTCCCGTTCACGATCTCCGTCACAGGCTCGGTGGGGATCATCACGCGGCCCACCTTGTCCTTGAGCCCGAAGGCTTCAATCCGGCTCTCGATCGACTCGCGCACCTTCCGCTCAAAGCCCGAATAGGCGTGCAGAATGTACCACCGGAAGTTCTCGTTGCGCACCGGCGGCGGCGCTGCCTCTACCTCTTGCGATTCGGCGGGTTGTTCTAACTCATCTGCCATCGTGTTCTCGTTTCGCGGTTGCACTTACTGCTGCAATCCGCCCAGCTTGCTCAACAACTGATGCAGGCCGAGGTCGAAGATATTGTCCACCACCCAGAAAAACACTCCGAAGAGGAAGACGGCGATGAGCACCACCGTCGTCGTCGCCTCCACTTCCTTGCGCGAGGGCGTTACCACCTTGCGCATTTCCCCGCGGACATCGCTCAGAAAGCGCGTGAATTCTTTCCACGCGAGAACCGGCTTCTTCCAACTCGGCTCGTCTTCTCCGTTTACCAATGCTCTCGTTGCCATGCTTCTGTTCCTTCGCGTCCGGCGTCCTGCCGGTCGCATTCCTGTTCAATCTGGCAGGGGCGGAGGGATTCGAACCCCCAAGTTCGGTTTTGGAGACCGACAGTTTAGCCGTTGAGCTTACGCCCCTAAAAACAGTGGCCAGTGGTCAGGGGTCAGGGGTCAGTATGCATTGCCCATCGTTGCAAGGCACTTACTGTTCACTGTTCACTGACCACTGTTCACTGCTCTACTTCGTTTCCTTGTGCGGCTGGTGCTTCCGGCAGCGGTTACAGAACTTCTTGAACTCCAGACGCCCAGTGGTCGTCTTCTTGTTCTTCGTCGTCGAGTA
>PLFY01000225.1 GCA_003138365.1 Acidobacteriaceae bacterium
CGTTTTCTGATGACCGTTAACACTTGCGAATGGCCGCGTGGTCGACATCAAGGCCCGGCTCGACGATTACGTGAAGAAAGGCCAACTGCTGCTCAAGGTCCAGAGCCTGGACGTTGCTGGAGCCTTTGACATTTATCTGAAGGCCGACAACGACGAGCGCATGAACAACATGGCCTATGTGCGCGCGCAAAGCCTCTATGCGCACGGCGCCATATCGCAGGCGATGCTGGAGCAGGCCGAAGATGCCGAGAAAGACGCCCGGGCCGATCTGAATGCGGCGGAGCAGGAGCTGAAGACTCTGGGCGTGGACAAGGATCACCCCAGCGAGGTGGTGAATGTCTATTCACCGATTTCGGGAGTGATCGTGACGCAGAATGTTACACAGGCCGCCGCAGCCGGCGTAAACCTCTCCGGCTCGGCAACGGCCTTTACCGTCGCCGATCTCTCCACCGTGTGGATCGTCTGCGATGTCTACGAAATCGACATTCCCAAGATTCAACTCGGCCAGACGGCACAGATTCATCTCAACGCGTACCCGGACAGAGTGCTGACCGGCCGGGTCAGCGACATTGGTCCGGTGCTCGATCCCAATATCCGCACCGCCAAGGTCCGCATCGAGATCGCGAATCCCGGCCTTCTTCGCCTGGGGATGTTTGTTACTGCGATTTTCAAGAGCAAGGACAAGAATACCTTCGCGGTCATTCCTGCTTCCGCTATCTTGCATCTGCACGATCGCGACTGGGTTTATATTCCCGCCGGCGGGCAGCAATTCAAACGCGTTGAGGTGAGCGCCGGGGACATGCTGCCTGGAAATAAACAGCAGATTCTTTCCGGGATCGCACCGGGCCAACAGGTGGTGTCGCAGGTTCTTCAATTGGAATCCACGGTGGAGGCGCAATGATACGCAGGCTGGTCGACTTTGCGCTTCAGAACCGCCTTCTTGTCCTTGCAATCGGCATTCTGCTCTTCGCCTGGGGCATCGTCTCCTTCCATCGGCTGCCGGTGGAGGCTTATCCCGACGTTGCGAACAATTACGTTGATGTCATTGCGCAGTGGCCCGGCATTTCCGCCGAGCAAATCGAGCAGCAAGTAACCATCCCGCTTGAGACCGTGATGAACGGCATTCCAGGAATTGCCCATGTCCGATCGTGGTCGATCTTTGGGCTCTCGACCGTGGAAATGGTATTCGGCGAGGACACGACGAACTTCGAGAACCGCGAGCGAGTTCTGGAGCGGCTTTCGCAGGTGACATTGCCTGCGGGCGTTGTTCCCCAGATTGGGACGGACTGGAGCCCGGTCGGACAGATCTACTTCTACACTGTGGAAAGTTCGAATCCGGAATACGACGTCATGAATCAAAAGACGCTCGAAACCTGGGTGATAGAGAAGAATTTCAAGTCCGTCCCCGGTGTCGTGGACGTGAACCCCTTCGGTGGGCCGACACGCGAATACCAGGTCCGCATCGATCCCGACAAACTTGTCGATTACGGACTCGGCATCGGCCAGGTCGAGCAGCAGCTCGCGAATAACAATGCGAATGCCGGAGGCAGCTTCATCGAGGAGGGCCAGCAGGAGGTCAATGTTCGCGAGGTCGGCCTAGTCAAAGACATTCAGGACATCCGCAACACGGTTCTCACTACCAAAGGCGGTTCTCCGGTTCGAGTGAAGGATATTGCCGTCGTCGACCAGGGGCCGGAGATCCGGCTTGGCCGGTTTGGCAGGGCCGCGCATCTGCCGAACGGGAGAATCATCGACAACGACGATGTCGTTTCGGGGATCGCCGCGATGCAAAAAGGCGCGGATGCTCAACCAACGCTGGACGGCATCCACCAAAAAGTCAAGGAGCTGAACGACCAGATTCTGCCGAAGGGGGTGAAAGTTGTTTCCTTCATCGACAGGAGCGACCTGCTTCTGTTCACCACCCACACTGTTCTGCACAACCTGGGCGAAGGGATCTTCCTGGTCGTCATTATTCTGTTTCTCTTTCTAGGGAACGGGCGCGGAGCGCTCATTGTGGCGCTCACTATTCCATTCTCCCTGCTCTTTGCGGCTATCTGTCTCGACCTGATTCACATGCCGGCCAATCTGCTCTCGCTCGGCGCTCTGGACTTTGGTATGGTGGTCGACGGCGCGGTGGTAATGGTGGAAAACATCGTTCGCCACCTCTCGCGTAAAGAAGAAAACGGAAGACCGGTACATGTGCGGATCGCCGAAGCCGCGCACGAGGTCCAGCGGCCGGTCTTCTATGCCATCGCCATCATCATCACTGCATATCTGCCCATCTTCACGCTTCAGGCTGTAGAAGGCCGCCTCTTCCGGCCCATGGCATGGACAGTGGCTTTTGCGTTGCTCGGCGCGCTGCTTTTTTCTATGATCCTCGCGCCGGTTCTCTCCAGCCTGTTGTTCAGCAAGGGTGCGAAGGAATGGAAGAACCCGGTGATGGAGTTCCTCAGGGCGCGTTACCGCCGAGCCGTTACCTGGGCGATCCACCATCACGGACTTACCATAGGCGTGGGCGTGACCGGCCTGGTTCTCGCCATCTACCTGGCTTTCGGCGGCGTTATCGGATCCGAGTTCCTTCCCCACCTGGACGAGGGCGCACTCTGGGTGCGGGGCGAGCTGGATCAGAGCGCTGGGCCCAGCGAAGGCATCCGCGTTGCCAATGAAGCACGAATCCTTCTCTGCTCGTTTCCTGAAGCGACCGACTGCACCAGTCAAACCGGCCGGCCGGATGACGGCACCGACCATACTGGGTTCTTCAATACGGAATACTTCGTCGGCCTGAAGCCGAAAGGGGAATGGCGTCCCATCTTCCACCAGAACAAAGACAACCTGATCGCAGCCATGAACCTCGAGCTCACGGAGAAAATTCCCGGCGTCAGTTGGGGATTCTCGCAGCCCATCGAGGACAACATGGAGGAGGCAGTAAGCGGCGTTAAGGGCGAACTTGCCACCAAGGTCTATGGCGAGGACCTGCACACGCTCGAAGACAAGGCTAACCAGATCGCCGCCATCATGAGCCACGTCCGGGGAATTAGTGACCTGGGGGTCCTGAATGTAACCGGGCAGCCGGACCTGAATTACGTGGTGGACCGTCAGGCGGCCGCGCGATGGCAGATCAATGTTGCCGACATCCAGGATGCCATCCGGATTGCGGTCGGGGGTACTGCTCTCACCCAAGTTCTGCGCGGCGAGGAGGTTTATAACCTCACATTGCGCTACCTCCCTCAGTATCGGGATACCCGGGAAGCAATCGACAACATTCGCCTGTTATCGCCTTCGGGGGAGCGGGTTTCACTGGCCCAGCTCTGTACCGTCAGAGAAGCGGACGAAGGTTCCGAAATCTATCGGGAGAACAACCAGCGCTACGTCGCCATCAAGTACAGTGTCCGCAATCGGGCTCTGGGCGATGCCGTGAGGGAGGCAATTCAGAAAGTCGACGCGCAGGTAAAACTTCCACGCGGCTATCACATCGCATGGGAAGGTGAGTATCAGAGCGAAGTGCGGGCGGAAGCACGAATGCTGATCATCGTGCCCCTGACCGTGCTGCTGATCTTCATCATCCTGTACTCAATGTACAAGTCCTTCAAGTGGGCGATCTTGATTCTCGCCACTGTGGCAATGGCCAGCATCGGCGGCTTGCTCGTGCTCCTGATTACCCGTACCAACTTCAGCGTCTCGTCAGAGGTCGGCTTCCTTGCCCTGTTTGGCGTTTCCGTGCAGACCGGGGTCATCATGCTGGAGTACATCAATCAGCTCCGCGCGCGAGGCAATTCCATCGAAGATGCCGCCGTTGAAGGAGCGGTCCTGCGGCTGCGTCCCATCATGATGACCATGCTGGTGGCCACTCTGGGGCTGCTTCCTGCTGCCTTGTCTCATGGCATCGGATCCGATTCGCAGCGCCCCTTTGCCATCGTCATTGTCGGCGGCTTGATTGCCGATCTTGTGATGAGCATCTTCCTGCTCCCAACACTTTATGTCTGGATGGCAAGGGAAAGTGATGTTCTGCCTTTGCCCGGGATTGACTCTGAGATTTAGCTGTCTGGAAGGCACGAATGCAGATGGCTGATCGACGGTGCGTGGCCGAATAGATGAAAAGATCTCTCACAAAGCGATGTCCAAGAGAATTCGGGAGGCGCTTCGTGTCTGTCGTTCAGTGGCTCGGTATGGGGCTCGTGTCGACGTTCCTTTTTTTGGACCTTTGTGATGATGTTCGGTAAAGCACTGGAGCAACTTTACAGGAAATAGGCAAACCTAAATGCGCATCATGCGTGGAGGGAATACGGGTTTCCTTTCAGTTGCAAGCGCGCCAAGCCGAATGGAAGAAAGACTGCGCTTATCCCGCGACATCCCGTGGGCTCCCGTCTTTTCCTGCCATTGACGCGTTCATTTTTTGCCAAGTGCGAAGTGTGTTGTTACGCTACTGGAAAGGCCGCCCAGATAGCAGAATGACCTTTACGGAGGTCCATGTAAGCGGTCTCATTTAATGAGCTGGTAAGCATATACATATCAATAGCTTATGTCTCTGCCGCCGACTCAGTTGACGATATATCGCCAATGCGCGTTTCCAGGTTTAGCCAGCGTTAGAAACGTGGATCAGGTGGCACCATAATGCTTCACCAAACGGCAACATTGGCTGATTTCGCGGTTGGCAGAATTGATTGCATTCAACATCCTCCAAGGTTATGCATGATAAAGGACGTTATCATTCACTAACAGGCAGTAGGGAACAAGGATGGCCCAGGACGTTGTCAGGATTGCTTTCCGCTCGGCTGCGCTGCCGAAGCTGATCGCGCCGGATGGCCTGACGGTCGACGATGATCTGAAGAACCTTCGCCAGAACCCTCACTTCCAGCAACTCGTGGCTACGCTCAGACGCCCCCCACAAAACTCAAACCCTGACTTGCTCTGAAAAACTCTGCCGGTCAACGTCTCTAATGCCGAATTCCATCTCACGAATCGCGAGGGACGCGCTCGCGGGGCACCCGCTTATTGATCTTGAAGGCGACAGCTACAAAATCGACTACAGTGCTGTGGCGGGGAAAAGCAGATGCGTGGCCGACTTGTGAAATAACGCTTTTATTATCAATTAGTTACGATGGCCGTGGCGGAGGGATTCGAACCCACGGCCCTCTGCTCCCAAAACAGATCAGACGACGTATGGAAGTCTGTTGAAAATTGGGTGGGAATATGTGGTTTTGATTGAACCGTTTACCGCGTGCCTGCCGATCCCTGTTGATCCTTGTGGCTTCTGGGTGCTTTGGCAGCTACAAAATCGACTACATCGGCGTGGAATCATTCGATTTTCGAGGCCCCCGATCCGGTGCCAAAATTGGCCTTGCTCACTGGACTCTGCGCGGCCTTTTTTCACATGTTCGTTGGCACAAAAGGCGCCGGGCACTCCACGCTGAAGTGCCCGGACCCTTTGTGCCAGTTGGTGTAAGGCAAACTGGTATGGACCTCGCCTAAGCCTTGTTTAGTTCAGTGGCATTTGCGGCCCCCCGAGAAAGTCATATTGGGGGGGGGCACACTCTCAATGCCAATGACGATAAAGGCAGGTGATCCAGGCATGAGCGCATGAAGGCTGGTTCCTGGCGTATAGATTCTCGGACTTGTGAAATTGCTCTCGCGAGTCGCCGATGGACCGCTCAACTGTTGGGATGGATTGCTATCGCCGAGTGATACCAAGCTTCCTGGACTTCGGTGATCCGAGCGGCACAATGCCAACCCTCGATGAAACCTTGTCACTTGCCGACTTGAACGAAG
>PLFY01000197.1 GCA_003138365.1 Acidobacteriaceae bacterium
CCGAACCTCTGGTCTTGTATCCCATGTATCAAAACTTCGAGGGCGAAGCCATCCTCCACATCCGCACCGCGGGCGATCCTCTGGCTCTTGCCCCGGCGGTTGAGCGCACAGTTGCCGATCTCAATCCCAATCTCCCCCTCTACAACGTAACCACCCTCAAATCAAGTATGGGCATGGGAAGCGTCTTCCAACGCATCGCAGCGGTATTCGCCGGTTCGTTTGGTTTGCTTGCGCTCATCCTCGCCATCGTCGGAATCTACGGCGTCGTTGCCTACACCACAAAGCAGCGCACCCATGAAATCGGCATCCGCATTGCACTCGGAGCAAGCAAGCAAGCAATCTTCCGCCAGGTAGTTGGCCAGGGGCTCCGCCTGACTGTCTTCGGCTTGATCGCTGGCATTGCTGTCTCGCTAGTCCTCACACGGTTCCTGCGCGGCATGCTCTTCGGCGTCGGGACCACAGATTGGCTCACCTTCGCAACCGTAGCCGCCGTGCTGTGTCTGGTCGCGGTGCTTGCATGTTCCATCCCCGCCCGTCGCGCCGCTTCCGTCGATCCCATGCAGGCACTGCGAACCGAATAGGAGAATTAGAGATGCAGACGTTTCTTCATGACCTGCGCTATGCATTGCGGCAGCTTCGCCGCGCGCCAGGCTTCGCCTTCACCGTGGTGCTCACGCTGGCCCTGAGTGTGGGAGTGGCGACGGCTGTTTTCTGCGTGATCGACAATGTGATCCTGCGCCCGCTGCCTTTTGCGCACCCTGAACGTATCGTCTCCATCGTCAGCCGCAGCCACAGCGGCTACACCCAGCCCGACTCCTGGCCCTCCTACTGCGATGAACGCGCATGGACTCATTCCTTCAAGGCCCTGGCCGCCTTTAACAACAATCTAGCCAACCTGGAGACAGGCTCCGGCCCAGTCCGGCTGACCGCAATTATTACCACCGACAATTTCTTCGATGTCTTTGGCGTGCGGCCCTTGCTTGGCCGCACCTTTCTTCCCGGCGAAGAGCAGCCCGGGCGCAACGACGTGATCGTGCTGAGCTACGAAGAGTGGCAGAAGCAGTTTGGCGGCCAGGCCGGCGTTATTGGCCAAAGCGTTCGGCTGGACGGAGTGGCCAACACTGTCATCGGCGTGATGCCCACTGGATTTCGATTCCCGCTCTCGGCGAGCAACGCTGTCTATCGGCCCCTGCACATCGACAAGCCTTGGATGCAACAGCGCGGCCATCACTGGCTCGGCCTGGTGGGGCGGCTCAACGATGGCCTGTCCCTCGAGCAGGCGCAGGCTGAGCGCAATCATGTTCTGAGCGAGATCGGCCGTCTCCATCCGGACTCCGATAACGGCCGAACCGGTTCCGTTGGTCCCCTTGCCAGCAGCGTCGACAAAAAGGCGAAAGGCCCGTTGTGGACCTTGCTTGCGGCCGTTCTTGCGGTATTGGCCATCGGTTGCGTGAATATTGCCGGTCTGCTAATGGCGCGCGGAGTCAAGCGCGAACGCGAGATGGTCATGCGCGTAGCCATTGGCGCGGGTCGCCGCCGGCTGCTCGGTCAGGTGCTTACCGAGGGACTGCTGCTGGCTCTGCTTGGAGCCTCCGCGGGCGTCCTGCTGGCTTCGCTCATGCTTGATCTGATGCGTGCGTTCCTCGTCAAGGCCCTGCAACGCGGCGCCGACATTCACATGAACTGGACGGTGCTTGGAGCGGCGCTGGCCATCGCCGTCCTCACCAGCTTGCTCGCCTCCCTGCTTCCTGCGCTGCGCCTCTCCGCAATCGATCCCAACCGCGTGTTGAAGGCGGGCGGCGGCGCGGGTAAGCAACGCGGTCAGTACCGCCTACGTTCAGCTTTCGTGATGACCCAGGTGGCGCTCACCATGGTGCTGCTGGTGGTGGCCGGTATGTTGGTGCGCGTGCTTGTCCGCTATCGCAGCGCCGATCTGGGCTTCGATCCATCCCACATCCTCGCCGTGCGCATTGCCGTCTCGCAGGCCAGCTATCAGCATCGCGATGTGCTAACCAATTTCTACAACCCTCTGCTTGAGCGTATCCGGCAAATCCCCGGCGTGCGCGCCGCCGGCGTCATCAATATGATGCCCATCGATCGCGCCTACACAAACTCCGAGGTGCATCTCACCGGTCAGCCTCCTTATCCGCCCAACCAGGTGACGCTTGCCGAACTCCGATTTGTGACTCCGGGATACTTCGAGGCCATGGGCATTCCCATCAAGAACGGCCGTTTCCTCTCGCCATCCCTCGACCGCAATACAAACAAGTCGTCGAGCATGGTGGTCAACGAGGCGTTTGTCAAGCAGTTCGTGCCCTCCGGAATCGATCCTGTCGGGCAGCATATCGACGACAGCGATAAATCCGAGCAGAAGTCCGGAATCGTCGGCGTGGTGGGCAACGTGCGCCAGGACATCGAAGCCAGCCCCATGGCCGAGATGGACTATCTCGCCGAGCAGCTTCCCGTGGCGGACAGAATCGGAGCCCTCAACGACATGTCTCTGGCCCTGCGCACCGATGGCGACCCAAAGCGGATCGTCTCCGCATTGCGCAGCGCCTTCCACGAAACCGATCCGACCGTCCCGTTCGACAATCCCCGGGTGATGACCGAAGTGGTTGACGACACCCTCGTCTTTCAGCGCATGGAAAGCCGGCTGTTCGGCATCTTTGCCGGCCTGGCGCTGACGCTGGCCATGGTGGGCCTCTACGGCCTTGTCAGCCACGAAGTCGAACAATCGACGCGCGACATCGGCGTCCGCATGGCTCTCGGCGCTACTCGCAGCCGCATCCTGGGCATGGTGCTACGCCGCGTGGCATGGATGCTTGCCGCAGGCACGGTGGCCGGCTTGACGCTCACAATATTGGCTCGCAAGCTCATCGGCATGGTGATCTACTTCGAAGCGCAAAAAGAGGCTGGCGGCTTCGCCTTGTTGGCGCTCTTGCTGTTTACTGCGGGCTTGATCGCCGCGCTGATTCCAGCCGCCCGAGCCGCCTCCATTGAGCCCATGCAAGCGCTCAGAAACGAGTAGCACGCAACTTCGGATCACGGAATCGCGGAACGCCAACCGAAAAAGCCAACGGAGGATTTACACGATGAATCAATTGCTTCAGGATGTCCGCTACGCATTGCGCCAGTTGCGCAAGTCGCCGGGATTCGCGCTGACCGCAATCATCACGCTGGCGCTGGGCATCGGCGCAAACACGGCCATCTTCACGCTGGTCCAGGGCATCCTGCTGCGTTCGTTGCCCGTCGCCGATCCCGCACAACTCTACCGCATCGGCGACAATGACGATTGCTGTGTCGAGGGCGGCTTCCCTGGCGATGCCGGCGACACGGGCGATTTCTCCATTTTCTCCACCGATCTGTTTCTCTACCTCAAGAACGCCGCGCCGGAGTTTGAGCAACTGGCTGCGGTGCAAGCCGGGCAAGGCATGTGGAGTGTGCGCCGTGGCAATGCGCTAGCCAAATCCCTGCACGGCGAATTCGTCTCCGGCAACTACTTCTCGACGTTGGGCCTTGGACCCTATGCGGGCCGTGTGTTCACTGACAGCGACGACACGCCCACCTCCGCACCCGCAACGGTTATAAGCTACAAGGCGTGGCAGGGTGAGTATGCCGGCGATCCCGCCATCATTGGGTCGACGATCTTCATTCAGACACGGCCCTTCACCGTCATCGGCATCGCCCCACCCGGATTTTTCGGCGACCGGGTCACGGATTCTCCGCCCGATTTCTGGATGCCCATCCAAACGGAGCCATACGTGCGTGGAGCCAGCGCCATCCTCCATCATCCTGAATCCCATTGGCTCTATCCAATAGGGAGAGTCCGTCCCGGAACCAACATCGGCGCATTGCAGACCAAGCTCACCGCGGCGCTGCGGCAATGGCTCTACTCGCGCCCGCAGCTCAATGCCAACGGTGGAACGGCCATCATCCCCAAAATGCACGTAGTTCTCACGCCCGGCGGCGGCGGCATCCAGAACCTGCAGCAGGAGACAGGCAAGGGCCTGAAGATGTTGATGATTCTCTCTTCGGTCGTGTTGCTCATCGCCTGCGCCAACATCGCCAACCTCATGCTGGCGCGGGCCACAACGCGGCGCGCGGACGTAGCCCTGCGCATGGCCCTCGGAGCGGCCCGCAGCCGCGTCATCCGCCAGATTCTCACCGAGAGTGTGCTGTTGAGTTGCATCGGCGGGCTTGCGGGATTGGCCGTTGCCTATTCCGGATCGCGCACGATTCTGGCCCTGGCCTTTCCCGATGCAACAAACCTGCCCATTGAAGCCAATCCATCCTTGTACGTACTCGGCTTTGCATTTGTGGTCTCGCTTGCCACCGGCATTCTGTTTGGCGCCGGCCCCGCGTGGCTGTCGTCCCATGCGCAGCCCGCCGAAGCATTGCGCGGCGTCAATCGGGGCGCCGGATCAATGCGCGACCGCTCTTCGCTGCCGCAAAAAGCTCTCGTCGTTTTTCAGGCGGCCCTGTCGGTGGTCCTGCTGGCTGGCGCAATCCTGATGACCAAGTCGCTGAACCATCTGGAACACCAGAAATTCGGCATCGCTACATCCAACCGTTACGTGCTGCACTTCGATCCCGCCGGCGCCGGCTACACCATCGACCGCGTGCCCGCGCTCTATCGCCAAATTGAAGACCGCTTCTCCGCGCTGCCAGGAGTAACCAACGCCGGCATGGCTCTCTACAGCCCGCTTGAAGGCGACAACTGGGGCGAGTGCGTCATTCAACAGGGTCATCCTGCGCCGCACCCCGGCGACAAATGCGGTTCCACCTGGGACCGCGTCAATACCCGCTTCCTCGATTCCATCGGCGTGCCCATGGTCCGCGGCCGCGGGTTTACCGCGCAGGACACGGCCACTTCGCCGCAGGTTGCCGTGGTCAACCAGACTTTCGTCAAGCGCTTCTTCCCCAATCAAGACCCCATCGGGCAGCACTTCGGCATCGACGACGGGAAGTATTCCGCAAGCTTTGAAATCGTAGGCGTCTTCGCCGACTTCAAGATGAACAACCCGCGCGACGAGGTGCGCCCGGTTTACCTGCGTCCGCTCACGCAACCCTTCACCGGATACAAGGAGCCGGAAATGAACGCGGGGGAAACGCAGTCCATGTTCATCAACGCCATCATCCTCAACTTCAACCAGCCGCAGCAGAATGCCGACGCGCTCATTCGTCGTACCCTTGCCGGCATCGATCCCAATTTAACCGTCATGGATCTTCGTTCTCTCGATGCGCAGGTAGCCGGCAATTTCAACGGGGAACGGATGAGCGCGCAACTCACCAGTCTCTTCGGCGTCCTTGCATTGATCCTCGCCTCCGTCGGTTTATACGGGGTCATGTCCTACTTCGTTGCCCGCCGCACCGGTGAGATCGGCATCCGCATGGCCCTCGGCGCTACGCGTTCCAGCGTAGTAGCTATAGTGTTGCGCGGTGCGCTCTGGCAAATCCTTGTTGGCCTGCTCCTTGGCATTCCCGCCGCGCTCTATGCCGGCTATNNCGCCGCGCCGCTTCCATTGAACCTATGCAGGCGCTGCGAACCGAATAAAAAAGGAGACTTGCGATGCGATCGATTCTTCAGGATGTGCGATACGCGCTGCGGCAGTTGCGCAAGTCGCCTGGATTCACTTTCACCGCAGTGACCGTGTTGGCGCTGGGCCTGGGCGCGAACATCGCCGTCTTCACGGTGTTGAACGGAATCCTGCTGCGTCCGCTGCCCTACGCGCAGCCGGAACACATCGTCGAAATCAAAGGCGCGGGTTCCGAACAGTATTACATGATGAGCTACGCCAACATGCTGCAATTGCGCGACGCCGTGGGCCCAGGAATGCGGATCGGTGCGGTCATGAATCGCTCCATGGCCAGCATCGTCGCTCCCGGAGGCCGCTTTCAGGCGCAGAAGGTTGAAGTCACCGCCGGCCTGCCCTCTATGCTCGGCGTGCAGCCCATTCTCGGCCGTTCCTTCCGCGACGATGAAAACGATCCCGGCCGCAATCGCGTCGTGCTCATTGGCGAGGGTGTGTGGCGCAAGTTCTACGCTTCCGATCCTCAAATCGCAGGCAAGACGCTCACCATCAAAGGCCAGCCTTTTACCATTCTCGGCGTCATGCCCAGGGGCTACTCATTTCCCTTTGACGAGCAGATGCAGATATGGTCGCCCGCCGCGCTCAAGCCGGCCAGCCGCTCTTCAATGAGTGGCGATCAGGCGGCGTGGGGAGATCTCTACGCGCGGTTGCCCAGCGGCGTGACGATTGCCCAGCTCACCGATCAGCTCACGCGCACGCAGGCCGTCATCGCCAAGCAGGCCACCACCGACGGCCCATCCATACCCCCTAGAATCGGGGTCGCGGAGTACCAGCAGTCGCTGAGCCAGCAGGTTCGCACGCCGCTCATGCTGCTCTATGCCGTGGTCTTCGGCATCTGGGCGCTGGCCTGCCTCAACGTCACCAGCCTCATGCTGGCGCGTGCGGTTTCGCGCACGCGCGAACAGGCCGTCCGCGCCGCGTTGGGCGCCAGCCGCGCTCGTCTGCTGCAACAAACCATCGTCGAGAGCCTTTTGCTCAGCAGCATCGGTAGCATCTTCGGATTGCTCCTCGGCCAATCCGCCATCAAACTGCTTTGGCATCAAATCACCCGCAACCTGCCGCTCACCAATACCGTTCATCTCGACTGGCGGGTCGTTGTCTGCCTCGCGTCGCTCACGCTTCTTACTGCAATTCTCGTCGGCGCTTTCCCCGCGTTACGCGCCATGCGCCGCGATGTGCAGGGCAGCCTTCACGGCGTCACCACCACCGCCTCCGCCAGCCAGAATCGCACCCGCGAAGCGCTGGTCGTAGCGCAGCTCGCACTCACTCTCGTGTTCCTCGTTGGCGCAGGTCTCTTTCTGCGCACCATTCACGCCCTGCGTCAGGTTCCGCTCGGCTTCAGCCAGCAGAACGTGCTCACTGGCGGCATCATCCTGAATGGAACCGCCCACCAGGCCGACGATGCGGCCGATACGAAGACCAATATCGTGTCCGGCTCTTATCTGCCGCTGCTCGAGCGCCTGCGGGCGATTCCCGGCGTCCAGGTGGCCGCGCTCAGCTCGGTACTGCCTATGCGCGCGGAGTTTGCGGTAACTATTATGGGGGACATCGATCACAAGGACGCTCCGGGCGGACAGACGCCGCGGGGAGACGGCCGCCTGGCTTCGCCGGGCCTTGTGGATGCGCTGGGGATTCCGATGCTGCGAGGCCGCTTCTTTACCGAGGACGATACAGCCTCCGCGCCCCCGGTGGTGGTCGTGAATCAGGCGTTTGCCAACAAGTACTTTCCCAATCAGGATCCCCTGGGACACACCTTTTTTATGGGCAAGGGCCGGTTTGCCGAGATGCAGATCGTGGGCGTCATCGGCGACGTGAAGCAGCTGAAGGTCACCGATGCCACCAAGCCGGAGATCTACTTCTGTCTGGCGCAGACCGAGCCCGGAACCCCGCTCTATGGCATTGCAACAGCCTTCATTCAGGTAGCCATTCGCGGCGCAATCCCCGCCGATTCTCTCCGCGCGCAATTCGACAAAGCCCTCCATGAAGTCGCTCCCGACGCCACCACCACCAATGTAAAGACAATTCACGAAGCCGTCGAAGACTCCTTCGGCAGCCAGACCCTGACGGCGCACTTGCTCGAAACCTTCGCCGGCCTCGCGCTGTTGATCGCCTCCGTCGGCCTCTATGGNNCTCGGCGCTCCGCAGGCCAACATCCTCCGCCTCGTTTTGCGGCGCGCTCTCCTATTGGTCGCGTTCGGACTAACTGCAGGCGGAATACTCGCATGGTTTGCGGTCAGCCTCGCCCGCACCTACATCTTTGGCGTCCAGGCCCACGACGGCCTCACCTTCACCGCGGTGGTGCTCGTGCTTGCTGCCGCCTCATTTATCGCCGCGTGGCTGCCCGCTCGCCGCGCCGCCGCGGTTGACCCCATTCTAGCTTTGAGATCGGAGTAACACATCGTCATGATCGAATTGAAAAATGTAGAACGCAGTTACAAAACCGGCCACACCGAAACCTGGGTGCTGCGCCGCATTGGCATAACGATCAAGGAAGGCGAGTTCGTCACCGTGATGGGCCCATCCGGGGCAGGGAAGTCGTCGCTCCTCAACGTGCTCGCCCTGCTCGATGACAGTTGGCTCGGCGAGTACTGGTTCGGCGAAACTCCTGTCCACAAACTCAACCGCAAACAGCGCGCCGATCTCGCCCGCCAGCGTATCGGCATGGTCTTCCAGAGTTATCACCTGCTGGACGATCTCACTGTGGCTGAAAACATCGACCTCCCGCTCTCTTACAAGAATCTGCCCGTCAAGGAAAGGCAGGCGATGGTGGCCGATATTCTCGACCGCTTCCAGATCGTCGCCAAAAAAGATCTCTTTCCCTCGCAGCTCTCCGGAGGGCAGCAGCAACTGGTGGGCATTGCGCGCGCCGTCGTCCACGCTCCCGCGCTGCTGCTTGCCGACGAGCCCACCGGCAACCTGCATTCCACGCAGGCGCGCGAGATCATGAATCTCTTTTGCGAACTCAACCGCGCAGGCACAACCATCGTCCAAGTGACTCACTCCGAGGAAAATGCGCGCTTCGGCAAACGCATCCTGGAACTGCGCGACGGCTGGCTCACGCGCGATGAGGCGCTTGAACCAAGGGCAACGGAGGTCAACGCCAAGTGAACCAAGCGAAAGCAAAACCGGCAAAATTCATGCAGGCCCTCGCTGCGATTCTTCTTTTGCAGGTGAACCTTGCCCTTGCCGTCGAGCCTTCGGCAGCGCCTGCGCCAAGTTCGCCCTCGCCGGCGTCCGCGCAGACGCCCGCACCGGCAGCCGCGGCCTCGCAGGCGCCCGCCGCGCAGATTCCTTTTAACGAAATGCTGCGGCCCTCGCGCAACCCCATCAACGCCTATCGCGGCATGTCGGTTGCCCCGCCTAGCCTGGCTAACTCTCCGCGCCTCGATTCGCTGGTGCGGGACGGCAAGCTCTATCTTTCCCTTCAAAACGCTATTGATCTTGCCCTCGAAAACAATCTCGATCTGGTCATTGCCCGCTACAACATCCCCATTGCGCAGATGGACATATTGCGCACCCAGGCGGGTGGTTCCGTGCGCGGCGTCAATACCGGCGTCGTTTCGGGAACCCCCGGCGGAGCCGGCGCCGGTGTCTTCGGCAGTGGCGCCGGAGGCGGGGCCGGCGGCACCAGCGGCGGCGCGGGAGGCGCGGGCGCCGGAGCTTCGGGCCTGGTTACTTCAACCTTGGGTACTGGAACCTCCGTCTCTAGCTACGATCCGCTCATCTCTGCCAACGCCTATGTGGATCACCTCACGCAACTGTTGCCCAACAAGACGGTCTACGGCGTCCCAGTCATCCACGACAACACCATCCTGGGCAATTTCTCCTATCAGGAGGCGTTTCCTACCGGAGGCGGTCTGCAGGTCGTGTGGAACAACAACCGCCAGACTTTTAATAGCCCCAATCAAAGTATCAATCCGCAGTTGACTTCCTATGTCCAGGTCTTAGTCCAACAGCAACTGCTGGCCGGCTTTGGACTGGGGCCGAACCTGCGCTTTCTGCGCATCGCCAGGACCAATCAGAAGGTTTCCGACATCGCCTTTCGCGCCCAGGTCATCGCCACCGTCACTCAGATTTGCAATCTTTATTGGGATCTGGTGAGCGCTTATGATGAGGAGCAGGTGGATGAACGCTCGGTGCAGTTTGCCACCCAGACCCTTGACCTCAGCCGCAAACAGCTTGAGCTGCAGGCAATTCCGGAGATGGATGTGCTCAAGGCGGAGGGGGAAGTTGCCAATCGCCAGCAGGATCTGACTGTCGCCCGCACCAATCTTGAGTTGCAAGAGCTTTATATGAAGAACGCCGTCACCCGCTCGCTCGACGATCCTGTTTTGCAGGAGATGCCGGTGGTCCCGGTTGACCATATCGGCACTCAGATTCAGCCCAGCTCCGAGTCGGTGCAGGATATGATTGCGGATGCGCTCAAGAATCGTACTGAGCTGCAGGAGTCGACCCTGGTTCTGAAAAACAGTGAACTCAGTCGAAAGACCGCGCGCAACGCTTTGTTGCCCACGCTCTCCGCGTACGGCTTCTATGCCGGAACGGGATACGGCGGCACAACCAGTCCCTCCAGCGGCTCGACCGTCCCTGGCGGCTTTGGCGGGGCGGTGGAGAACGCGTTGAACTACTCCTCGCCTGAATACCAGGTCGGCCTTCAGTTGAACGTGCCCTTGCGCAACCGCATTGCCAAGGCCGATCAGTACCGCACCGAGCTCGAGTATCGTCAGTCGCAGGTGTATCTCGAGGAGCGGAAGAAGCAGATTCGCATTGAAGTCCGCAACGCAAGCTATGCTCTGGAGCAAGGGGCAAGCCGCGTGGATGCGGCGCGCAAGGCACGCGACCTGTCACAAAAGACATTGGATATCATGCAGAAGGAGCAGAAACTCGGCGTCGGATCGAACCAGCAGACCCTCTCATCCGAGCATGATTTGAGTTTGGCCGATTTGGCGCTGGTGACCGCCGAGACCGCCTACGAAAAGGCGCGGATCGAGGTTCGGCGCGCCACTGGATCCATTCTTGAGGAATACGGCATCTCGATTGCCGACGCCAGAGCCGGCACAGTGGAGGCGGAAAATCCCAAATAAGCAAGAGCGAATTCGTGTTCTGGTTGCCGACGATCAGCCCCACATTCTCGAGGCTGTCGAGCTGCTGCTCGCCCCGCAAGGCATCGACGTGACCTGCGTCCGCTCGCCCCGGCTCCTGCTTGAAGCCATGGGCCAGAGCGACTACGACGTCCTGCTGATCGACCTCAACTACACCCGCGACACAACCTCCGGCCAGGAAGGCCTCGATCTGCTCGCCCGCATCCAGGAGATCGACACGCGCATCCCGGTGATCGTGATGACCGCGTGGGGCAACATCGATCTGGCCGTCGAGTCCATCAAGCGTGGGGCGCGCGACTTTGTGCAAAAGCCGTGGGAGAATGAGCGGCTTCTCTCGCTCGTCCGCGTTCACGCCGAGCTGCATCATGCCCTGCGCCGCGCACGCCAACTGGAACTCGAGAATCGACTGCTCCGTGCCGAAGGCATGCCGGAGTTTGTGGCCGGCGCGCCCTCCATGCAGCCGGTGCTTGAGTTGATTGCGCAGGTCGGGCCTTCCGACGCCAACGTGCTCATCACCGGCGAACACGGCACCGGCAAGGAAATCGTCGCCAAGCTGCTTCACGCCGCATCGCCCCGCGCCAGCCGGTCGCTGGTGGCCGTCAACGCCGGCGGGCTGCCCGAGGGAACCTTCGAGAGCGAGATATTCGGCCACGTAAAGGGCGCCTTCACCGATGCGCGGACCGATCGCATCGGTCGCTTCGAACTGGCCAACGGCGGCACGCTCTTCCTGGACGAGATTGCCAACGTCCCCCTCCGCCAGCAGGCCAAACTGCTCCGCGTGATTGAGACCGGCGAACTGGAGCGCGTGGGCTCTTCGCAAACCCGTCGCGTCGATGTGCGCATTCTCTCCGCTACCAATGCACTGCTCGATGAGGAGGCCAAGGCCGGCAACTTCCGCGAAGATCTGCTCTTCCGCATCAACACCGTTGAGATTCATCTGCCCGCGCTTCGCGATCGCCGCGAAGACATTCCGCTCCTCGCCATGCACTTTCTTGGCCGCAATCGCACTCGTTATCGCAAACAGGTCAACGGCTTTTCTCCCGCCGCCATGCAGCAGATGATGCAGTATCCATGGCCGGGCAATGTGCGCGAACTCGAGCACACCGTCGAACGCGCCGTGCTGCTTTGCCGCGGCGATCAGGTCGAGCCGGCCAACCTCGCCATCGCTGCCGCGCGGTCCTCTTCCCAGTCCTTTGAGAACATGAGCATCGACGAAGTCGAGGCCCTGCTCATCAAGAAGGTGCTCCGCCGTTGCGATGGCAATATCTCCCAGGCCGCTGAATCCCTCGGCCTCAGCCGCGCCGCGCTCTATCGCCGCATCGAAAAATATGGGCTCTGAAAAACATGCCCGCCGGCGTCGGCGCTCGGCCATTCGCCGGGCGTGGCTCTACTGTTTGCTGCTCACGCTGCCCGCGCTCGTCTTCGCCGCTCTGCTTCTCTACCAGCATCCAATCGACCTCGCTCCCGCGCTTCTTATCGCGGGCTGCCTGCTGCTTTACCTCGTGCTGATGGCCGCGGCGTTGATTGAAGGCATGGTCCGTCCGCTGCAGACGCTTTCCAATGTCGTGTCGTCGCTGCGCGAAGGCGATTACTCCTTCCGCGCCCGCGGAGCCGGCTCTCAAGACGCATTTGGTGAGTTGGCTGCCGAGGTCAATGCTCTCGCCGATCTCCTGCAAAAACAGCGCGTGCGCTCGCTCGAGGCCACTGCGCTGCTGGCCCGCATCCTTGAGGTGATGCACGCGCCCCTGTTTGCCTTTGACCGCGAAAACCTGCTTCAACTGGTCAACAACGCCGGCGTCAAACTGCTGGGCCTCACGTATGCCCGTTCCTTTGGACACACCGCCCGCGAACTCGGTCTGGAAGACCTGCTGGCCGCGCCGGACCAGTCGATTCACACTTTCGGTTCAAAACCCACGCGCTGGCTCCTGCGCAAGGCCGTCTTTCGCCAGGACGGCGTGCCCCATACGCTGCTCTTGCTGGCGGACGTGAGCCTCCCGCTTCAGGAGGAGGAACAGATCGCCTGGAAGCGGTTGATCCGCGTGCTCGGCCACGAGCTTTCCAACTCGCTCGCGCCCATCAAGTCCATCGCCGGAAGCCTGCTGGCGCGGGTGGACAACATGGAAGGGGACGACGCTGTTCTGCATGATTTTCGCCGCGGCCTGGGTGTGGTGGAGAGCCGCGCCGATGCGCTGCACCGCTTCGTTCAGTCGTATCGGCTTCTTGCCCAGTTGCCTCCTCCGCATCTCAAGCCCGTGCAACTGGGCCCGCTGCTCGAGCGGGTGGTACACCTCCAGCGGGGAAACCTGTCTGACCAGAGCCTGCTGATTCAACTCGAACCCGGACCGGCCGCCATTCTCCACGCCGATCCCGATCAGTTGGAGCAGATGTTCATCAACCTGCTGGCCAACGCCGTCGACGCTTCTCTGGCCAACGGCTCACAGCCTGTGCGTGCAAGCTGGACCCTGGCCGATTCCAGCCTTCTGGTGACGATTGAGGACCGCGGCCTCGGTATCGCCAACACTGAAAACCTGTTTGTCCCCTTCTACACCACCAAGCCGGCAGGCAGCGGCGTTGGCCTCGCCCTGGCCCAGCAGATAGCCCGCGCCCACGGCGGCGAAATCCGCCTCCAAAACCGCGACGACGGCGATGGCGCCCGCGCCACCATTCGCCTTCCCATCGCCCAGCTATAAAGCAGCTCCAACGTCATCAGAAGTCGGGTGCCCCATCCATCGCGCACTCTGCGATGGGTGGGATCGCATGAAGCTCACATCACAGGATCGAAAGAATCCACTAGTTCTTTGGCCGTATG
>PLFY01000019.1 GCA_003138365.1 Acidobacteriaceae bacterium
GCAGCAAGCGTGCTGGCCAAGGTGCACCGCGACCAATTGCTCGTGGAACTGGATGCGGTGTATCCCGGCTACGGCCTCGCGCGGCACAAGGGCTATTGTGTGGCCGAGCACCTTGAAGCGCTGAGGCG
This sequence comes from Acidobacteriaceae bacterium, assembly GCA_003138365.1. Classification (GTDB taxonomy): domain Bacteria; phylum Acidobacteriota; class Terriglobia; order Terriglobales; family Acidobacteriaceae; genus Telmatobacter. Next base: position 129 of record PLFY01000019.1, read on the forward strand.
TCTCGGGCCTACGCCGCTGCACCGCAAGAGCTTTCACCCGGTAGCGCAAACAGCGTTACAATTCCCTCAATCCTGAATACACGGTGGAGGCTTGCCATGGCGCGGCTGCGTTGGTTGTGGATTCTGCTTGTGGTGTGCCTGTTCGCGGCCGGATGCGATCACAGACCGAAGAGGCCCGACCCCACCAAGGGCGCGGTTGAGGGAATTGTACTGTGCGCGGATACGGGCAAGCCCGCGCGGTTTGCCACAGTGACTCTCTCGGCCGCTCCGAAGACGAAGACCAATGCGAGCGACAAGGACGAAAACAGCGACGAGGGCAGTCCGCTGCCAGCTACCGAGACCGCGATGACTGGCCTGGATGGGCGGTTCCGGATTGAGGCCGTTGAACCCGGCCATTATTATGCGTTCGCGACACAAGAGGGTTACCTCGATCCTTTGAACGGCCTCGACTTTGCCCGGTTGAGTGGATTGGCCAACGACAAAGAGCGCAATCTCGATGCCATCCGTCAGTGGAAAGATCACCTGGTCGTGGTGACGGCAGCCGTTCATCGCACCAGCGAAGTGTCCCTGACGATGGAGCGGGCGGCGGAGATTGGCGGAACGGTAACCTTCGACGACGGAAGCCCCGCCATTGGCATGCGCTTTCAACTTCTGCGCAAGACGGAGAAGAGCGGCATGACGGAGGTGGGCCTGGCGCTCTTCGATGGCTGGTCGACTCGCGCGGTGAGCGACAGTCACGGACGATTCATCGTGACCAATCTGCCCGCCGGAGAGTACGCCGTCTGCGCGTTGATGCCCACCGAATCGCAGGACTCGGCCCCGCGCGTTTGCCTCGGCAACACACTCCGCAATAGGGATGCCAAGACCGTCAAGGTGCAGGCCGGTGAGATTGCCGGCGGCGCGGACATCGTGATCCCACTCTCCGGGCTGCATACGGTTACGGGGACCGTAACGGCTCTTGTTGATGGGCACGCTCTGGGCAAGGGGACGGTGCGGCTTCTCTATGCAGATGACCGCGAAAAGGCGCGGGAGACCGCAATCCTGGACGACGGGAGCTTTTCTCTGGAGTATGTTGCCGGGGGCAAGTACATCCTGCAAGTTTCAGGCGCGCAGGATGCGGAACCAAAAGCTTCAGAGCCGAGCGCAGAGAACTCCGAAGCTGCAACGGCAAAAGTGCCTGCGCCTGTCGTCTACAAGGACAAGGAGATTCCGCTGGTGGTTCAGGGCGAAATCAACGATATTCAGATACCGCTTGTTGCAAATGTGGCGGATACGCCGCAAAGCCAATAGCATTCCCTTGAGGCTGCGTGGTTGCCACACGCGATTGCTCAGGCGGCGCACGCTTTGCGCTGCTGAAACCAAGCCAGCACCGGCCTGGCCAGCAGGAGAACTCCCAGCACAACCGTCAGCATGAGCGGGCTTAGTACCCCCGGCTTCACCTGCCACCAGTAGTGAATCACTCCGCACACCGCAGCCACATAGACCAGCTTGTGCAGGCGGTTCCAGCGCTTGCCGCCCAGCTTGCGGATGGCCCAATTCGTCGATGTTGCGGCCAGCGGCAGCAACAGAAGCCACGCGGCCACGCCCATGGTGATAAAGCGCCGCTTGGCGATGTCGGTCTCCATCGTGTTGACGTCGAAGCCGGCATAAAGCGCCACATACGTCAGCAGATGCAGCGTGGCATAGAAGAAGGCAAACAGCCCCAGCAGGCGGCGGAACTTGATGAGCCAGCTCAGCCGCGGCGAAAGCCTCCGCAGTGGCGTGATGGCCAGCGAAACGATCAGCAGCAGCAGAGCGGCGTAGCCCGTGGAAAGTGCAATTTTGGAAGATGGGTCGGGGCCGAGCGTATTGGTCACGGCTTCATAGACGAGCAAGCCGAACTGACCCAGGCAGGCCAGCCAGGTGAGCGTCTTGAGCAAGATGAGCGTCAATCGTTTCATGGTTGGCACACGGGCGGTGTTAGCCGAGTTAGCGCGGTTGGCATGGGTTGGCGGAGCCAGAATCTAACTCCGCCGATAAGAAACAAAATTCCGATTGTTCTGCAAGTTCAACAGTCGAAACGGAAAAAGCGTTTTCGGGCAAAAAAGCAGCGAGTTAGCCCCCGCTGAAGCGGGAATGGCGAGTTAGCAAGTTAGCGGCGGCAACGTCGGACGCAGTTTCATGCGTCCGTGGGTCGGCAACGACGGTGAGGGAATAACACTTCTCACTCCGCTGCCGCCGCTTCAGTAATTCCTCTTCAAATCCATCCCGGTGTACAGCGAAGCCACTTGATCCGCATAGCCGTTGAACATCAGCGTGGTCCGGCGCTGCGCATAGAACGGCAAGCCAATGCGGCGCTCCGTCTTCTGGCTCCAGCGCGGGTGATCGACGTTGGGGTTCACGTTTGAATAAAAACCATACTCGCTTGGCGCCTGATCGTTCCATGTGGTGGGCGGGACCTTGTCGAGAAAGCGAACGCCCACAATCGACTTGGCGGACTTGAAACCGTACTTCCACGGGACGACAATGCGAACGGGCGCGCCATCCTGATTGGGCAGCACTTCGCCATAGAGGCCAAAGGTCAACAGGGCCAGCGGGTGCATGGCCTCGTCCATGCGCAGCCCCTCGGAGTAGGGCCAGGAGATCGCCTGGTCCAGCGACCACTTTTCCACGTGCTTGTCGTAGTAGGAGAGGAACTGCACGTATTTGGCCGACGGCAGCGGATCGCATAGCTTGATGAACTCGGAAAGCGAGTAGCCCACCCAGGGAATCACCATGCTCCAGGCCTCGACGCAGCGATGGCGGTACACACGATCTTCCAAGGGGCGCAGCTTGAGCAGCGTGTCAATGTCGAATGTCTTCGGCGCCTTGACTTTGCCATCCACGCGAATGGTCCAGGGCCGGATGGGCAGGCCGCCGGCATTCTTTGCGGGCTCATCCTTGTTCACGCCAAACTCGTAAAAGTTGTTGTAGTGGGTGATGTCGTCGTAGCTGGTCAACTGCTCGCCGGTGGTGGTGAGCGGACTCTTCACCGTCTCCAACTTTGTGCCGGCCATGGCGCCTATGCGGGGCGAGAACACCTCGGCCAGCCGCTCCGCGCCCAGCGCCGCGACACCCGTGGCCACCACGCCAGAGACAGCTCCACGCAGAAAACGGCGGCGGTTCAGGTACCGGTCTTTCGAAGTGATGGCCGACGAAGGAATGTCGGGCGGTTTACCGATGAGCATGTTTTGACCTCGCGCGGGAAAATTCGCAATTGCATTGATTAGACGCGATTGAGGGCTCCCGCGTTACAAGATTACGTTCCAGGATTGACAATTGGATTGCAGCCGGGGAAAAAATCGCTTGCACTCAGCTTGGCGGCAAAAACGGCCATTGCCCGAGCCGGCGCGCCCGCAGCATATAAATCAGCGTACCGAGAACCGCAATCCCCGCCGCCACAGCAAGTCCGCCCAGTGCATGGCTCCGGTTCGCCAGAATGAACACGAAGCCGGCCATCGCCACCAGCGGCGGCAGCGGATAAAGCGGCATCTTGAAGGGGCGCGCCAGTTCCGGCCTTTGCACGCGCAGCAGAATCACGCCAACCTGTTGCAGAAAAAACTGAAGCAGGATGCGCGTGATGACCAGCATGGTAATCACCTGGGCGAGGGAAAAGAAGCAGAAGGCAGCCGCCACCAGCCCCAGCGCGACGAGGGACCGGTGTGGAATCTGGAGGCGGGGATGAACCGCGGCCAGGAAGCGAAAGTAGTTGCCATCTCGGGCGGCCGCATAGGGCACGCGCGAGTAGCCAAGCAGCAGCGAGAACACCGAGGCAAACGCAGTCCAGATGATCAGCGCGGCCATCAGGCGGCCGGCTACGCTGCCAAAGGCGGACTTTGCGATGTCGGCTACCAGTTGCAGCCGGACAGTCGCGCCGGCGGCTACATGCGACGCCGCATCGCGCATGGACGGCAGCGCCGCCAGGTTCATGGCCACGTAGAACGCCGAAACGAACAGAACAGATAGCAGGATTGCGCGGGGGATGGTCCGCTCCGGCCGGCGCACCTCGCTGCCCAAGAAACAGATGTTGTAGTAGCCCCAATAGCAATAGGTCGCAAGCAGCGTCCCCTGTGCCAGGCCGCTCAACGCCGCCGGCATCGACAAGGACGGCGAAGCCGGCATGTGCCAACCGCCAGTCGCCGCCGCATGAGCGAATCCGGAGACGATGACCCCCGCAATGGCCGTCAGCACCCCGGCAAAGAGGACCCAGGCCAGGCGCATGACCGAGGATAAATTGCGATAGAGCAGCGCCGTCACCAGCAGGCAGGCGCCCGCGGCGGCAAAGCTGGTGTAATGCAAGGCCGGCAACGCCGCGATCGGCGCTCCGTCCATCCCCGGCCAGAACCAGGCCAGAAAACTCGACAGGCCAATGCAGCCCGAGGCGATGGAAAGCGGCGCGGTAAAGCTCACCTGCCAGACGTAGAGGAAACTGAGCCAGTTACCCGCACGCTCCGGGCCGTAAATCTCGCGCAGAAACGCGTACGACCCGCCGGCCCTGGGGAAAGCAGCGCCCAATTCCGCCCACACCAGCCCGTCGGCAACCGCGATCACCGCGCCCAGTACCCACGCCCACACGGATAGCCGGTAGCCCGCCGCGGCAATCACCAGCGGCAGCGTAATGAACGGCCCCACGCCGATCATCTCCAACATATTGAAGAGAACGGCGGAGCGCAGGCCGATGCGGCGCTCGAGGGATTCGGTGATGGCGGAGGTGGGC
>PLFY01000169.1 GCA_003138365.1 Acidobacteriaceae bacterium
GGCTCAAGCCCCATGAGCGGCGCCAGAAAGTAACAGACGAGTACGACGGCAAGGACGGTTAGGCAAACCAGAAAGTAAGCCCGATTCGGCACCACGCTTGCTGGCTCCGGCAGCGCCTCGCCGTCGAAGCGGCTAGGCAGGTGGCGGCGGAAGCGCCAACGCAGCACGGCAAATGTGGTCGTCAGCGCCACCAGTTGCGGCACGATCATTCTTGCCGCAAACGCCGCGAACGTCTGGTGGAAGGCGTCGGCAAAAAGAAGGTTGGTCAGGTTGCTGATGGGGAGCAGCAGCGAACCCACATTCGCAACGAACGCGCACAGGACCACGTACGGCGCCGCCGGGACCCTGAGCCGCTTCACCAGGGCCAGCAGAATGGGCGTGAGCATCACGGCCGTGGTGTCGAGCGACAGGATTGCGGTGATGATCGCACCGGCTACGAACGCGTTCCGGTAAAGCGAATGCGCGTCTCCTTTGGCAATGCGCGCGCATCGTATCGCCGCCCAGTCGAAAAAGCCGCTCTTGCCGATGAGAACAGATAACGCAAGAAGCGAGAGAAGAAAGAGAAGAGTGTTCTTTCCGGCAAGGATCGAGCCGAGCGCCTCGCGCGGCGTCACAAGGCCAAGGGCCAGCATCGTCCCTGCCGCGAGCATCGTCCACCACGCCTCATTCCACCGGCGCGGGCGCACCACCATGAGGGCAATCATGGCCGCGAAAACAGCCAGTGTGACAGCAATGCGCACGTGCATAACATCTTATGGATATTCGCATCCCAGCGGTGGTCACAATTGCACGTCGAATGGACGTCGCCGACGGCCTTTGCCTTGTACGGCCTACTTTGCGACGGGCGGCTGTTCGAGAGGAACCAGTTCGACATTGCGGACCAGGGCCGGCGCTGCTCCAGGCGGAGTGTCCGTGGCGTAAAAAGCCAGGCCCTGGCTGGCGGGGGCGGGGTAGATGAGGTTGGTAAGGACGGTTTCGCCGTCTTCGGCGAAGACTTCGATGGAGTTACTGTCCACAAGGATCTCGATAGGGATTGAATTGGCCTGCGAGCGCCTGAGCGGGGCTGAAACGCGGGCGGGGAAGTCCGGGGACCAGTCCGTTTTGCCGGAGCGGGTGCGATCGACAAAGATGTGGCCGGTGGTTATGTCGATGCCGACCACGGTTTCTTCGGCGGCCGGATCGTTGGGATTGGCGGTGCTGCGGCGGAGGCGGACGCCGGCCTCTTCGGCGTCGCCGGGGTTGAGGATGAAGCTCAGCCGGTAGGCGCTTCCCGATTCCTTTAGAGCGGCTATGCGGGCATTGGCCTGGCTAATTGTCTCGTAGGGCGGGGCGCCAAACATGGCTGCGTAGTGTTTGATGGCAGGGATCGGCAGGATGGGTTCCTGTACCAGAAAGAGAGGTTCCTGGGAGGGGGTTGGAGCGGGATGGGCAGGCGGCTGACGGAAGTAAATGCGGCGGGCGACGGTCATTTCGCCACGGCCGGGCAGGGATGGCAGCTTGGCGGCGTATTGCCAGTTGCTCATCCATGCAATCCAGACGCGTTCAGAGTTTGCTTCAGCGCCGGCGGGGATGTTCGAAAAGGAAGTGGAGGCATAAAAGTCCTTGCCCCAGTCGGCCCAGTGGGGGCCGGAGCCGGGATGGTCTTCAATGAACCGATAGCCGTCGAACTGGCCGACGAAGAATTGGTCGCCTGAGCCTTTGGCCGGGCCGCCGGGGTTGATATTGACGTTGAGGAGCCAGCGGCTGGAGACAGGCTTGCCTGAGGCGTCGTGTACGGGGAGTTCGATCAGGTCGGGGCACTCCCAGACGCCCGAGATGGCGCCGGCGGGGCCGAATTCGCTTGCCGGCTCCCATTGGCGGAGGTCTTTTGAGCGGTAGAAGCGGAGCTTGTGCTGGTCGGGGAGCGAGACCACCATGACCCAGCTCTGCGAGGGGGCGTGCCAAAAGACTTTGGGATCGCGGAAGTCCTTGAGGCTGAGGTCAAGGACTGGATTCGAGGAGTATTTCGTCCAGGTTGCGCCGCCGTCGCGGCTAGCGGCGATGTTCTGGTCCTGCTTGTTCTGCGAGGCCCCGGTGTAAATGGCGATGAGACAGCCGGGAGTTTTTTGGCCCGGATCGCCGCAGAGGCCGCTCGTGTTATCGCGGTCCTCGACAGTGGATCCGCTGAAGATGGCTACGCCCTTCTCTTCGGCCAGGGCCACGGGGAGTTGCTTCCAGTGGATCAGGTCGGGCGAGACAGCGTGGCCCCAGCTCATGTGGCCCCACTCATCTCCGAAGGGGTTCAACTGGAAGAAGAGGTGATACTGCCCGTTGAGGACGATGGGGCCGTTGGGGTCGTTGATCCAGTTGGGCGGGGAATAAAAGTGGATCCGCGGCTGCCAGGCGGTGGTTGGGATAGGCGCCGCTGCCGTAGCTGCCGGCTGCTGGGCGAAGGCTGGCGCGGCCAGGTGGAGTGCCACTGTCAGCAAGAGACCGAGTCCAGCTTGCGTCGCTATGCGGTTTGGGATTCCCGTAGGCATGGCGTCGATTCTCCTCGGCTCATGCAGCGGACCGCTCAAGCTCCGGGAAGTCCTTTCCGATTGCAAATCAGTGATACGCAAACCAAAGGCTGGTGGCCACAATGTTCAGAATGGCAAGCGGCATCAGGTATCGCCAGCCAAAGTTCATCAACTGGTCATAGCGGAAACGGGGCAGCGTTCCCCTGACCCAGATGTACAGAAACAGAAAGCAAAAGACCTTGGCTACAAACCAGAAAATGGGAAACAGCGCGTGCACCAGGATGTTTTCAGGCGGAGGAATCAGGTTGCCGAAGGGGCTGGTCCAACCACCCAAAAAGAGCAGTGTGGCTACGCAGCCCACCGTAATCATGTTGGCGTACTCGGCCATAAAGAACATGGCGAACTTCATCGAGCTGTACTCGACGTTGTAGCCGCCCGCGAGCTCGCTTTCTGCCTCGACCAGATCGAAGGGAGAGCGGTTGGTCTCCGCATAGGCTGCCGTCAGGTAGATGAAGAAGGCCACAAACTGGAGTCCCCCGAAGATATTCCAGGTGAGAATGCCTTTAGTCGCCTGCTGCTCCACGATCACTCTCAGGTTGAGCGACCCGGCGCGCAACACTACGCCCACCAGCGAAAGCCCCAGCGCCAGTTCGTAGCTGATCAACTGCGCCGAGGACCGCAGCGAGCCGAGCAGGGAGTATTTGTTGTTCGACGACCAGCCGGCAAGCGCAACGCCATAGACGCCGATGGAAGTGACGCCCAGAATCACCAGCAAGCCGATGTTGACGTCGGAAATCTCAAAAAGATGCATCCCCGCCGGTCCAACGTTGGGTTCTCCAAAGGGAACTACGGCAATCGAGATGAGCGCACAGCCCAGGGCGAGGATGGGCGCGAGCAGATAGAGCGGTTTGTACACCCCGGTGGGGATGATGTCCTCTTTGAGAAACGACTTCGCCCCATCCACCAGCGGCTGCAGCAACCCAAATGGGCCCACGCGGCTGGGTCCCCAGCGGTTCTGGATGCGGCCCACCACCTTGCGCTCCAGCAGCACGGTATAAGCGACGCCCAGCAGCATCACCACCGTCACCACGGCCACCTTGAGCAGGCTCCACAGGAAAAACTGCAATATCGTCACGTGCCTTCAGCCTCTCTTGCTCTTACCACTTGTCATCCTGAGCGAAGCGCAGCGGAGTCGAAGGTCCCGCATTTGCTTTTCGCTCATCTCGTTCCAAAACTGTCTTGCCACCCGCTAGGTCTCTGACCGTCTGGNNTTCATCCGGTCAGAGACCTAGTTAAGACTCACTTCAAGAAACCGCTAATCCGCCGCGGCCTCCGCCAATTCGTGTGCCTGATGCCGTTCCAATTCCCTGAGCGCGGGGCTGTACTGGCCAAGCGTTCCGGAGGTGAACAGGCCGTCGTGCGCCGGAACCACCAAGCCGGGAAGCGCCTCACCAAGAGCCGCAATCGCCACCAATCCGGGCTCGGTCTTCACATCGTTGCCGCCAAAGAGGTTGATCCTGTCCAGCGTGTAACCGGGGACCAGGCGTTCGATCTCGTCCAGTGAGGCAAGCGGGTCGAATGGGCTCAACTTGGGCTCAAGGTTGTTGGCCGCCAGCCACACGGAATGACGATCTGCCTCGCCGGACTGCGCGCCGCGCGACTGCCCCAGGTCGCCGGTGACGCCGCCCTTTCCAAAGGGCACCAGCGCCTTTACATCCACACCCATGCCGCCTGCCAGACGCACCAGAATCTCAAAGTCCGGCTTCACGCCCGCGCGGTCGGCAGCTTTCTTCGCCAGTTGCACATCGCCGTACGTGTTGGTTACCGTGCCGGTCTTCTCATAAAGGCTGGCGGCGGGAAGCACCACGTCTGCCAGGGCCGCGGTCTCAGTGAGAAAGATGTCCTGAACGATGACGAATGTGTTCTTCAGTGCCGCGGGGTCTACGCCCAGACTGGCCACCGGATTGGCGCCGACCACAAGCAATGCGCCAAGCTCGCCTTTGCCCGCCGCATCGAACATCTCGGGCAGTGTCTTGCCCGGCGTCGCAGGCATGCCAGAATACTCCGCAAAGGCGCCGGGTGCGGTTACAGGCACATACCCAGGCAGCAGGTCAGGGAAAAGCCCCATGTCGGCCGCGCCGCGGGAGTTGGCGTGATCGCCGAGGAAAGCAAAGCGCACGTTGCCGCGCTTCAAGCCCCATTCAACAAGAGACTCGACCGATTGGCCGCGATACTCCTGGCCAAAGATCGCCACCAGCGACTCCTCGGCCAGCACGGCCTTGGCGAATTCGCCTTTGCCTGCGTCCAGAAAAGCTGCGAGGCTCTCGTAGCCGTCCGGGGGCAGCTCCTGCGTGGCCTTGGCCTGGCGGTCAAGCTTGATGGGCCGGGCATTGGCAACGTAAAGGCGAGCGCGATTCAGGCGCACGTTGGTGCGCAGGGCCCACGCCAGCAGCGGATGCTCTTGCGTGGGATCGCCGCCAATCAGCAGGATCGCCGGCGCGGCTGCGATGTCGCGCAGGCTGGCGGCTTTATCCTTGTGTCCGGCCAGAGCGCGGGCGAAGGCAGCGTAATCCGTACTGCGTTCGTGATCGATGTTGTTGGTCTTGAGAACCGTCCGCGCGAATTTCTGCAGCAGGTAGTTCTCTTCGTTCGTCGTCTGGTTGGAGCCGATCACGCCGATGGCCGAATTATCGCCGGCCGCGCCCAATCTAGTATCGCGAATCTTCTTCAGCTTGCCCGCCGCCAGACGCAGCGCGTGCTCCCAGGTCGCAGGTTCCAGCTTGCCCGCACTGTTTCGGACTAGGGGCTTGGACAGGCGCTCGGGGCTTTCGACAAAGTCGAAGCCGAAACGGCCCTTGGCGCAGAGAAAGTCGCCGTTGACCCCGCTCTTGTCCCGATTGTCGGCGCGCACAATTTCCGAGCCTTCATTTACCTGGCGCACACCCAGCGTCACCTTGCAGCCGTCGGCGCAATGCGTGCAAACCGTGGACACGTGGTTCATCTCCCACGGTCTGGTCTTGTAGCGATAGCTGCCCGAGGTGAGCGCGCCCACCGGGCAAACGTCGATGCACATGCCGCACTGTTCGCAGTCGAGCCGGCCGCTTTGCCCATCGGGCGAGAGACTGTTGGGCGCGATCACCGAGCTGACCCCACGATTCTGCACTCCCAGCGCCCACACATCCATGCCCTCGCCGCACATGCGAATGCAGCGGTAACAGAGAATGCAGCGCGGGCGGTCATAGTAGACGGCAGGGGACCACTGCTGCTCCTCGCGATGCGCCTTTGCTTCAGCGTAGAGGCTCTCCCCCGCGCCGTACTTGAAGGTCATGTCCTGTAGTTCGCACTCGCCCCCTGCATCGCAAACCGGGCAGTCGAGCGGGTGGTTGCCTAACAAAAGTTCAATCGTCGCCTTGCGCGCCTGCGCAATCTCGTCGGATTCGGTCGTGAAGACCTGTCCCTCGGCGACCGTCGTCGTGCAAGCCGTCTGCAGCTTGGGCACTTTTTCCTGGCGCACCACGCACATGCGGCAGGCTGCCTGCAAGCTGAGCCCTGGGTAGTAGCAGAACGCCGGAATCTCGATGCCTGCCTTGCGGCACGCCTCAATCAGCAGCGTCCCCGCGGGAGCCGTGAGCCTCTTTCCATCGACAATGAAGGTTACGTCTGGCATTCTGATCCTTAGGCGGAGATGGCGTGGCGCGTTTCAACGGGCACCGAAATTGGGAGCCATTCGACGTAATAGCTGGATGTTTCTTCGCCTTGTTCCCGCGAAAAATCGTACGTTGTGGTCACTGGCTGCGGCATTGGGTCGTGATCATTCGCCATCCACTCCAGGTGAGCTTCCACCGCCTCCATATAGCGCCGCCGCGTCTCGTCCAAGGTCGGCCCGACGGCAAAGCATCCTGGAATGTCCGGCGCGAATGCCCCGAAGCTCGTTTTGCCTACTTCAAAAACGATCAGAAACTGCTGTTTCATTTCATCCCTGCCTGTTTGCGCATCGCCTTAAGAATTCCCGGCGGAATATCGTCGTTCGGATGACCCGCTACCGTTACTTTACCCGGTTTCGTGGGATGAACCCATTGCTGGTGGCTGCCCTCCTGGCTCTTGAACCGCCAACCCTCGTCGCGCAAATCCCGCGTGAACTCCCGGTATTTCATCGTTGTCCTCTCTTAGCGAGTTTCTGTGAAACGCGAGAGTAGCACGACGATTGTTCAAAACTGCCTGGCCATGAATACTCGAAAGTCGCAATGAATCAACGACACACAGCGAAATCCGGAAATCTGTTAATCATTGCAAATTGTTGAAACTACATCTCTTACTAAAGAAAATGGCATGTCTCCCGGTTCGAGAAAATCTATCGAGTCACTGTCAATGCTCTTTTTTGCATTGGAACCAAGTCACTAGACAACCGCCAAATCCAAATGCTTAGCGAACGGGCAAGCCCTCCCGTTCAAATGCTCCTCGAACTCCTTGCGGAACTTCTTCACGAATGCGATCGTGGGCATGGCCGCCGCATCCCCCAACGGGCAGAAGGTCCGCCCCAGCATGTTCTCCGCCAGATATTGAATGTTGTCGATGTCCTTTGCCTCGCCAAATCCCGCATGAAAACGAGTCAGCGACTTCTTCAGCCAGTCGGTGCCCTCGCGGCAAGGAATGCACCAGCCGCAGCTCTCATGCTGATAAAAACTGATCGTCCTCAGCGCGAACTCGACCATGCAGGTCTGGTCGTCGATCACCACCACGCCGCCCGAGCCGAGCATGGAGCCGGCCTTGCCCACCTGGTCGAAGTCCATGCCCAGGTTTTCGATCTCCTCAGGCAAGAGCACAGGAGTCGAGGAGCCGCCGGGAACCACAGCCTTCAACTTGTGCCCGCCGCGAATCCCGCCCGCCACGTCGTAGATCATCTTCTTCAGGTTGTATCCCATGGGCAGCTCATACACCCCGGGCCGCTCCACGTGGCCGCTGATGCAGAAGAGGCGCGTTCCACCGTTGCGCGGCGACCCAACCGCGGCGTAGGCGGCGCCGCCCATTTCGATCACGTGAGGCACGCTGGCGATGGTTTCCGCGTTATTGATGGCCGTGGGGCCGCCGTAGAGGCCGACGACCGCCGGGAACGGGGGCCTGATGCGCGGAATCCCTCGTTTGCCCTCCAGCGACTCCATCAGCGCCGACTCTTCGCCCACCTCATAGGCCCCCGCTCCAGTATGTGTAATCACCTGGAACTCGGTATCGGAGCCGAAGATGTTCTTGCCCAGAAAGCCTTTGGCGTAGGCATCGGCAACGGCCTTCTCCATAATGTCCAGAAGATAGCGATACTCGCCGCGCAGGTAGATAAAGCCAACTTTGGCGCCGATGGCCAGGCCGGCAATGATCGCACCTTCAATCACTGCATGAGGATCGTGCAGAAAGATCAAGTGATCCTTGCAGGTTCCGGGCTCGCTCTCATCGCCGTTGACCAGGACATATTTCGGTTTATCCGATTGCTTGGGGACGAACGACCACTTCATGCCCGCCGGAAATCCAGCCCCTCCGCGGCCCCGCAGGCCGCTGGCCTTCATCTCGTCGATAATCCAGGCCGGTCCCTGCTCCAGGCACTTTTTCGCGGCCGCATAGCCCCCCAGTTCGAGATAGCGTTCGATCTTTGCCGCTCCCTGGCCAAAGCGCCGGGTCACGATCTTTACTTCATCGGGATGGGAGACCAGCCTAGGCATGAGCGACCTTCCCTTCGGCTTTAGCCTTGCCGCGATAGCCGGCCAGAATGCCCGGCACAAGCTCCGGTTTCAGTTCGTCGTGGAAGTCGTAGTTCACCTGAATGGCCGGCGCCCAGCAGCAGGCGCCGATGCATTCCACTTCCTCCAGCGAGAAGACGCCGTCAGCCGTAACGCCCTTGGGTCCGATGCCCAACTCCTCTTGAAAACGTTCATACACGTCATAGGCCCCGCGCAGCATGCAGCTGATGTTGGTGCAGACCTGCACGTTGTATTTGCCTGCCGGTTTGAAGCGCAGCATCGAGTAGTAGGTAGCCACGTTGCGCACCTCGAGTTCGGTAATGCCGATGCGCTCGGCCACTTCGGCCACAACCGCGTCAGACAAGTATCCGATCTCGTCTTGCGCGTAGAGAAGCATGGGAATCAGCGCCGACCGCTTGAGCGGGTATTTCTTGACCAGCGCATCGAACCGCGCCGCCAACTGGGGCGAGAACAGGGTCATGGTTTCAAGATTCATTGCATCAACTCCCGCGCCCACGCTTCGGCTGCCGTATCCATCTCCATGTCCTCTTCTGTCCCTGCCTCGTCGTGCAATTGCCCGGCTGCCGTTAATTCCAGTGTTCCGCTCCGCCCATCTTCGCGCTGCCAGCTCACCCTGGCGCCATTACGCCGCAAATCCAGCCAATCCGCGCCGTGGCGAACCAAAATTCGTTCCTCACCCAACTCGACCGTTGCCTGCCGCTTGCCGTTTAGCCCGTGGGCCGCGGTATAGCTGCGAAGCAAGGATGCCAGCGATACCCACAACTCAACGTAGACAGCGGAACCAAACTCAATCAAATGTGCCCACCACAATACCCGCAATGATGTCTTGCGCAATTTCCTGTGGGCTTGGTCCCACGATTCGCAACCCCCCTCGTTCCGCATTCGGCGAATCGGAAGCTGAAACCTCCTGGCCGAAGAAAAACTCCTTGCGCGAGACTTCGTTTCCATTCGGCGGGCCGCAGATGATGGCCTTGATGCGAGATACTCGCAATTGAACTTCAAGCTCCACCCTGCACATGAATCCTGCCCCGAAAACAAGAAAAACAATTCCGTCGAAATTGGGTAAGTGATTCCGGGAAATTGCGTCCATCCCTCTCTTCAGGAGTTCCGCATTGGCTTTGTTCATCTCCTCGTTGATCTCCGCGGTCACTCTTTGAAAAAAGACCCTCGGATCCACTGCCGATTCCTTTTCCTTGCGCGAAGCCAAAGCGGCGGCATCCTGAGCCGCTTTAGCTTGAGCCGCGAGCTTCTCGTAGTCCACCATGCGCGCCTCCTCCTTACCTGTCGATTTCTCCCAACACAATATCGATCGATCCGATCACTGCCACAACATCGGCCAACATCCTGCCCTTGCACATCGTTTCCAGCGCCTGCAAGGTTGCGAACGACGGATAGCGCATATGCACCCGGTAGGGCTTCGCCGTTCCGTCTGAAACCACATAGTAGCCGGTCTGCCCGTGGCCCGCTTCAATGCCCTGATAGACTTCGCCGGCGGGCACGGCAAACCCTTCGGTCACGATTTTGAAGTGATGGATCAGGGCCTCCATCTGGGTCTTCATCTTTTCCCGGTCCGGCAGCACGATCTTGGGCGCGTCGGCTTTCACCGCGCCTTCGGGCATCCCGTCCAGCGCCTGCTGAATGATCTTCACGCTCTCGCGCATCTCCACCAGCCGAACTGCATAGCGCGCCCAGCAGTCGCCGTCAGTCGAGAGCGGAACCTCGAACTGGAATTTCTCATAGCTGGAATAAGGCATATCCCGGCGCAGGTCGAAGTCCACTCCCGAGGCGCGCAACGGGGGTCCAGTCACGCCCAGCGCAATGGCGTCGGCCGCCGAGAGAAGGCCCACGCCCTTCAGCCGGCCCTTGAAGATCGGGTTGCCGGTCAGCAGGTTGGAATACTCGTCGATCTTTTCCCCGAAGGTGCGGATGAATGCCTGCACCCGGTCCAGGAAGTCCAGCGGCGGCTCCATCGCCAGGCCGCCGATCCGGATGTAGCTGGTCATCATCCGCTGCCCGGCCACGGCCTCAAAGAGTCTCAGGATGTCTTCGCGCTCGCGGAAAGTGTACAGAAAGACCGTGAGCGCGCCAATATCCATGGCGTGCGTCCCCAGCCAGATAAGGTGCGAATTGAGGCGGCTCAACTCAGCCAGCAGCACCCGCAGCCACTGCGCTTTGTCGGGAATCTCCAGGCCAAGCAGCTTTTCGACTGCCAGGGCGTAACACAAATTGTTCGACAGCGGGTCCAGATAGTTGACGCGGTCCGTCAGCGGCACCACCTGCTGATAGAACTTGGCCTCGCAGGTCTTCTCAATGCCGGTGTGCAGATAGCCGATCTCCGGATAAAGCCGCACAATGATCTCACCGTCAATCTCCAGCACCAGGCGCAGAACGCCATGCGTCGCAGGGTGCTGCGGGCCCATATTCAGCACCATGTGCTGGTCCTTGGCGCCTAAGGCCGCCGGGGCTTCGAGGATGGGTGTGCCGGCAACGTCAGTCATTTAGCGGTACCCCTCCACCGGATAGTCCTTGCGCAGCGGATGTCCCACCCAATCGTCCGGCATCAGGATGCGGCGTAAATTGGGATGCCCCTCAAAGCGCACGCCGAACAGATCGAAGACCTCGCGCTCGTAGTAGTTGGCCGCGGGCCACACCGGCGTAATCGACTCGACCGACGCGTTTGCCTCCTCCACCAGCACGCGCAGCCGGATGTGCTCCTTATAAGAGTGCGAAAGAATGTGGTAGCTCAATTGGAAGCGGGGCGAGGAAGGAAACCAGTCGACAGCGGTCATGTCCTCGAAAAAGTTGTAGCCGGCCGCTTGCACTGCGGCGGCGGCGGCTCGAATCTCCTCGGCAACGATGGTCAGAGTCAACTCGCTCCGGTCAAATTTGGCGTCGGTTAGCGCCGCCGGGTTCCAGGCGAGGATGGCTTTGAGGGCCGGGTGATCTGGAAGCCCCTCCAACACCGCCGCCTTGCCAATCAATGTGCTTGCCATGCCCATCCTAAAGATCCGCCTTGTCCTGGCTCCAGTTCAGGATGCCTTTACGCACGATGTAGTAGAGTCCCACACCTACAAAACCCAGATAAACCAGCATCTCCCAGAATCCGAAGAGAGGGGAGCCGGTAATGTGGGGCAGCTTGCGGTAGACCACCGCCCAGGGCATCATGAAGACCGCTTCCACGTCGAACAGAATGAACAACACGGCCACCAGGTAGAAGCGCACACTGAAGCGTCCGCGGGCATCGCCCACGGCGACAATGCCGCACTCGTAAGCGGCCAGCTTGGTGGCCGAGTTGCGATGCCGCCCAACGAACCAGGAGGCCACAACCATTCCCAGCCCAAGCAAGAACACGGCAACAATCTGCATGAACAGCGGGAGATACTGCCAGTAGTAGGGGGTCATCGCCGCCCAGTCCGGAAAGAGTCCAGTAGGATTGCACCCGGCCGCCGGAACCGCGAACGGTTTCGATCAAACAGGGCGCTGGTTTGAGATTAGGTTTTCAGCCGCCTCCCGTCAAGGAGGAGTCTGTCGAGGGCAGGGCCGACGCATATAAATTGCCGCTACAGATGAAGGGTACGGGCTTCACAGGCTGCGGAAAAACTCGATTCGGAGGGAGGCGGGGGTTTCAACCCCCGCATAAAGCCAACAGAGTCAACGCGGGCTTTACAGGCTGCGGAAAAACTCGTTCCGGGGCGCAGGAAGCGTCAGGGCACGACTTTAGTCGTGCCGTAAGTCTCGCAGAATCAATACGGGCTTCAGCCCCTGCGGTATGCTTTTCGGGTATTTCGGCTGAATTCGGGCCCTTTTCCGCAGCCTGGACAGGCGGCGCGGAGGCGACTGGCAATTGGGTCCACGGGGTCGCAACAGCAATTGCGTGCGGATTGTTTCTTTGTGATGAAGTTCAATTTTCCTTCGGCATGGCTCCAAACTGGAGGTACAAGCTTTGATCTTGCAGCGAGTCCGGCTTTTGAAGCTCGCTGCGGCATCTTCACCTCCGCATTTTTTGCAGAATTTAACGGTCGCCCGGCGCAAAATGGTTCACAGAGGGCAAATGGAGAATCCACGCCAATTCCGAACCACGAAATCTGCTGGATATGTCCCCGCTTCAATCTGTCAGGAATGTCCCCGGCCCGTACCGGCGCGGGCTGTTCCTGATCCCTGATCCCTGTTCCCTGCTTTTTAGGTGCCCTCCCCACCCCCCCCTACCCTCTGGAGCCCAGTTTTCAACCTGGATTTCTACGTAACGCCTCTAAAATGAATAGGTTAGTTTTTACTCCTATTCACTTATCAGTAAACAAGCACGGCTGATTTTCGCCCTTTTTGAGCCGAAAAACCCCCTGTTTCGTGCCAAATCCCTCAAAATCCGGCCGGTGGCCGATGCGAGGATCCTTGTAACCACCACCAACACACTCATCTGAAGACTAGGCAACAAGACCATGGCGGAGATAGCCGTTGAGGCCACCGAAGTACCTGCCCAGTTGCCCAAGTCCGCGTAGCCGTTCTGGGCGCCGGGAAAATGAGCGGCATCCTGCCGCAGGCCTTCCTGAAGCTGAACCTTTTCAGCCCCAACCAGATTCACGCGACTGTTGCTCACGCCGGGCAAGAGTGATTGGCGGGGGCAGGATCGCGGCGGGAAGGGTAAAACACCGGAATTGGCCGCTCCGGAAGAGGTGGTTGCACCCACATTGGAGTTCGCTAGGTTTTTAGGTGGTGAGTTGGACGCCAACATGCACTTCATCCCGCAGTTACCCTCAGAGATTGGGAAATCTTGGGCCGAAACCTCGCAGGTGTGAGCTAGATCACTGGAGTTCTTTTCCTGGTTCGCAATACCTGCCGTGGTGCTAAATGGGCTGGGTTAAGTTTGTCATCTGAATAGAACTCCATCGGTGCCGAAGAACAGGGTGAGGAGTGACACCATGGCAGGTGGTTACGACGACCAAGGTGCTGAGGGCGCTACAAGGGTAGGAAGCCTTCCCGAACAGGCCGTTGCAATACAAAGCTTTGACGAGGATCGAAGCTGAACGCCATAACTCCCATGCCTGCATCACAGATACGCTCTCATCGCGGGAGTATAATTCGCGCATTCCATTCTGAGAACTGTGAGAGCACGTATGCAAGACTCGCAACCTCGTTTTTTGTCTTTGGCAGCCAAAACCGCGGTCTGCCACACGATCACCTATTTCGTGATGGGTGCTATTGCCTATAACCTCTTCCATTATGCTGAGTTGATAGCCAGCCCCTGCTCTGGCATGCGGCCAATGAGCCATCCGTTGGTGAAGGCTGGAGTCCTGTTGCAGCCGCTGCGCGCGGTGCTCTTCGCGACGGTCTTCTATCCTCTGCGGAGCTGCCTTTTTGGCCGAAAGCACGGCTGGCTGCTGATGAGTTGGATTCTCGTGGGCGTTGGGATTCTGGGGACCTTTGCCGCGCCGCCGGGATCGCTGGAAGGCTTCATCTACACCACCACCCCGGTGTGGATGCAGTTGCGCAGCTATGTGGAGGTTGTCACGCAAGCCGTGCTGCTCTCCGCACTTCTGTGCTATTGGGTGAACCCGCCGGCGAAGAAGTGGCTTACGTGGCTGTTGACCATAGTCTTTTCTCTTCTGATGGCTTTCTTCGTATTCATTCTGGTGGCGCACCTGGGTTAGCGCGAATGACGGAGATGGGCTCGCTGGCCAACTCCTCGGCCTCGGAGACAACAGAATCCGGAGCGGAGTCCTGCCTGTGGCCCGTAGAGCAGAAGGCGCGCGGAATGAGCAAGTTGCGTGTTTTCAGCGGGCGCGACAATCTATAAAAGCGGTAAAAACCGGCACAAGAGCGAATCGGTTCAGCAGTTTTTCAGCAAAATGAAGTTCTTCTTCGATTTTTCCATTCAGATCGCCGGCAAAGCGGCCAAATCCTTACTTTCTGATCGTCAGGACCGGGCATTCCGCTTCTACTATGATCCGGAAGGCCCCAGAAGTTCTCATTTCCATGCTTAGATGTGAAGTCTTCCGGATGGCAAGCACCAAGAGGTCAATCGATCGTTCTTTGATGTGTTCAAGAATTCGATCGTGTGCGCCGCCCACCGCGACAAACGTCCTCGGATCGCAGAACTTCTTCGCCCGTTCCGGAACAAGCTCATCGAGAGCGCCATAGAAGCGGCTCTGTAAGTCGGATAGCCGGTCTGGATGGTCAATGGCGCCGTCCTCAATCACATTGAGGACATCCAGCTTGGCTCCGAACACCTCCGCTAAGGACACCGCATAGGCTGCCACGCTGGCGGCAGCCGAGGTAAAGTCGGTGGCGAAGAGAATCCTCTCGAAGGGCAGCGCCTTCGAAGAAGCGGACTTGACCAGCGGGCCAACGGTAAGCGAGGGCCACTCTGAAGACCGTAGAATCTGCTCTGCAATGGAACCAATGATGCCTCGTTCGAGCCCACCTCTGCCATGTGTCCCCAGCACCATCATGGCTGGCGCATTCGTATCGGCCAGTTCTGGAATCACGGTTTTCGGGTCACCTTCCAGAAGAGTGGGAATGGCATGGATTGAATCCGATCCCAGGAGATTAGCCTCTCTGGAAAGCAGAAGGTTCAAGTCCTTCCTTTGCTGGCTCAACAGGACGTGATCAGCTTCAACTTCCAAGGCGCCCTGGGAAAGCGTGAAAGCATGAGCCACCAGCAGTGTGGCAGAGGCATACGACGCGATACGAGCTGCATAGAGCCCAGCATTCTGAGACGAGAGCGAGAAGTCGGTTGCATAAACAACCGTCTTCAGATTGAATTCGGGCTTGTCGCCAATCACCGGCATGGTGGCTGTCTCCTCGCGGAAGAGCTCAACAACAATTTGAAGTCCTCAATCATGGGGTTGCTCCAGTCTGGTAATTGAGCGTGGCGAGAGCGAGCCGGTATTGGTATTGCGCGTCTGTGTTGCCGATTGCCGCATCGGTCTGTTGGAACTGCGCCTGGCTCAGTTCCACGATCGAGCTGAGCCCCAATTTGTAGCGTGTTTGTGCCAACGAGAGTGCAAGGTTTGCTTGTTGCAGAAGTTCGTCTGTGACAGCAACACGCCGATACGCGGTATTCGCTGCCAGCCACGCGGTACGAACATCCCGGACAATCCTGTCGCGCAGATCCCGGGTTTGTTCCGAGGCCGCCTGAGCGCGGATGGACGCTTCTTTCGCCTGGGCCGAGTAGAGGAAGCCGTTGAAGATTGGAATCTCCATGTTGACGCCAATGCCGCCCCACCAATTGCTTGTGTAACCCGAGGGTGGACGGATGGGTACGCTGCCGGCGGTTCCCGCGGCGCTTATCGTGGGCAGCATCTGATCGCGCTGTGCATGGCTGAACTTGACGGCTGCCTGTTGGCTATAGGTCAGGGCCTGAAGGTCGGGCCGTTGCTGAAATGCGAGCTGTAGCAGTTGATCGGCATCTGTTGGAGGTGCATTCACTGGCGCATTGTCATCAACCAGGTCGTACGTTACCTGCCGGTCGAGCCCGAGGACCGCATCCAATGCCGCCAGCGTCGAGTCTACATTGTTCTGTGCATCAAGCTGCAATAGTTTTGCCTGCGATAAGATGACATCTGCAAAGCTCAAATCGAGAGTTGATTTGAGCTTATTTTTCGTCATCTGACTGACCTGCGTTTCCGTAGTCTGCCGGGTGCTCACGTTTTGGTCCGCCACTTTCAGCAACGCCTGGGCCTGAAGAGCATCGAAAAATGCCTGATCGGCCGCAAGGGTTATATCTTCGACAGTGGCGATAGCATTCGCAGTTTGCGCCCTTTCCTGAAGTCTTGAAGATGCAACGAGGTTGCCGGTTCTTCCAAAGTCCGTAATCAATTGGGTAAACTCTCCCCCGGCTGCCGCGTGCTCAAAGAGATTCGACGCGGTGAGCGAGCCCGCGGAGACGCGGCTGCCGTTTTCCGCGTCCTCGGCAGTGATATTGGCTGTTCCCGTCGGCAGTTCGGCGGCCCTGGTTTCACGGACGACCTGATGCTGAGCCAAGGCGAGCAGGTGGGCAACGCTGACCCGCGGATTGTTCTTGATGGCCAGCCTTTCAGCATCCGCCAGCGCCAGGCGCGGGTGCTGACCGGAAGCGGAGTTATCCGCCGGCGCCGCCGCTGCCTGGCTCAGGCCCTCGGCCATCGGCATTGCGCTTTGCCGAGCAATTTCCATAAGCGGCGCCGGCGGAGCATCCGGCAACCCCGGCTTGGTTGTTGTGTCCTGTCCGGATAGTGAACTCGAACAGGCGATTGCAAGCGAGAAGAGGAGTGTTGAATTGAACCACCGGATACTCGGTCGTCTCATCGTTCTTATGCCTCCCCCGCAACCGCGGAATTCTTTTCGTGACGGCCGTGAACGAGCAGGTAAACCGCCGGCACCAGGAAAACGGTTACGACCACGGAAACCGCCAGTCCGCCAATGACCGCGCGCGCCAGCGGCGCATATTGCTCGCTGCCGGCTTCCATTCCAAGCGCCATCGGAATCATGCCGAGAAGCGTTGCCAGCGAGGTCATCAAAATCGGGCGCAGGCGCACTTTGCACGACTCGACCACGGCTTCCAAAAGGGGCAATCCCTTTTTATGCAAAATACCGGCGAATTCCACGATCAGGATGCTGTTTGAGACCACAATGCCGGTCATCATGATCACGCCCATCAAGGACATGATGTTCAGCGAACTCCGCGTCACCAGAAGGATCATTGCAACACCCGCCAATCCGGGCGGAATAGCCATGAGGATGATGAATGGATCGATAAAGGAGGTGAATTGCGCCATCAGGATCAGATACACCAGCAGCACTGCAACGATGAGGCCCAGGCCAAATTCCAGGAACGACCGGTTCATGCTGACCACGGCGCCGCGCACCGTCAGCACGGTGTCCTTATCCGTCTTTGTGCTCGCCAACAGCTTGTCGATCTCTCCGCCCACCTTCTGGAGCGCCTCGGTCTTGGTAGAGACATAGATGTCGATCACGCGCCGGATCTGATAGTGATCCACTTCCGTCGGCGTATTGATCAGCTCGATGTCCGCGACCGAGCCCAGAGGCGTATATCCAGCCGTGTGGTCGCCATTCGAGAGCTCGCGCGACTGGCTTGAGGCCTCGCTGGAGTCTTGCATCGAATTGTTTCCCGCTGGATGCACGCCGCGGAGTGGAATGTTCTTGAAATCCTCCATCGACATGTTATTGATGAATTGATTTGCGTACTGGACCGTCACCAGGTAGTTGTTGCCGCTCTTCGGATCGATCCAGTAGCTGGGGGCGACCATGCCGTCCGAGGTCATGGCGGTAATCACGTTGTCCAGCACGTCCCTGGTGGAGAGGCCAATCAGGCTGGCCTTCTCGCGGTCGATATTCAGCGCAATACCTGGGTAGTCCAGGTTCTGCGGAATGTAAACGCCGCTTACATTCGGCATCGTTTCAATCTTCCGGGTGAGGTTCCTGGCGAGTGCGTATGCTCCTTCCATATTGTTGGAGCTAACCTGGATATCGATCGGAGCCGGCAGGCCCTGGTTGATCACGCTATCCACGAGGCCGCCCGCCTGGAAATAAGTCGTAAGTTCAGGCATCTCGCGGGAGAGCTTTTCCCGCACGCGGTGTATATACTCGTAGCTCCCGACACTATGGTCCTGCTTGAGACTGGCCTGCACAAAGGCCGTGTCCATTGAGGCGTTGGTGGTGTAGATGGCGGAGAGATCGGGGTAGACGCCGATATTCGAGACGATCATGCCAAGGTCGGACGGTTTGACTACGCTGCGAATGATCGTCTCCACCCTGGCGATGTATTCGTTGCTAGCCTCCAGCCGCGTTCCGCTGGGCATCCGCACGTCGATGACAAATTGGCCTGGGTCGGTACGCGGAAAATACGCGCGGCCGATGAACGGAACCGTGACCGCGAGCACCAGCAGCACGCCGCCGAGGATCGCGGCCGCGGTAAACCCGGGCCTCTTCATCGCCCGCATGGCGAGAGCCTCATACCAGTTCAGCATGGCCTGAAACTTCCCGTTGAATTTTCTCTCGAAGCGAGTGAAGATGGTCACCTTCGCTTCTTCGCTGTGTTCGCTCTCGTCTTTGAGGCGAATGAATTTGGCGCAGTAGAGCGGCACTACGGTCATGGCGAAAAAATAGGATGCGAAGATCGAAAGCACGACGCCCATCGCCAGCGGAGTGAAGATGTACTTGCTGACGCCACTGAAAAACGTGACCGGGAAGAACACGATAGAGGTGGTAAAGGTGGCTGCCAGCACCGCCATCGAAACCTCCGTCCCACCATTGTCGGCGGCGACGGGCGGTGATTCCCCCATCTCCATGTGCCGGAAGATGTTTTCGAGCACGATGACGCCGTTGTCGATGAGCCGCGAGAAAACCAGCGCCAGACCGCCCAGGATCATGGTGTTGATGGAGCCGCCCATGTAATTGGTGATCATGAGGCAGACCACCATGGAGAGCGGAACGGATAACAGCACTGCAAATGTGGCGCGCGGACTGCCCAAAAAGACCAGGATCATCACCCCAGTCAGCACAAGTCCGATGCCCGCTTCCCTTGTAACGTTGCCGATTGCCAGCTTGACGAAGACGGATTGGTCGAATACTACCGCTGTTTTAAGCGATTCTGGAATGTCAACCAGATGCTTGATGGCGGCCTTCATTCCGTTCACGATGGTGATGGTGTTGCTGTCTCCGCCTTGCTTGAAAACCGGCACATAGACCGAGCGCTGTCCGTCGATGCGGACGATGTTGTATTGCAGCGCGCCCGAGTCGATCGCCTTGCCGATGTCGCCCACCAGCACGGATGAATTGCCGACCGATTTGAGCGGCATCTGGTTCATCGAGTTCGCGTCCGGGAACTGGCTGTTGGCGTAGATGTTGAAGTCCTTGGAGCCGATGCGCACGTCGCCCGCGGGCAGAATCAGGTTGGAGCTATCGACCGCCGTCACCACGTCGTTCAGGCTGAGGTTGCGGGCCTCCATCTTGAGCGGGTCCACATAGATCTGAATCTGCCGGTAAGTCCCGCCATACGGCTGCGGCACCGACGCGCCCGGCACGTTGGATATCTGGTTGCGCACCTGGAACTGGGCCAGATCCTTGAGCCTGGTCTCGTTCAGTCCCTGGCCTTTCAGGGTAACGAGACAGACGGGTTGGGTCGAGGCATCCATGCCCAGCACAACCGGCGGCAAAGTGCCCGGTGGCAGGCGGCGCAAGTCGGCCATCGCCAGGTTGGCAATGTTGCTCAAGGCCGCGTTGGGATCGGTGCCCGGCTTGAAGTAGATCTTGATGAGGCTCACGCCGGTCAGCGACCGCGATTCGCTGTGATCGACATTGGCGGCCAGGGTGAAGAACCGCTCAAACGTGTTGGTGATGTCGGCTTCGATCTGCTGCGGAGGCATGCCGTTGTAGAATGTGGCCACGACGACGACGGGCATGTCGATATTGGGGAACAGATCGACCGGCATGCGAGCCACGTTGACCGCGCCCACCAGCGCCACCACCAGGCACAGCATGATGATGAAGAACGGATACTTGAGAGCAAACTTCGGCATTACTTCGCACCTCCGTTGTTCTCTTCTTCTTCCGCTTTCATGTCGATCACGCCGCCCGACTCGCGCATAACATCGGAGGCAGGCTCCTGGGTGAGAATCGGGGTAACTTGTTCCCCTTCGTTGTAGTTCTCCTGGCCGCCCAGGATTACTCGATCCCCGGATTCAAGGCCGGTCTTGATTTCGGCCAGCTTCGAACCACGAAGCCCCACCTCTACATTGCGGACATGAACACGGTTGCCGGCGTCGAGCACATAGACCGTCTGCCGATTGCTCTGGAGCACCAGCGCTTCGACTGGAATGGTCACCACGTTATCGGCATGTCCAAGTTGCATTTCAGTATTGGCGTACATCCCAGGGGAGATCGAGAGATCCTGGTTCTCCACATCGATCTCGGTCTCCATCGTGCGGGTTTCGAAGTTCACGTCGCGGGTAAAGCGTACGATCTTGCCGGTGAAGGAGCGGCCAATGGCATCCACTCTCACCTGCATTGGATCGCCGATATGCACAAACTGCACATCGTTCTCCGGAATCGGCATTCGCAGGCGCAAAAGGCCGCTCTGCGAGAGCCTTACGATCGGAATGTCCTGCTCGTTTGAATTTGTCCCGCTCTGGATCAGCGCACCGGTGTCGGCATAGCGCCAGACGATCACGCCGTCCAGCGGCGCCACCACGTTGGTGTAGTTCTGGAGCGCCTGTACGCGATCGTTGTCGGTGTGGGCCACCTCCGCATGTTGCTGCGCGCCGGCCGCGGAGGCTTTGGCCGCATCCACCTGCGACTCCGAAGACAGATCTTTACTCTGCGCATCGTCCAATTCCTGCTGCGCGATCAAACCTGGCTGCGCTTTTGACGTCTCAAGCAGCCGCTCATAGTCGGCGTGCAGCGCCGAATGGATGGCCTGGTCCCGCTTGATCTCATTCTGCGCACGAAGCAGATCGTCTTTGGCCCGCTGAATCTCGAACACAGTCCCCTTCAACTGCGCGTTCAACTCCGGAACTTCCAGTACCGCAAGAGTCTGGCCCTTGCGCACCCTGTCGCCGATATCCACGTTGATCTTCACCATGAAGCCGGTGACCTTCGGGTGAACATCCACCACCTGGTAGGGCTGGAACTGCCCCGCAAGACTCAACGTGTGCGCAATGTTTCCCCGTGCCGCTGCCGCCACTTTCGCCGATGGCGCCTCCACGGCTCTCGAATCTGAGTGTTGATTCTTGAAATTGCACGCAACGATGCCAGCCAGAACAGGGAACGTCATTCCCGCGGCGAGGATCAAGGAAGTTCGCTTTCGCATATCTCGAATGCACCTGTAAACGGATTCTTGATTGTTGGGTCCAGGACGGCAGGACACATTCTCAAACAGAGACGATGTCCTGCTGCATTCGACCATTGAACTTTATCGAATGCTTCAGAATTGGCGATCGAGGAACGACTAGGTCTCTGACCGTCTGGTTATGTACCAGTAAAAAGTGCAGCGCCGGTCTCCTGACCGGCTGNNATTTCATCCGGTCAGAGGCCTAGACCAGAACCGGCGGGGGGCGAACGAAGAACGCGTTCACAATGGCGCGACGAAGATGCCACGACCGATTCGCTCGCTGTTCCCGCTGGCCGGAGGCGGGCGGGTTCAATTTGCCGAGGACCAGCAACGGAACGAAGAACACAGAGGCAGGCGCCGCGAACAGGACCTTGGCCGAGGTTTTTGTTTGAATGACGCGTGGGCTATCCGTTGCTCTGGATTGCTCATTCTTGGATAGGAGCTTGGCGCTCGGAATTTGATGAGACGCAGCCTGGGACGGATCATAGAGGGAAAGCTTGTATTGCAAACCCCATGTGAAGATACACGCAGCCAATCCCAGGAACGCGAGGTTCCGAAAGAGATTGAATGGCCGACTTTTCCCCGAAAGATGCATAGTTACCGGACCTGGGTTGATGTCTTGGCAAACGAACTAACGCAAGTTGCAAGGGAATGCGGCGCCGCGGAAGACCTTATGTTCTTTGATAGCACAAGAGCACAAGAGGTTGCTCAATCATTTCTTATCTCCGACAAGAAAGACTGCTCGATTGAGCAATATTGTACGGGATTGTCCTGGAACGTCTGCGAGCGAATTCTGGGCATTGCCGCCGTCGTCGATCCCAACCGCTCTTCCAATCCGCTCTGCCCGTTGCTCCTGAATTCATCTGCTCGCGCCGCGCGATCTATAGCATCGCAGTGACCTCCCGTAAAGCCGCTGGAGTGAGATGGAATTGTGCCAATCGCAATTGAAGTCAGTTGATGGAGCATCCTCAAGGGATTTAGACTGGTCACAGAAACGGTTCAATGAAAAGAAGGCTGATGATGCGATTGGGAATTGTCGCCATGCTTGTAACGCTTGCGCCCTTTTTTGCGCACGCGCAGGGGCCAGCCTCGGACCCCAGTTCAGCAGCGCCGCCAGGGAGCGCTTTCTCGATCCCTCAAGCTCAGTTACTTCAACCTGACGCTCTGAACCGCTTGCTGCAGGCGGCCGGGGCTGATAAACCCCTGGTGCTGCAAGTCGGCTCCCACGTTCTTTATGCTCAGGCTCATATCCCGGGAGGAGAGTACGTGGGACCCGGTTCACAGCCGGCAGGCCTGCAATCGTTGCAGAGCAGGGTGGCTTCACTGCCCCATAAGACCTTTATCGTGCTCTATTGTGGATGTTGCCCGTGGAACCACTGCCCAAACATCGGGCCCGCGTTCACGAAGTTAAAGGAGATGGGATTCACCAACGTGAAGGTGCTTTATCTCGCCGACAACTTCGGAGCGAACTGGGTTGACAAGGGTTATCCGGTTGAACAGGGACGCTGATAGAGACCTCTTTCAAATGGATGCGGACCAGACGACAGGCATGAGAATGTGGCAGAATGCACTTCGCCGTTCCACCCTGACCTGTTCCCTTCTGGCAATTTGTCTGGGAGCCATCGTGACGCAGATGGCCTTTGCGGCCGGGTCTCTTCTTCACAAAAAAGCACCTGAGTTCGTTCGCACGGACTTCAACCACAGGACAGTGGATCTGAACGCCTACCGGGGCAAAGTTGTGCTGCTTAACTTCTGGGCAACCTGGTGCGCTCCATGCCAACTGGAAATGCCGCGCTTCGTTGCCTGGCAATCAAAGTATGGCCCGCGCGGTTTGCAGATCATCGGCATCTCAATGGACGACGATCCCGCGGCGGCGCGCAGTCTCTACGAAAAGCTGAAGTTGAATTACCCCGTCGCGATGGGCGATGAGAAGCTCGGAGAACTCTACGGTGGAGTTCTTGGGCTTCCGGTAACATTTCTAATCGACAGCCATGGCCAGGTCAGAGCGGAGTATCGGGGTGAAACTGAACTGAACACGATCGAAAGAAGGCTCAAGCCGCTTCTCCTTCACCCATCGAGGTGAAGCCGGCCCTTATGCATCGAAGCCATCACCGATCCGCGTCAATACGGCCCGCCGTAGACGGTTACGTTCTGCCGGGTAAGAAGATTGAATCGGCATTGCGCTGTCTCAGGCAATTCGGCCGCAGTTCATTACTTGCCCTGTGACCGCCAAGCGAGCCATCTGGAGGACGAATCTCAATAGGCAGCTGCGTTGGACATGGGCATGATCGTCAGGGCGCGGGTGCTCGTGATCGGTGAGTTCCGAGGCGCCAAACGTGGCTTGAAAATTGCCACCGCCCAGTACATCCGCAGTGCATACGTGTCGCGCAACATATGGGAGTGAAACTTCATCGGTTACCCATTCTCATCCGCCAAAGAAATGTGCTTATTGAAGCGACGGATGAGTCTGTCCCACCTGACCGTCAAATTGCGCTCATTGATCGTCTTGGACCAGAAGAAGAATTCAGGGCGGAGCCCTGGTCTGGCTGGTGAGAGTGCTTGCAGGGCTGATACTGCGCAATCGGGGAGAATGCGGTCGGTTTGTTTTAATAATAATCCTGAATGTGGCCCATCTTTTCGTGCTTGGTGCGCAGGTAGCCCTCGAAGGAGTCCTGGAGCTCGACCTCGGCGGAGACGCGCTCGACCACGGCAATGCCGGCGGACTCGAGTGCGGAGACCTTTGCAGGATTGTTTGTGATGAGGCGAACCTGGGCGACGCCGAGCAGCTTGAGGACTTCAGCGGGCAGCTCGTATTCGCGGCAGTCGGCGGCGAAGCCCAGCTCGACGTTGGCTTCCACTGTGTCCATGCCCTGATCTTGCAGTTCGTATGCCTTCAGTTTGGCCATGAGGCCGATGCCGCGGCCCTCCTGCTGCTCGTAGAGGAGGATGCCCGCGCCGGCGTCGGCGATTTTGCCGAGAGCCAGTTCGAGCTGGAGACGGCAATCGCAGCGAAGGGAACCGAAGACATCGCCGGTGAGGCATTGGGAGTGGATGCGGACCAGCGGCGGTGTGGAGTGAATGTCGCCCATGACGAGGGCCACGAGGCCTTCGACCTCTTTGCCTTGGAGAGCGCTTTTTTCGCAACACGGGCGAGGCCCAGGGAGCTGACCCTCGAAGCCCAAGATCCGGAAGGCTCCCCAGCGGGTGGGGAAATCCGCTTCTGCGATCTTCTTGACGCTCTCAAATGCCATAGATCCATTCTACAGGGGGCAGAGATCAGAGAGCAGGGAATAGGGGAACAGGGAACAGGGGTCAGGCAACAGGGAACAGCGGGCAAGTCCAGGAGTGAAGGTGCGTCGGCTCCTTCAGGCCGTAGTACTTCTAAATCCCATGATCGAGCGCGGCGTTCCGTTTTGCCGGTCTGATCTCTGATCTCTGACCCCTGATCTCTGCAGTGCGATACATTGATGGGGTGACGGACAATCTCATTCTGATAACGCTGCTGGTCAAGCTGGGCGTCGTTGCCTCGGTGGCCAGCGTGCTGGCGCGGGTCACCACCTTCCGGCGGCTGTTCTTTGCGGAGAAGCGCAGCCCCAGGCAAACCCTGGCCTTGCTGGCGTTTTTCCTGGTGCCGCTTACGCTGGGCGTGTGGGTGCGCATCTGGGTGCCCAACTTTCTGGCCGCCGACATTTCCTTTGCCACGGTGATCCTGCTTGGCCTGCTGGTGGGGCCTGGATGGGCCGTGCTGGGCGGCGTGGTGCTGTCTGCGCCCGCGGTCTACAACCACGAGTACCTGGCCCTACCCTTCAACGCTGCTCTGGGCCTGGGTGCGGGCATGCTGAGCCGCTTTGTCGAGAAGGAGGAGATCTATTCGTTCACTCCGTTCATTGACCTGAGCCTCTACCGCTGGGTGCGCCGCAACCTGCGTCAGCCGCGCATCGACCGCCAGTTCCTCATGCTGTTTCTCATCGTGGCGGCGGAGGCATGCCGGGACTGGATCGCCCACCTTTATTCCCATCCGACCCGGCTGTTCGCGCTGCTCGCCAGCCAGTGGTGGCTGCAGGTGCTGGTGTTGCTGTGCGCGCCCATCGATGTGGGCATTGCGCTGAAGGTATGGAATACGCTGCGCATCGAGTTGAAGCTCGAGGAGCAGAAGCGGCTGCTGCTTGAGGCCCGGCTCGACGCCTTGCAGCGCCAGATCAACCCGCACTTCCTGTTCAATACGCTCAACTCCATTGCTTCGCTGGTGCGCAACAGGCCGGAACTGGCGCGAGAAATGACGGTGAAGCTGGCCAACATTCTGCGCGCGCTGCTGAAGGATCACGATACGTATGTTCCGCTGAGCGAAGAACTGAGTTTTACCGACGACTATCTGGACATTGAAGTGGTGCGGTTCGGCGCGGACAAGCTGAGGGTGGAGAAAGAGATCGATCCGCGGACACTGGGCGTTTTGGTGCCCAGCATCCTGCTGCAGCCGCTGATTGAGAACAGCATCAAGCACGGGCTGGAACCGCGCCTTAAAGGAGGCACGGTGACCTTGCGCAGCCGCCTTGATGGGAATCGCGTGCTGATTGAAGTGGCCGACGACGGGGTGGGCATGGGCAACAGGCCTGCGTCCGCGCTGCGCCGCAGCGGCGCGGGCATCGGCATGAAGAACGTGCAGGAGCGGCTGGAGGTGCTCTACGGCAACCAGGCTCGATTCACCGTAGTCAGCAATCCGGGGCGGGGAACCCTGGTGTCGATCGAGATTCCGGCGAATCTGCCGGGTGCGATGTGAGCTGAAGATTCTTAACTTCACTTGATTAGGTGTGGGGCTGCGCGCTACCGGTCCGCTACTGGGCAGGGGCCTGTCCGAAGCGGACCGATTGCATGACCTCGTCAAGAGCGCGATCGATCTGCTTTACCTCCGCGGGGCCGATGTCGCGAGAGGTGGTTTTTTGGCACGAAGTGATGATGTTCTTCTCGAACAGAAAGCACTTGCCGCGATGAAATGTCGCGTACAGGTCTTCTGTGTTGCGGTTGCAGGGTCCTGGCTCGCCCCCGCCTAAATGCTGGAAGCGGACGCCGTCGATGGTCTGCGAATCGGTTTTCCAACCGTCCTCCGCCGGGTGGTCGGTGGAGGGCTTCGCTCGCGCATAGCACTGTGCCTCGTTTAGCTCTGGCGCAACGCGATAGTAAAACATCGCGTTGATGAAATTCGAATAGGAGTACGAGCCGTTCTGGTTATCTCTTCCCTCAAGCCCGACCTTAACCGTTGGACTGAATGGTTTCTCCGGTTCCTGATCGCTGATCAAAATGAGCGGTTGGAAGTATGAGACGCCGCCCCGGTTCATGAGCCAGGAATCGGGAAAGCGAAAGCTCACCTCGTTTGCCGAGTCAACGTATTGCCGGAATTCGGGCGCGCTTGCAATCGCCTGGCCGAAAACAGCGAAGGTCGCCGCTATGACAGATACCAGCAACCGAAATCGATTCCGCATTCTTCCTCTCCCCTATGGTTCTACCTGCGAGCTTCCGGCGCCTGGCGAATACTGAGACGATCTCGGGCGGTTAACCCTACTATTGCACGATCGACAGGCTCCCGCGTTATGCTCAGATCATGGTGCGCTTCACGGTGCTGGCTTCGGGGTCCAAGGGCAACAGCACGGTTGTCTCCGGCGGCTGCACCCGCATCCTGGTGGATGCCGGTCTGAGCTGCCGGGAGCTGTTCCGGCGCATGAGGCTGGCTGGCGAGGAGCCGGAGACTCTGGACGCCATCGTCATCACTCACGAACACTCCGATCACGTGGGCGGACTGGCCGTGACAGCGCGCAAACTGGGCATTCCGGTGTACTTTACCGAGGGCACGCATCGTGCCTGGATGCGCTGGCTGACGCCGCGGCGGCAGATGACCTATGCCCAGTGGCTGGAGCAGTGCCGGAAACAGGCAGCCGAGAGGCAGGCGGAGGCCGATGCGTCTCAATTCGATGCTGAGGGTGAGCCGGACGAGAGCGACCTTGTGGCCGACTGCGAGCCGGCCGCACCCGCCTTGGCGCAGATTGTTGCCGCGGAATCTTTGCCGGAAGCCGCCGAACCAGAGCCAGGGCCCGCAACCCCAATCCCGCAGAAGGACCCCACCTGGCTGCCGGCAGTGGAGTACTTCCAGGCCGGGCAGCCGTTCGAGATTGGCGATATCGCGATCAGTCCCTTCACCATTCCCCACGACGCGGCCGACCCGGTGGGCTTTGTTTTCAGAACGGAGGGCGTGCGAATAGCCTTCGCCACCGACTTGGGCTACATTCCGCCCAACGTGAAGGCGCAACTCAAGGGCGTGGACCTGCTGCTGCTGGAGTCGAACCACGATCTGGAGATGCTGCGGGACGGCCCCTACCCGTGGTCAGTGAAGCAGCGGGTGCTCTCGCGCGTGGGCCACCTCTCGAACGAGGCCGCGGCGGCGTTTCTTGAAGACGAGTACGACGGGCAGGCAGCCTATGTGATTCTTGCCCATCTGTCACAGAGCAATAATCTTCCTGAGTTGGCACGGGTGACGGCGGAACGGGCGCTGAACGGGCGGGCGAGCCTGCTGGCCAACCGGCTGCTGCTGGCGGCGCAGCATGAGGCTCTTCCGCCTATATACTTTTGAGTTAATTGGATTAGAATGGATTATGAGGGGCATCACTCTGCGCCAGGTAGATTGGCAAAGGGAAGCGCCAGAGCCTTTTTGCTGTGGCGAGGCGGAGCCGGGCGCCACTGAAACCGCAAGGGGCAGGTGCAGCGACCAATGGTTTTGAACGTCGATTGCCACGTGAGCCGCGCAACAAGTCGGCGGGCCGGCACATCCTTTGTAAAGTGAGTCTTTACGTCTATGGCAAAAACCGAATGTACGGACAGAGTCGTAGGCGCCATCCTGGCAAGCTGGCGATATGACATCTCAGGGATTGTTCCGGAGATGCGCAAGGACTACGAGCAACATTTTGCCGAATGTTCCCACTGCCGCGCCCGGCAGAACTTCCACCGCAGCCTGGATGTGACGCTGGCGATTTTGACATCTCTGTCGGTTGTCTTCTTCCTCTTCGCGCTGGCGGTTATCATACACATCAAACCGCTTGAGTATGTTTCCTTCAATATCTTCGGGCTCGATATCTCCGACATGTACCATATGCTGGTTTCGGCGGCGATTGCAGGGGTTTGTTTCTCTCTGATTGGCCTGGCGCTGGTGCTTACAACCACGCCTGTGCCTTCGTATCTGGGCGGCATTGCGGCCGAGCGCGCCAAGCTCATTGAAGAGCGGCTGCCCGAGTCGATCAAGTCGCTGCGTCCGCGGTAAAACATTTTCCGCGTTACAAATTTCAAGGGCTCCCGCATGCGGGAGGCCTTGTGCTATTGGACAATGGAGAAGTTTGCAGCGGTAGTTTCCCAGGTCTTCCGCCGCGGCAGGCGAGACCTCGGGCGTCAAGCACCCCGATTCCGTCACCGGTGAGAGTGGGTCTACGTCGGTGTTCGCAGCAGCAAATAGCCGCCGGTCAGTCCGAAGAGAATATCCGGGGACCATGCCGCCAATGCGGCGGGCAGATAGTTGACGTTGCCCATCGACTCAAACAGTGCGTTGACGACAAAGTAGGCGAGCGCCACGGCAATGGCTACGGCGACGCCGGTGAGCGACCCGCGGCGGCCCATGGACAGCGCGAAGGGGATGGCCAGCACAGCCATGACGACGGCGATGAGCGGGTAGGCGAGCTTGTGCCAGAGCTGGACCCGGAGGCGCATGGTATCAAAGCCGCTTTGGCGCAGATCGCCGATGTAGCGGTCGAGTTGGCCGAAGTTCATCTCCTGAGCTTGCTTTTCTTCTTTCGTGAAATATCCCGGATCCTCGTGAATCTCAGAGAATGAAGTTTCTTTGAATTCGTGGTAATCACTCACTTTCCCGCCCTCGATATCGTGTTGCCAGCCGTCCAGGAATCGCCATGAGGAGGATTCCGGGTTCCAGACGACGCGCGCAGCGAAGATGCGCCGGGAGAGCGCAAAAGTGGACGGATCGAACTCGAAGAGCGAGAGATTGGCGAACTCGCTGAGGTAGGGATCGAAGTACTGGTAGTGGAAGATGCGGGCGGGTTCTCCGGGATGCGGCTGGCCGAAGATCCACGTCTGTTCGGGGTGCAGAAAGGTTCGCGGTGGACGCCCCTTGATAATGTCGCGAAGCGCCTCCTGCCTTTGGTTGGCCAGGGGAAGGTAGTACTGGTCGAAGAGGAACAGGCTGATGGCCAGGATGGCGGAGATGGCGACGATCGGAACCACCAGGCGGTAAAGGCTGATGCCCGTAGCCTTCATGGCGATGATTTCGCTGTTTCGATTGAGAGCGCCGAATGTGACCAGAACGGCGACGAGCACGGCCAGGGGTGCAAGTTGGTAGAGCATGGTGGGCGTGAGGTTGATCAGATAGAGCCCGACCGTCGTGAGCGCAATGTGGTTGCGCAAGATGTCTGCCAGCAGATCGAAAGTGGTGAAGACCAGCATGAGCAGAGCAAAGGCGGCCAGCACCAGGAAAAATGTCTTGAGGAACTCAACCACAACATATTGGTCGAGAATGCGCGGGAAGACGCCGCGGGACCTGGTGCGCTGGGAACGCCTTTGAAACCTGCCCAGGAGGCCGATGAGGGCAGCGCCGGGCTTGGGTAGCGAGGCGGCCTTGGGCTTGGGAGATCGCGCGGCCCAGGTGGTGATGGCGCTCAGCACACGGCCCCCGCTAGCCATCTGCCATAGCAGGAAGATTCCGCCCGCGGCAAACAGCAAGTTGGCTGACCACACCGCGAGAAACGCGGGAATCCAGTTTTGACGGCCCAGGGCGTTGCCGATCAGCGACAGCGAGTAATAGGCAATGACCAGCGCCAGCGTGGCCACCATGGCGGAGCTCTTGCCGCCCCGGCGCGAGGTGACGCCCAGCGGGACGCCCACCAGCATGAGTACCAGGCAGGCTGCCGGATAGGCAAAACGCTTGTTGATCTCCAGCAGGAATCGCTTGCCGTCCGGACCGTGGCTCCGCACTCGCAGTTCATCCATAGGCATGGCGTAGATGAAGGTGTCCAGGCGTCCGAGGTGCCCTTCGTTCTGCTGGCTTGGCGCGAAGGGGCGATCGGTCACCTCGAACGTAGAGATGTTGGAAAGTTGCGGCTGGCCGGCCCCTGTTTCATCCTCGGTTCCGTTACGCAGGCGCATGAGCAGGTCCTGGGTTGAGTCGCTGACCACCGTGGCCGAGGCGGCGGTGGTAATTTTCGGGGCGAAAGGGTCGGAAACATCGGCGATGAACACCTGGCGCCAGTTCGCTGCGCCCGTTCCCGAGCGCACGTCCTGCACGTAGAGGACGAAGTTGCGAAAGTCTTCGTCAAAGACGCGGGGCTGGATCTCATACGAAGCCTGCGAGGCGAGGGCCTTCTGCAAATTCAGGATGGCCTGATTGGCGCGAGGAACCACATACAGGGAGTTTCCCAGTCCCAGCAACGTGCCCCCAACGGCCACGATGGAGGCTACGCGGACGAAGTAGCCGATACCCAGGCCCGAAGCGCGCATGGCGACGATCTCGCTGTCGCCGGCCAGGCGGCTGAGACCCAGCAGTACCCCAACCAGCACTGCCATGGGAATGGTCACCAGGAAAAAGTTGGGCAGGGTAAAGAGGACCACTTCCATCACTGCGGTGAAGGTAGAGGTGTTGCGGACGACCATCTCCAGGATGTGAGGCAGTTCCTTCATGAAGAGAATGAAGGTGAAAAGCGCGCAACCGATGAGCGTGTGGGAGAGAATCTCGCCGAGGATGTAACGGGTCAGGATGCGCACAGGCAGGCTCTCAGGTTAGTTTAGCTTGCCGGGCCGGCCGCTGTTCGACTTGAGCCTCAAGATGGCTGCCAGCCTCGCAAGCGCAGGCTGTTGGCCAACACGCAGACCGAGCTGAGCGCCATGGCCGCGGCGGCCAGCCAGGGCGTGAGCAGAATGTGGAAAGTCGGATAGAGCGCGCCGGCGGCCAGGGGAATGCCAAGCACGTTGTACGCTGCGGCCCAGGCCAGGTTCTGACGCATGATGCGCAGAGTGGAGCGGGCAAGATCGAGTGCGGCGGGAACGGCGGAGGGTTGCGCGCGCAGCAGCAGCACATCGCCGGCTTCCTGGGCCAGGTCGGCTCCAGAGCCCATCGCGATGCCTGCGTCGGCCTGAGCCAGAGCTGCGGCGTCGTTGATGCCGTCTCCCACCATGGCCACCTTCAGGCCGCTCTGCTGCAGAGCGCGAATGCGCGCCAGCTTGCCGGCTGGGTCCAGGCCGGCTTCCCACCCCAGCGACAAGGACCCGTCGCCGGGGACCCAGGCTTCGACCTCGCTGATTCCTGCCTGTTGGGCGATGGGCGCGGCTGCCGCAGCCGAATCGCCGGTGAGCATAAGCACGCGGAGGCCGGAATGGCGCAGCGCGGCGACGGCCTCGGCCGCATCGGGACGGAGGGCGTCGCGGGCGTCGAAGTAGCCGGCGGGCAGGTTGTCGAGAGCCATCCAAAGGCGGGTGACGCCGGGTTCTGCCGGCGGAATTCCGTCCGGAAGCAGAATAGAGAACTCATGGAAGAGAGCTTCATTGCCGAGCAGGCAGTCGCCGCCTTCCACCTTGGCGGTAAGGCCTCGGCCGGGAAGAATCTGCACGTCTTGCGCTGGTTGCCAAACCAGACCGCGCTCCCGCGCAGCATCCACCACAGCGTGCGCCAGTGGATGGTTGGACCGCTCCTCGGCTGCCGCGGCCATGCGGAGCAGATCGTCCTCATTGTGGCCAGCGAGTGGGTGAATGCCAGCCAGCACGGGGCGGCCCACGGTGAGGGTTCCGGTCTTGTCGAGGACGATTGCGTCCAGGTGCGCCAGACGTTCCAGCGCTTCTCCACCCTTGAAGAGCACACCGAGTTGCGCGCCGCGACCCACGGCCACCGTGAGCGCCGCGGGAACGGCCAATCCCATGGCGCAGGGGCAGGCAACCACCAGCACGGCTACCGTGTTGGCCAGGGCCAGCGAAAGCGAGTGCGCCGCGAAGAGCCAAACGGAAAACGTGACCACCGCCAGAGCCAGCACGATGGGAACAAAGATGGCGCTGGCGCGGTCGGCCAGCCGCTCCATGGGGGCGCGCGAGGACTGCGCCTGCTGAACCATGCGGGTGATCTGAGCCAGCACCGTGGCCTCGCCCAGCGACTCAGCCCGGCAGGTGACGGCGCCGTCGTAGTTGAGCGAGCCGGCCAGAGCCTTGCCGCCGGGTTCGCGCGGTTGAGGGGTTGGTTCGCCGGTGAGCATCGACTCGTCCACGGAGGTGCGGCCTTCGAGGATGGTGGCGTCGACCGGGAAGCGCTCTCCGGGCAGGACCAGAACGCTGTCTCCGGGCTGAATCTCTGCCAAGGGAACAATGGTTTCGACTTTGTCGCGGATGCGGCGAGCCGTGACGGGGCGCAGCCGGGAGAGCGAGTCGAGCGCGGCCAGGGCGCGGCGTTTGGCGCGGGCTTCAAGCGCCTTGCCCAGCAGCAGAAAGCCGACGATCAGCAGAACCGCGTCAAAGTAGACCTGGCGGCCGTTTGCGGGCCAGACCGTTGCATAAGCTGAGTAAACGAAGGCCACGCTGGTTCCAAGGCTGACCAGCGTATTCATGTTGGTGGTTCCGTGGCGCAGGGCGCGGATGGCGCTCGCATAGATGCCGCGCCCGGCCCAGGCCAGGATGAACGCTGTGAGAATCAGCAGGAACCAACGCAACGGGTCCGGCGGAAGCGCATAGAGCCAGGGCAA
>PLFY01000096.1 GCA_003138365.1 Acidobacteriaceae bacterium
CCGATAGGGACCTAACGTTTATCGGGACCGATCCGGAAGATAACGGCGGAGCCGCTGCGGCCGCCCCCAGGAGGGTCCGCAGGCGCTATGGATCTATCCGCAATGGAGAGGGGATTCGGAACAGCACGCTGGTCCGAATCCCTTCTTGCTTGCGAATTGTTGCATCGGCTTGCTGCTCAACCTTGCGTCTTGTTGCACTGGCTTGCTACTGAACAGTGATGGAAAGGTTCAGTGAGTTTGTTACCCCATTACCGGTCACAGAGATGGGTATGCTGTAGCTTCCTGCCGATGTGGATTTCTTGCCTGATCCGCCGCACCCGGCCGTCCCGAGCACGCACGCGCCTGCAAGGCATGTTCCTGCCAGCAGCAACAACCCAAGCCACTGACTTCCGGCCTTCCTGGTGCGAAGGATGCGCCGCGCGAGGCCCAGAGGCAGCAGAATCACAGCTGCAAGCAGCGCGGGAAGAGCGGTTCCTGCCGGTTCTTTGATGAGGGCGGCGGTGGGGGTTCCGGTGGTCCCGATGGTGAGCGTGGTGGTTAGCGAGGTGGTGGAGGAGGTGACTGTAAGGCTGGTGGGTACGAAGGTGCACGTGACCAGGGTTGGCAGCGTTCCGCAGGCGAAGTCCACAGTACCCGTGAATCCGCCTGTTGGCGTCAGCGTGATGACCGTACTGGCCGACGAGCCGCTCTGGATGGTGAGGGACGACGGGTTCGCGCTCAGCGTGTAACCGGGTGCGACGACCACGATAACGTAGGCCGCGGTGGCCACTGCACTATTGGAGAAGCCGCTGGCTACGGCGATGGCTTCGATGGTCTCCGTCGTCGAGACGGTGATTGCGCCGTTGTATAAGGTGGACGAAGCGGTTGGCGTGGTTCCGTTGGTGGTGTAGTAGATGGCTGCGCCGGTCGTGGAATCGGCGATGGTCACGCTCTGGGTTGAGGTGTAGCTACCGGCAGCCGGCGAGAAGACGGGTGTGGCGGCTTGCGGCGTGACTGTGATGGTATAGGTAGCCGAAGCTACCGCGCTGTTGGAGTAGCCGGAGGCTACGGCGATGGCTTCAACGGTCTCCGTGCCAGAGACGGTGATAGCGCCGCTGTATAAGGTGGACGAAGTGGTTGGCGTGGTTCCGTTGGTGGTGTAGTAGATGGTTGCGCCGGTCGTGGAATCGGCGATGGTCACGCTCTGGGTTGAGGTGTAAGTGGCTGCCGTTGGTGAGAATACCGGCGATGCCGCCGCAGCCAGATTGATGGTGTAAGTACCCGAGGCAACAACGCTGTTGGTGTAGCCGGCGGCCACAGCAATGGCCTCGATGGTCTCCGTTGACGACACGGGGATTGCCACGCTGTACATGGTGGACGAGGTGGTCGGCGGGTTGCCGTTGCTGGTGTAGTAGATCGTCGCACCGGTGGTGCTGTCAGTGATCGTCACGCTCTGGGTCGAGGTATAGGTTCCAACAGCCGGCGAAAAGACCGGCGCGGCGGCTTGCGGCTGGCTGATTGTCTGAGTCAAGGAGTTGCTGCTGCTGGCATAAGCAGTGCTGCCGCCGTAACTGGCCAGGATGGTGTGCTGTCCGGCCGTCAGGCTGGAGGTGGGGTAGGTTGCTACTCCAGAGCCGTTCAGCGCGACCGTGCTTGTGGACACGCTGTCTACGCTGAAGACCACGTTCCCGGTTGGGATGCCGGTGCCGGAAGCCGGCGCAACCGTGGCCGTAAAGGTGACCGAACTGCCCTGAACTTGCGGATTGGCGCTCGAGATCAGCGAGGTTGTGGTGCCGATGGTCGTGGGTACGGAGCCGATCGCAAACTTGGCGATATAGGCGTCGCTATAGCCGCCGGCGTATGCGGGCTGATAGGAACCCGCTGTCGTGGGAAAGTTCTGCGATGCCGTCTGGCCAGCAACATATACGCCGCCGAGGCCGTCCAGGGCAATGCCGTAGCCAAGATCCTGGACATTGCCGCCAAGGTAGGTCGAGTAGAGCAGTTGCGATCCGCCTGGGTTGAGCTTGGTGATAAATGCGTTGACGCCAATGGGCGTGCGATTGCCCGCCGAGTTATTTACGGTCTGGTAAGCGCCCGATGTGGTGGGGAAATTCGACGAAATCGCATCGCCAGTTACATAGGCGTCGCCCAGGCCGTCCACGGCGATCGCGTTGCCGGCATCTCCCGAGCCGCTCTCAGTGCAGCCACTGCCGCAGGCTTGGGGCGGTATGCCGCTGCCGCTCAGGAAAGTCGAATACACCAGGGCGCTGCCGGTAGGGTTCACCTCGGTGACAAAAGCGGCTGTAGCCTCGTTTGCCCAAGCAAGGTTGGTAGGCTGATAAGCGTTCCCCGCCACCGGATAATCCTTCGAGTCCGTATAGCCCGTCACGTAAGCGTCGCCCGCACCGTCCAGGGCAATGGCTTGCCCGAAATCGTCGGTGGTGCCACCCACGAAAGTCGAGTACACCAGCTGCGTGCCGGTTGGGTTGAGCTTGGTCACAAACACGTTGT
This sequence comes from Acidobacteriaceae bacterium, assembly GCA_003138365.1. GTDB lineage: Bacteria > Acidobacteriota > Terriglobia > Terriglobales > Acidobacteriaceae > Telmatobacter. The sequence goes on from PLFY01000096.1 coordinate 2,491, forward strand.
AAGCCACGGTCTGTAGACCTGCGTTGGCGGCGGCGTAATTCGTGTTCTGAAACGCACCATTTGTGATCGGAAAATCCGTCGAAGCCGCACTCCCGGTCACATAAGCGTCGTCCGAGTTGTCCACCGCAATGCCCGCGCCTTTAGCACCATAGCCGGTGCCGCCCAGGTAGGTCGAGTACACCAGGGCCGTGCCGGTTGGGTTGAGCTTGGTGACAAACGCGTTGTTCCACGAGGTCGAGGCATGATTGATAACCTGAAACGCGCCCGCTGTCACGGGAAAATTCGCCGAGACCGCAGCGCCGGTCACATAAGCATTGCCCAGGCTGTCCACGGCAATGGCGGAGGCGTAATCCTGGCTAGTGCCGCCGAGGTAGGTCGAGTACACCAGCGCCGTGCCTGTCGCGTTCAGCTTGGTCACAAAGGCGTTCCAAGGACCGAGGCTGAGGGTGCTGTTGTTGACAGTTTGAAACGCACCCGTCGTGATGGGAAAACTCGTCGACTGCGTAAGGCCGGTCACATAGGCGTCGCCTGAGCCATCCACGGCAATGCCGTAGCCGACATCGCCAAACTGGGCTACGTTCCCGGTGTTGCCGCTCCCGCCGAGGTAGGTCGAGTACACCAGGGCCGTGCCGGTTGGGTTGAGCTTGCTGACAAAAACGCATTGGAAGTTGGAGGGCTCGTTGTTCACCGACTGAAATGCACCGGCTGTCACCGGAAAATTCGTCGAAAAAGTACTGCCGACCACATAGGCGTTGCCGAAACTGTCCACGGCGATGCCATTGGCGCCGTCGGCGAGGCTGCCGCCGAGGTAAGTGGAATAAGTGAGCACCGGGTCAATCACCAGTGTCTTCGAGTGATCGTACTGGCCCAGCGTGAAGCCAACCGTGTTCTTCGCCAGCATCGCGAACTGCCCGACAATCGGCTGGCGCAGGCCGTCCTTCACTTGATAGATGACCGGCTTTTGAAACGCGATTTCTCCATTTGCCGCGGAGACCGTCAGGTTGCCATCGGCGTCCAGTTTGAGTTTCTTCGTCCCCGCAAATTGAAGCCTGATGGGCTGCGCATTTGCCCCCGGCGCAACGACGAAGTCGTACTCCAACTGCCGCTGGTTGCCGTAATAGACCAGATCGATGCCCGGGTAGACGGCGGTGTACTTTACCCTGGCAAAGGTTGGCACGCCGCTGTGCCATTTGGCCGGGTCGTTGCCGATGAAGTAGTTGGCCGTGCCGGGGAGCCGATCCAGACCGGTCACCTGTACTCCGCGATTGGCCCCGGCCAAATCCATCCGGACGACATCGGTCCTTCTCGAGTCTGTCTTCCCGGCCCGTTGCGTGGGAGCAGGCTTCAGCCCATCTCCGCCGGCCCGTCCGGGCTCCGCTCCAGACGCATCCGGTTTGGTGAGCGCCAGCACCGCAGACGATTCCGTGAGGAATAGCGAGTAGCCGCTGCCCTTGGACAGGAACTTCGCGCTCTTGTCGCTCTGGCCCTGGTTGGCCTCGAAGCTGAGTGGAAGTTTCCCGTAGTTTTGAGCCAACAGTGCTTGTTTCGCCGCTCGGTTGTCTGTTGGCTCAGTAGCCTGGGCCTGGGCTAAAGCTACCGGCGCTGAAGCCGCGATGATTCCGGCCACGAGAAGAACCCGCATTGGGGAAGATTGGGCACTCCAGAACATAAATGTCTCCTTGGATCTAAGCGAGGTTGCCTGGCGGGCCTGCGCCGGGCACGGGCAGTTGCATTCCTGCATGGTACGCGCCAACCGCGGAAGAAGTGAATCAGATTGAGAATTGTTTTTTGTGGCGCTCAGCCGGGAGCGGCTCGTTTGCGGAAGTCGGCTTGTGGAACGTTTTTCGAGACTTGGGCGTGGTTCCGGGTCGATTACCGGCAAACCGGCAGTAACCCTCGGTTGACGCCAACAGAGTCCAATGCGTCCTTCAGGTTCATCCGGAGGCGCCTTCCCAGTCCCGAAGAGTTTTTCGCCCAGCCGTTCCAACCCCGTGTTTCCCTCACCTACCTGCGGAAGTTCCACTTCGCCTTGCACAAAATAAACCGCCGTCGTCGCACAATAGTCCCAGCGGAGGTTCAAATCACGCCTGGGTTCAAATCACGCCTGGATAGAGATTCAGGGCCCTGCCTGCTGTTTACTAGAAAATTAACTCCCCCACCCCACCCCCCCAATTTCCGTAAAACTGCATATTTTATTGCAAAAGTGTGAAGCGCTGGATTCTGCTCCAGGGGCCGCGGCCGGACCGGCAAACCGTCAGTAACGGCTTGATACTGACGAGCTGGCGACGATAACCATTTGATTTTCTGCTTTTTTTGAAATGCCCTCCAAGATCAATCCCTTGAAGTTGCCAAGGGTCCGCAAATCTCGAGCAAGTTGCTCTTGGCTAGCTTGTCGCCGGACAGAAACGCTACTTGGGCGGGTAACCGACCGATTGCGCGTAGAGCGCATGTTTTTCGGCGGGCAGCTTCAGGACCGCGGTCTGTTCTGGCCCATGGAAGGCATAGAACCATGCGTTCAGTCCTTCCGAGGCGGCAAACAGATACACGTTCTGGCCGATGAAACCGGTGTCGACCTGAGCCCAGTCGTCCTTGGCGTTGGCGACATAGACGATGGTCACGGCGGCGTGGGTGGCGGCCTCGGTGCCGATTTTGCCGCGCACATCGCCGGCAAGAATCGGACGAAGGCGGTTTGCCTCGGCCTCGTAGACGTATACTCCCTCGGCCAGAACCACGTCGAGCTCGATGTCCTGGCTGTTCATCGCCGAGGGCGCGGTCCGTCCCAGCTCCGGCTTGACGTCGCGGGGCCGGTTCACGCCAAACGCCGCCCATAGCAGATTGGAGAGCGTTTGCAAGGGAAGCGGCCGGTCCAGGAAGGCTCGCGTCGTCTTGCGCTGGGCCAGAGCCTGCATCAGGGGAAGGCCTGCAGTGATCTGCGGCTTGGGCAATTGAATGGGCTGAATGGGCGCCGGTTGGCTGAGGGCCTGCGCGGTCCACAACAGGCCCATAAGGACAAGCAGGACAGTTGGGCGGCGGAATGAGGCTGGGGCCGGGCTTGGGAGACGGTCTGGAATGTGCATGGTTCCTCCTCGAAGAACAAGGCTATGCACGCCTGCCTCCGAAGACGTGCGGAATGGGGAAGGAACTACTGTGGTTGAACTCCCTGGATGAGGCCCCGGCGTGGCCTGAGCGAGCCCAACTCCGTTCACTCCGACAAGAACGCCAGCGACTGCAATTGGGTGATCTCGAAGGGTTTACGGCAGCGAATGTTGGTGCAAGACAATTTGTCGTCGCGTCTTACCATGTAAGACTGCGCCTTCGCGAACCGGGCGCGGTCGCGCTCGTCGGCGTTGCGCGGCAGTTGCGCCCGTTTGCGGCGCACCACCCAGGTGACCTTGTATTCGCCGGGCTGCCCGCACTTGGGACAGATGAGGGTATGTGGGCGCTGCTCCGTGGTCTCGTTGAAAAATTCGCGTTCTTCCATGGCTTCCGGCTCTTCCCCTTAAGCAGAATCTATTCCATACTCATCCTTACAACAAAGGAACGCAAGCAGGGGCCATGACGAAACGCAAGCCATCCAAGTTTTCGGCTACCAAGGCCGTCAAGGCCAACGCCCGTGAGCGCGTCGGCCAGCCCAAGCCCGCGCGGGTACTCGATACCGAGCCGCGCACTGGCCGCGAGGCCAAACACAAGCCTAAACTCGAGCAGATCATCCGGCAGGAGGAGTAGCGATGGCCAAAGTCGTAGGAGTGGGCGGTATCTTTTTGAAGGCGAAAGCCCCGCAACAGCTATCTGAGTGGTGCGCACTCCATCTCGGCATCCAGCCGCAAGACGGCGGGTCGCTTGCTTTCGATGGACCTGAAGCGGCGGGAATGACTGTCTTCGCACACTTTCCCGCGGACACCGACTACTTTGGCGAGGGCGGGCAGCAGTTCATGGTGAACTTCCGCGTGGACGATCTGGACAAATTGTTGGTTCAGCTTTCGGCTGCGGGAGTGCGGATCGACCCAAAGCGGGAGGACTACTCCTACGGGCGATTCGCCTGGATCTGGGATCCTGAAGGGAATCGGGTGGAGCTATGGGAACCGGTCAAGATTGGCTGACGGCTGGGGCGGGTTGACAGCGCGTAAGGCAGGATTTGTGAGCAAGACCGCTTGTCTTACATCGTCTTGCGAGCGTAAGACAGATGCGGGATAGCCGTAAGACAATCGTCTGCCTGCGTAACGCAACCATCCCGCGACCGCAATACACTGGTTCCCGCCAGCTCAGGCTCCCACCACGCCCACCCGCGGCTTTGCAAGCTCCTACGGCTTCAAAAGGAGCAGCCGACGGCAAGGATAATCCGATTACAGGAAGCTCCAGCGTCTACTCCTACACTGAGGCCGAGCAGTGGTAGAAGGACGCCGGCTGCACCGTCACAAAGGACGACTTTACGGGTTGCGCCAACGGCAAGGTGCGCGCCTGGATTTACGCCGTCACTAATCCCGGCGGAACGGTGGTTCAATCCAAACTGGTCTTCGACCGCACCGTCTGACACGCGCTGCAGGACGCGGGCCGCCAGGCACGGTTTGGCAGCCTCAGCTCCCTCGATCCAACCTTTGTGCCAGCTTCATGCAGGGCTTTGCAGCAGGCGTGGACAAAGGTCCGATTCAATATCGATCTACGGATGCTGTGCGCTGTAGGGTCCGGGCAGCGACGGCTCGGCCTGCTTGCTGGCCTCCTCCGGCTTGCTCGACTCCGCGGTCCGCTTCGAGTAGATGTGGAACTGCACCACCAGGTCCAGCAGGACGGGAACGGGCTTTCCATCCTTGATTGCCGGCTCAAAGGCGGCTTTGCGGATCGATTCCACGGCGTTCTCGTCCAGTCCGAGACCGATGGGCCGGCCCACCGCAATCTCTTGAGGCTTGCCGTCGGGCCCGATCACCGCGTGATAAAGAGCCATGCCGGACACGGCATTGGCCTGTGCGTATTCGTTGGACTCCGGCTGGAACACCGAAAGCATCCTTGCTTTCTTGTCCACCGCATTCTGGCGCAGCACCGCTGGGTCCTTGGGCCGGTAATCGGCCTTTTCCGCCACGGCCTGGTAGTAAAGCTTCCAGAAGTCGGGCATCGAGGCGATCAACCGGTCGTCGATTCCTGTGGCAAAGATGCGGCTGATGGCATCTCTCAGGACATTGGCTGCATGAACAGGCAAATAGGTGGTCGTAACGCTCGCCGGATCGGCGGGCCGTTCGGCTGCGGGAGCGGCAGCAATCGATGCCTTGAGCTGGTCGGCCTCGCTCGGCTCCGTTGCAGCGGGAGGAGTCTGGGCCGTGATGGCAGCCGGCTGTGCAACTGTCGCGGCGGCTAGCGAGGTCCGCGCCAGAGCGCTGGGAACGCCGGGTTTTGCCTTCTGCTCTTGCCCCTTGGCGCCGACTTCTTTTTTCGTCTTGCGCACCAGCACCTGCTCCCGGTCGATGGTGATCCTGACTACTTTCTTCTTGGGAGTGATTCTGATCGGGTCGACCGCCGTGGCGGGGTCCTCGTACGCCAGAGCGCCCAGAAAGTGCAACCCGTAGCGTGTCCCTTCCATCTCCACCTTGTGCTTGGTCAGGCGCACCCTCTCGATCTGAATCTCATTGAGCGTATAGGAGCCTTGCTGCGAGTGCCCGATCAGCATGCCACGCTCATTGAAGTTCAGGTTGTTGTCCAGATAGCCACCGCGCAGGAAGAGTTGCTTGCCCAAAAGCATGCGCTTCAACTCGTCTTCGGTGATTTCGCCGGGCAACGGGACAGCGGCTTTGCCCATTGCGGCCTGCCCGGTGGAGGGCGGAGCCTGAGCGGCCTGAGCCTGAGCAGCCTGACCCTGTAGGGCCGAAGGCTCAGGCCCCGCGGGCGCTGGTTGCGGAGTTTGCGCCGTTTGTATAGGGCTGCTGGGCTGTGCCGGCGGTGTTTGTTGCGCACCTGCGAACAAACTCAATACCAGCGCCAGCGCGCCGCACAAGGCCATCGAACCAGGCTGGATCTTGGCCAAAGCTGAAACACGCACATGAAACGGACACGCTTGCATCGGGAAACCTATGAGCGCCACTTTAACAGGATTCGGGACTGCGATCGAAAAGTATCTCCCACTTGCGCGGGATTCAGGTGCACACTTAGTCCCCTTTCGGAACCCGTTTCATTCGCCAAAGAATTCGCCGGAACAGGCCCAGAATGCGCCGTGTATCCCGTTTTGTGGGGGCCAGCCTGCGCAGCAGCAGCCGCAGATCGTGACGGTTTGCCTCCCGCATCGACGCCGGAGAGTAGTTCGTGGCCGTCATGGTCTCTTCCACCAGGTGGGCCAGAAGCTCCAAATCGCCGGAGGGCGCCGCGGGGCCTCGCTCTTCTGCCTGGTCCCCAGCCTGTTCAGCCACCGCTGCAGATGTGATTCCTCCCGGCAGAAACGCCCGCGTCACCAGCTCATACAGGCACACGGCCACGGCCTGACCCAGGTTCATCGATGGCTGTTGGGGATCGGTCGGAATTTCGACCAGCAGATGGCAGTAAGAAAGGTCATCACGGGACAACCCATGATTCTCCGGCCCAAAAACCAGGCCGACGCGTCCGCCGCGGTCCAATTCTCGCCTCACGAGAGGCGCCAGCTCGGGAAGCGCGACCACCGGCTGCTCCGGCTTGCGGTAGGTCAGGGTTCCGGTGCCAACCACCAGCGTGCAGTTTGAAACGGCCTCGGCCAGAGTCGCGGTCTGGGTCGCGGCTGCGAGTAACTCCGGCGCGCCCACGGCTGAGCGGGCCTCGCGCCAGTGCGGTGCGTAGGGCGCAACAACCGCCAGCCGCGAAAAGCCGAAGTTGGCCATTGCCCGCGCCGCCGCTCCTATATTGAGCGGGTTGCGCGGGGAGACGAGGACGATCTCCACGCGGTCGCGTTGGGCTTCGGCAAGCAAGAGATGATTGTAGAGCGGGGCGCTGGGAGTGATGGCCCCGCCATGGATCGATGAAATCAGTGCGTCCGGTGTTCCGGATTAAGGATCCCGCAGATACAGCTCGATTTTGTTGCTGGTCCAGGTAGCCATGCCAGTCCCAAAGAAGTCCTGGTCTTCGGTCCAGATCGGCGCATCGATCAGGAGCGCGGTTGCAACGACGGGCCAATCGTCTGGATCGCGCGAGGCGATTCGCGCGCGTGCGCGATCCTCAAATTCTTCGTAGAGGCTCCGATCGACAAGATTGACGAAGCATTCCACGATCCGATTGAGGTCGGCCGCGGCTTGATTGAGATCGAGGCTCCGACGCTGGGCGATGGCTCGAAGATTCCGCGCTGCCTCTTCCATGCATCGATCCGGCGCGTAAAAGGCGACCGTTTCCCGGTAAGAGGCAAGCAAATGAACAACACGCGTCCCGAACACTGCCCTGAGTAGGATGTTGGCATCGAGCACCAAGCTTTTCTGAAGGCTCATTTAAGATCTGTCTGACGCATGCGCTCTGCCTTTCGCAGACGCTGGAAGTCTTCGATGATCTCATCTTCTGTGACGCCAGCTTCCGCCATCATTTGCTGCATCCGAGCGGTGGCCTGGCTGATGGCTTCCAACTGTTCGGGCGTGGGTCTGCGCCGCTTGGTCGGCAGGTAGTAGCCGATGGTGTCTCCGTGGCGTGTGATCGCCAGCGGCCTGTCGGATTCGAGCAGGTAGGTAGCCAGCTTGTCCCGAAACTCGCGAATACCCACGCTTTGTGTGGCCATGGAGTCCTCCGTCTTGCCCTATTGTGTACGCAAGTGTACCACATTTCAGGAGCGGCTGGCCCGAGCTGGAGATGACAGCGGAATCAGGCCCGCGCCGCTGCTCCGATGTTGAGCGGGTTGCGCGGGGAGACGGGGACGATCTCCACCCGGTCGCGTTGGGCTTTTGGGAACAAGAAATGATTGTAGTGCTGGCGGCGGTTGGGTGTGCCGAGCGGCCGATGATTCATCGGCGTGGCGCTATAATCACGCCAAGAGGATGCGCATGAATCGGCGAGATTGCAAGGAGGCTGTGCTGGATATTTTCCTGTACGTGCTTCCTGTGTATTTGCCGTTCTATCAGGCGCTTCTTGTGGCTGGAATCGGCAGGGCAATCCTTCTCCTTTTGCTCACTGTGCTGCTGATGTTCCTGGTGGCGAACCGTGCGGATATCGGCCGTGCCGTTGCGGCCTGCGTGAGAGCGCTTCCATCCTCATGGGTTGCTCCGGTGCCCAGTCTCGGGTTGCGGGAGCTGTCGCTTACCTCCATGCGCATTCCCGCCGCGCCCAGTCTCTTTCCGTTTTTTCAGCGTCCCCCGCCTATCTTCTCTTAGTTATTCCTGGCGATCTCAAAGCATGGAAGAGTAACTACGCCCATGTTTCTCCATGGCTCTCACAGTCTCCCTGGACCTGTCGCAGGGAAGAGAAGGTGCATTCATGAGTATTTCTTTTGCCCCGGCACAGGCCGGAGCTGTGCTCGACATGTACGAGGCACAGGTAAAGAGTCTCCAGGGTCAGATATCAGTGTTACAAACACGCCAATCTCGAACGCTGGCGGCTGGAGTTGTTGGAGTCGTTCTTCTGGCGGCCTTGTTGATGGCGGCTCTCGAAGGGCAAAGATTCATTTTGGTTGCTCTCGCTGCTCCGCTGATTGGAACCGCGTGGGCATTGCGGAGTTTCCTCCGCGACCGCAGAGTTTCAACTCAGTTGGCGCATCGGGAGAGTTTTTACGAACGGGGAATTGAACGGATGAGAGAAAGCTGGCGCGGCAAGGGGAGCACGGGATTGGAGTTTGCGCGGGACAATCATCTGTATCAAGCAGACCTGGACATTCTCGGGGAAGGGTCGCTGTTTGAATCGATCTGCACAACGAGATCGGAGGTGGGCGCTGAGCGCCTGGCATCGTACCTGCTGGATCCGACTGCGCTTGAAGAAGCGAGGGCTCGGCAGGAAGCCGTGAAGGAACTGCGCGACGCGACTGCTTTGCGCGAACAGATTGCGTTGCTGGGCAAATATCAATTTCAAAACTGCGACGGAAAGCATCTGCGCGAATGGCTAAGTCTGCCGATTCTCAAGGTGCATTCCGGCGTTTCTATCTTGCTGGCGGTATCGAGCGCAATCAGCTTGATGCTCGGTGTCTGCGGCTTCGCCACTTTGTTTGCCTGGGCTCGGATTGCGCCGGTGTCGATCCCATTCCTCGTCGTACAGGCAGTGATCGGCCTCGCGCTGATGCGTCCGGTCCGTCTTCGCCTGAAGATGCTCCTCGCGCTTGGCGGCGACGTGGTGGTATTGCGGCAAGGGGCAGGGCTCATCGAGAGGCAGCAATTCCATTCCGCACGGTTGCGCCAACTGGTCGAGCGTCTTCGGTTGCAAGACGCGGCGGCCACGATTCGCGCGCTGGAACGCCTTCTCGCTGCTGTCGAGCGGAGGGAAGACTTCATTCTCTACGCGTTTGGGCTGTGGCTGGCAGTGGGAACACAGTTGGTTCTGGCCGTCGAGAGATGGCGAGCCGCGCACCAGAGAGACTTCGAGGACTGGGTGGATGCCTGGGCGGAGTTTGAAGCATTGAATGCGCTGGCATGTTATGCCTTCGAGCATCCGGACCACGTGTTTCCCGAGTTATTGGACGGCAGCGCGCGGTTTGAGGCTGAAGGCTTGTGTCATCCACTTCTTCCGCGGGATCGCGGGGTTGGCAATGACGTGGCGCTCAATGATTTAACGGCATTTTATGTAATCAGCGGCTCGAACATGGCGGGCAAGAGCACGTTTCTACGCGCCATCGGATTGAACGCAATCCTTGCTTCGGCCGGTGCGCCTGTGCGAGCGGTTCGAGCCCGCATGACCGTCTTCAATGTCTGTGCATCCATTTGCATCGCGGATTCCTTGGTGGAGGGTAAGTCGAGATTCCTGGCGGAAGTCGAACGTTTGCGCGAGTCGATCCGTGCTACGGAAGGAGGCCGGCCAGTATTGTTCCTGATCGATGAGATTCTAGGTGGAACGAATTCACGAGACCGCAGAATCGCCGCGGAGTCCGCAATCGGGGCGTTGGTCGCGGGCGGTGCCGTGGGCGCACTCTCGACGCACGACCTTGCCTTGATCGAGATTGCCGAGAATCCCCGACTACGGGGAGTCAACCTGCACATGCAGAGTGAGGATTCCGAGCTTCCGCTGGCATTCGACTACCGCGTCAAGCCGGGGATTCTGCTACAGACGAATGCGCTGGCCATTGTGAGAATGATGGGCATTCGGATCGATTGATCCCAGCCGAGGAGTGCTCCATGGATGCGGGCTCCAGCTAGAGGCTTTTGTAACCTTGTGCTTCCCGGAATTCTGTGGTCTGATTTCGGGTTGGTGCAAGCCATTCGATTGGGCCGCGCTCGGTTTCACAAGAGCCCGGCAACATCGGCGCCGATGTTTTGTGGGTCATTGAGCTGAAATGCGCATGAACATTGTGCAATCCGTCGCAACCCCAATTGCGAAAAAACTCGTGCCGCTGCCGGTTAGGCTGTGGGCCAAGGATCTTCTGAACGCGCGTCGCGTGAGGAGAAATCCGGGGCGCATGGTTTTGGTGAGCGAGATTCTTCCTGCATATGCGGCGTTCGGTGGACGAATCCTCTGGATCGGCTGCCGGCGCTATACGAAGGAATATGGCGCCCTGCTTGAGCGCAACGGCGGAGAATGCTGGACCACCGATATAGAAATCGCCCATGCGAAATGGGGCGTCATGGGCCGCCATTTCACCTGGGACCTCTTGTTGATTGACAGGCTGATTGCGGCCGAATCGTTCGATATTCTGCTGTGCAATGGAGTCTTTGGATTCGGCGTGGACGCGCGGCAATCGCAGTTGGTCGCGTTGCAGGCGATGGCGAGGATCCTCAAGCCTGGCGGGCGATTGCTGCTGGGTTGGAATACGGACCGGGTGGAAGATCCGACGACGTTCGATTTCGTCCAAAGCGCCTTTATTGGGGACGATTTAGTCGCACGGGGCGCGCGATATTCCGTGCCCGAAGCGGGGTATGTGTACGATTTTCTGCGCCGCAAGGAATAGCCGGGATGCGCCTGCAATTGGCGGCATTGGCGGAAATGTACTAGCCTCAAGAGGTGATCTGGACCAATCCAGCCGAGGCCGCGTTAAGCGAGCTGAGCAACGTGCCATGGGTGCGCTTCGCCGTCCTGGCCCTGAGTTCGATCTTTTTTCTGGTCGATCCGTTTGCGGCGATCCCTTCGTTTTTGGCCATTACTGAGAGCGCCGATCCGGTGCGCCGCAAAAGGATGGCGCGCAAGGGCGCACTGACCTGCTTCATCGTGCTCACCGGCTTTGCCCTCGGCGGGCAACTCCTCTTCAAGATGTTCGGCATCACGCTGCCCGCGTTTGAGGTGGCCGGCGGATTGATTCTGCTGTTGATTGGCCTGGACATGCTGGAGGCCAAGCGTAGCCCCACGCAGGAAGCCACGGGCGATACCGAGGAGGCCGCTGTCAAGGAAGACGCCGGAATCGTGCCTCTGGGCATTCCCATGCTGGCCGGGCCAGGCGCGATTTCCTCGGTGATGGTGCTGGTGGGGCAGGTTCCAAGCCTGTGGCATTGGGAGATGGCCGCCATTCTGGGGTCGATCACGTTCACGAGCCTTGTAAGCTACCTGGTGCTGGCCGGGGCCAGCCAGGTGCGCAGGGTGATGGGCGACACCGGCATTCGCATTCTGGTTCGTGTCATGGGCCTGCTGCTGGTGGCCCTGGCCATGCAGTTCTTCGTCAATGGGCTCACGGACTTAGGCATCATCCCCAAGCACTGACGTACTGTTTCCCACAGGCAAAGGCGGCTTTCCACAGCCGCCCGCGCTTGCTTTAATCCTGGCTGGTTGCTATTCTCGGAGAGTTGCAGCGAGGTGTGCGCGGCGTAGCCGGGTGCGACTCAGGGCAAGAGTTGCAATAAAGGGTGGCGTGTGCTACTCTTTGAAAGTTGCAGTTGGACAGTAAGTAGCAGTGGAGCCTCCCGGTGGCCTTGTGGCCTGCCCGATGAGGGAATTGGGAAGCCAGTTGATGGAGCTAGTTCGTTGGGTCAGGTGAGGCGATAGCCCCTGAAACCCCTGTAGGGAATCCCGCAGAGAACAAGCCATTGCAAGACCCAGGAGTTGATATCTCCTGCGAGCCCTAGCGGCTCGGGTGTGTTTTTGCTGGTCGCTCTTTGATATTTTGCGCTGCGCAGCACCTCTGAATGGGATTTTTCCTTTTCGGCCGGTCGAAATTCGCAATGAGGAACCAACCGCCAACAACGAGATTGGGCGCCCTTGGGCGAAGGGAAGATTGAGCTTGACATGAAGGCAAAACTCCGATAACTTTAGAGGGTTCGCGCAAAAACGCCGGTCGATGCGGTTAAACGCAAGAATCGGTGAGCGCAACAAGTTCGAGGACACCCCGGCGTAACAGCTTGGGCCTCGATCCAAAGGGGCCCCGCTCAGGCGGGTAGCTCAAAAGGATCTTTGACAATTAGGTTGAACATGCCAGTCGTGAGAAAAGATCAGGTTTGGCTTGATCATTCTCACAAGTAAGGTGTCGTACGTTTTCGAGCGTGCGGCACATGCTGAACCTCACCGACCTCCGTCGGGCGAGGGGACGCAATCAGGTTTCAAACGAGAGT
>PLFY01000014.1 GCA_003138365.1 Acidobacteriaceae bacterium
GACTTGATACTGCAGGCAAGAGGAAAGTTGTCATGCGGTCAGTTGGATGCTTTTCCGCGTGCAAGAGTTACTAGAAAGAAACAAAAATGCAAGTTCAAAAAAAAGACGTTGTCATGGAGTTCTACGGACTCCCACCCATCGGACAAAAGCAAAGACGTCCGATGGATGGGGCACAGTTTCATCTCCCGTGGGTCGGCAGCGTCGAACGCAGTTTCATCTCTCCGCGGGTCGGCAACACCGGTGGGGAACTGATAAGGTAGATTTTGCAATTCAGGAGGCAACCATGAGAGGAATGTCCTCGGCATCCGTGGCTTTGCTTATGCTTCTTTCCCTGCTTCTTCCGGTTATTAGTCTTGCGCAGGCAAGCCCTGCTGTTCCCGCCGTCCGGACCGAGTCGACGCAGGACCTGATCGCCAAGTTGAATCCGCAACAGAAGCAGCAGTTCGCCGATGCGGGGAAGGCTTTCAGCGAACATCGATTTGCCGATTCACTCGCCATCCATGAGCTGTTGCTCAAAGATTTCCCCGGCGATCCAATCCTCTCGAAGTTTGCCAGTGAAGCCGCACTCCATGGCGGAGACACAGGTTTTGCGCTGAACACGCTGAAGCCTATCGCGCAGGCCGATCCCGACGACTGGCAGGCTGCCTCGCTGCTTACACGCGCATGCGCCGAGTCCGGTGACAAGGCTTGCCGGGACGCTGGGATGGCCCACATGCTCGATCTTCATAGCCGGGGCATTACGCCGCCGCGAATGGTCGAGTACGTCGTGGAAACCGTGAAGGTGGGTGAAAACACGCTGCTCATCAATACATCGCTCGAGCCTTGGGGAACCTACAAGGTGTATGCCTTTGGAAAAGTTACCGACAGCGCCGGCAAGTTGTTTTTGAGCATCTCCGTCGAAAGCAGCGACTTCGATCAGCCGGGATTCGCCAAAGCGCACCCAGATGAAGCGGCGAAGGGGATACGCCTTTTTTCACTGGACGCCTATCGGGAGACCGGATTGAACGCCAACGGGCAGAGAACTCAGACGCACTACACATTCAATTTTTTTGACGGTCAGCCTTCCTATGAAACGATCCGGGACCAGTTCATCAATGTTGCCGGTGGGAAGAGCGCGCCGATGAGCAGTCGAACAGGGCTCATTGTTCAATAGCGGCTGACGCTTCCCGCTGGCATGTTTGAACAGCATGGCTGTTGCGGGATGGAGAGCCTCTTGCACCGTGTTCGCGCGGATTTGCTTTTTCCGCATGAGCCGGGCTATCTTTTGCTTGAATGCAGTTCGCGTGCATGGGAGGTTCCCATGAGCCTGTTATTCCCACCCCAGGAAGCACGGCTGGCTCCTCTTTCGTTGGGAAACGCAAGCCGATTGAACGATCTCCGGCTGGTGGTGAGCTGTTGCGCCGTTGCGGCGTTGCTGCTTGCCGGCGCTGCCACGGCCCAGATCACGGTCGATACAAAGACGGGCACAGTCAAGAACGGTTCCACAGGCAAAGCAGTCAGCACGGTGGACCGGCGCTATCAGCAGATCCAGCCGACCCATGTTCCACTCACCAAGTCCGAACTGGACACCAAGACCCGGCTGGAACTTATCCGCGTGCTGCAATCGGAGCAGGGGTTTGCCATGCGTCCGTTTCCGGCAGGCCACAGGGGCCTGACGCTGGCGGCCAATGGCACACTCGATCCGGCGGGGGAAGACTATCTCGACATGGTTACCAGCAACGGGCTTTCCGCCAAGCCCGGCGACCGGCTGGTGCTGACCGACATCAAGATCGAACGCTCGATAATCGTCTTCGATCTGAACGGCGGACCCGACCGGAAGCACCGCTTCCTGCGCCACGTTCAAATCGGCGCGGGTCCGGATGTGATGGGTCCGGTGGTGCAGGGAGACGATCAGGCGCCCGTCGGCGCGCGGCTGTCCCTTACGTTCGCGGATCATGTTCCCGAATTGACCGGGGCCGACGTAAAGGCGCTTCTTGCGCCCCTTATCTCGTTCGACCTGAAGGCGCCAATCGAAGCCTACACAGACACGCTCCCAACCAAGCTGAAGGAGGCCATTCTCAATCATCACGTGCTGGTGGGGATGAGCACGAATATGGTGCTTTTTGCCAAGGGGCAGCCGGATGGAAAATCCCGGGAGATGGACGGGCAGATGCCGTTTGAGGAGTGGATCTACGGCAAGCCGCCCAAGGATGTGGAGTTTGTGCGCATCAATGGCAATCGGGTGATTCGGGTTGAACTTGCCAAAATGGGCGAAACGCCGGTGATCTTTACCAAGGACGAGGTGGAGGGCCTGATGCGCACCGATGGCAAGCCGCTGGATGCCAACGGCGATCCGGGCACGCGTATTGCCAAGGTGGGCGACGTGGAGCGCAACCCCGATACGCAAGCGCCCGCACCGGCTCCCAGCCTGCGCAACCCCGGCGAGAAACTGCCCACCGACAGCCAGAGTACAGGGGTGATGAGGCCGGTGCAGTTCCCCAAGCAGAAGCCCGATCCGCAGCCTGGCGCCAATCCGGATGAGCAGTCGGACGCACCGCAACCGGCTGGACAGACTGCGCCCGCGGATGCCTCGCAGCCGGGCCAGGGCAAGCAGCCGGCTGCTCCGCCAGCGGGAGCCAGTCAGCCCAATTGAAGCTTTGCGGGTAGCCTTCATGTAAACTAGAGGGAGCGAGTCCGGCTGTTTTCTGGCATTTTCTGCAATCGGAGGCAGCTCATGACCGCGCCGTTGAAGCCGCGTGCCAGGCAGGTTTGCGCGTGTGTGCAGAGACAAACCCAGAAGGAGAAACACCCGACCAATGGCCAAGATTGCAAAAACAGGTGACCGCAAGAAGNNTTCTACGAGAAACTTTAAGCAGCGGTTCAGCTTTGGAGTTTGAGAAAGCCCGGCAAATCGCCGGGCTTTTTCGATGGATGGATGTCAATTTCGCGGCAAAAGGCGGGGTTTTGGCAGCGAAAATCACAGAGAAAAGGGGCAAAATTTCCACATTGCGATACGGTGGGGAGGGCGATTCTACGTGGTTTTCTTGTGGCAAGCTGTTGATTCTGCATTGGTTAGTCTTGAGGCAGTTGAGGGCTTCCGGGTCTCCCTGCTATACCCCCGGGGGGTAGGGGGG
>PLFY01000049.1 GCA_003138365.1 Acidobacteriaceae bacterium
TTCATTGGATAGAACATCTTCATTCGGTCACGGACCTAGTCCAATACGTTCTTGCTCATTTCGTCCATTAGCACAACATGGCGTGATTTGAGTCACGCCAACTTCCTGCTAACAACGCTACAGTTTTCCCGTCTACTACGACAGGTGGAGGAGGGTTTTGAGGGCTTCTGTTGGGTGAGTGCATGCACCTGCCGGATGGTCGCCAGGATGAGACAGTTGGCATCAGGACGCGCCAAATAGCGACAAGACACGTCACTATTTGACGGGCTTTAGACGTTTCTGCTCCCATGTAAGAGGGCAGTTGCGTACGGTCAACAAAGTACGCAATTCATCAGGCCGCAATTGCATCTCTGCCGTCGATGGACTATAGTTTGCCCATATGTTGGCGATAAGCAATCATTTGTAAAAAACTGCACCACGTGTAAAAAACTGCACCGCGCTGAAATCCTCTGCCTCTCAAGATATTGCGAAATCCGGCTTCCCAAGAAAGGTTTGCGGATACATGCCAAAGTTGCGTTTGGATTCCTGGAAATCGATTGCAGAATACCTTGAGCGCAGTTCACGAACTGTGCAGCGATGGCATGCGAGTCACGGCTTGCCGGTTCACCATTTTGGCGGGTGCAAGGGATCCGTATTCGCATATGCGCAAGAGATCGATCGCTGGCTCCTCAGCCTTGCCGAAGGGACGCGCATTGCGGACCCCGAGGAGGACGAGGAGCATGAGGCGCGGAAGAGAAGATCCCTGGAGTTGACGGCACGCGCCCTGGAGATGTGGGAGACGCGCTCTGAAGAGAATCTGAATACAATCGCGGGGCTCTACCGCAAGGCCATCGACCAGTACCCCGGCAACGCCCGGGCTTTTGTCGGCCTGGCCGATACCATGATTTCCGCTGCCCTGGAAGGCGTGATGGATGGTTCTGTCGCATACCCCTGTGCAACCGAGGCACTGCGCAGGGCGGCTCAACTGGACTCGGAACGCATGGACGCAAGATGCGGCACGGCATGGCTCAGTATGGTTTACGAGCGAAAGTGGCGCCAGGCGAGGGCGGGATTTGAAGAAGTATTGAGCAAGCAACCCCACGGGTCGTTCGCCTTATCGGGCATGGCCCTGCTGCACATCGCGGAGGGCGATCTGACGAGTGCTTTCCATTGTGCGTGGGAGGCATGGATGCAGAACACCCTGGTTTGCTCGCTGGGCGCTCTTGTTTGCTGGATCAAGTATTTGCAAGGCGAGTTTGAACAGGCGCTGGAGCTGGTAGCGCAAGTGAGGGGGAGCGGCGGATATGGAGCTACGATTGGGGCCATTGAAGCGCTTGCGTTGACCCAGGCCGGGGCCACTGCGGCAAGCCTCAAGCGCATCGAGGCAATCGCCTTTGATTTTCCCCAAAGCCAAACCCTGCAGGGCGCTTTGGGATATGCCTATGCAACCTCAAAGCAGACCGGCAGCGCGCTGGAGATTCTTCAAAATCTGGAGCAGTCGAATGCCGGAAAGAAGCCCAACAATGCATACGCCCGCGCACTCGTTTTATTGGGATTGGGCGATGCCAGAGAGACGGCTCCATGGCTGGAGGCTGCGTATGCCGAAGGGTCGCTCTGGAGTCTTGGATTCCACTCCGACCCCGTCCTGCGGCGCCTCCGTAGTGAACCGGGATATGACGCGCTTCTGCGAAAGATTGGGACTTCGGCCGGCCGCGGCATTCAGCCGGCTCACTCTTTAGCATTCATAGCCAGAGCCACGCCGGGCAGTTCGGGACGCCGGAACGATCGAGATTTGGCAAGAGCCTGACGCGGTTGCGGGATTTTGTCAGAGCTATCCTGCTCTTGATTTCCCTGTAGTTTGCAGGTTGTTCCATTTGAAGGCGAGATGTTCGATGAGCTTGGAGAGCATAGGTCGCGAGTTAGCCGGTACTATCCATCTCGACCACGGAATCGGGGTCCGGGCAGTCGACCGCAAATGGTACGCGGTCTTCACTGTGCCGCAAAACGAAAAATCCGTAGTGAAGCACTTGGACTTGCGGGAAATCGAGGCCTTTCTGCCCACTTATGAAACGGTCCGGGTCTGGAAAAACCGCCAGCGCGTCAGGACCGTTCTGCCGCTGTTCCCAACTTATCTCTTCGTACGCATCAATTCGCGAGAGCGCGTGAAGGTCCTCCAGTCTCCTGGGGTTTTGCAGATTGTCGGCAATGGCAAAGAGGCTGTGCCTCTTCCCGATTCCGAGGTCGAGCTTCTCCGTTGCGGCTTGAGCGGGCAACAGATCGAACCGTATCGCGAGCTCGTGGTTGGGGAGAAGGTTCGCATCAAGAGCGGGATGATGCAGGGTATTCAAGGGACCCTGGTTAGAAAGACCAACAGCATCCGGTTCGTTCTCTCGCTGGGACTGATTAACCAACATGCGGCAATGGAGGTGGATCCAGAGATGCTGGAACCGGCGCCGGCTTGAATTGCCGGCGTTTTAGATTTGCGGGGTGAAGAGCCCCGGCTAACTTCACAGTTATATTTTTCGCTCGCTCTTCCTGTTGCAAGCAAAAAACTTTCAAGATAGAGTTTGGTTAAAGGAAGCGAATGACGAACAGAAAACTATTGATTTTTGGCGGTTCCGGGCAGTTGGGATGGGAACTGCGCCACAAATTGGCCTGTCTTGGGCAGATAGACGGAATTGAATATCCCAAGGTGGATTTTTCCCAGCCTGATTCGATTCGCGAGGCGGTGCGCGCGTCAGAACCTGCCGTCATCCTCAATGCCGCGGCTTACACGGCCGTGGATAAGGCCGAGAGCGAGCCTGAATTGGCCGCGGCGATCAACGGCACGGCGCCAGGCGTTCTCGCGGAGGAGGCCAAACGGCTGGGCAGCATTCTGGTGCATTACTCCACCGATTACGTGTTCGATGGCACAAAGCAGGGCCCCTATCTTGAGACCGATGCGCCTAACCCGCGGAATGTTTATGGGAAGACGAAACTGGCAGGCGACCTGGCGATTCAGGCCGTCGGATGCGAAGCGCTGATCCTGCGGACAAGCTGGGTGTATGGGGCGCGCGGAAGCAATTTTCTCTTGACGATGTTGCGCCTGGCCACGGAGCGCAACGAACTGCGTATTGTGGATGACCAGATCGGCGCGCCAACCTCCAGCGAATGTATTGCTCAAGCTACCGCGGATATCCTGGTGCAACTGCTGCCTCCCGTCAAGGGTGGACTTCAAGGACGGAGCGGCATTTACAACCTGACGTGCTCGGGAGAGACGACCTGGTTTGGATTTGCGAAAGCTTTTCTCACCAGCCAGGCTGAAAGCTCCGCGGCCGCTGCGCCCAACCTCATTCCGATCAAGACGAGCGATTTCCCGCGGCCCGCGAAGCGGCCGGCTAACTCAAGGTTATCGTGCCAACGGATCGAGGAGACGTTTGGGGTGCGGATGCCCGATTGGGAAGACGCTCTTTCCCTCGTTCTTGAGACCCTGAGGGAAGGAACGCGGCAGCCAGGCGGTAATGCCTGACGTTTGCCGATTGTCTATATTTCAGTCCCCCACCGGAGTTGCCGATCCACGGAGGGATGAAAATGTGTCTAGGTCTCCGACTGTCTGGTTATGTACCAGTAAAGAGTGTAGCGCCGGTCTCCTGACCGGCTGTAGCGCGGGCTTCCACGCCCGCACTTGTTCAGGGGAAATTACCAAATCATACAGTCTACACACTAGTTCTTTGGCCGTATGAAAATGTTCCTTTTGGAAATGTAGCGCCGGCNNCCGCTTGTTGTTGTATCAATTGCGGGTGGGGTTGCCGACATCCGAAATCGCGCGGTCAGAGACCTGGCGATGCCGCCGCTAACCTGCTAACTTGCTATTCCCGCCTCAGCGGGGGCTAACTCGCCGCTTTTTCCCGAACACCCTGTTTCCGTTTGGATCGTTGAACCTGCGGCACAATCGGAATCTTGTTTCTTCCAACAGGGTGAAAGGTTAGAGCATTCCGAGTCCGACTTCCGCGGGAGTGAGTTCGAACTTGTAACCGAAGCCCTTGCAATTGTCGATGAAGCGGAAGAAGTCGGGCCGAAACTCATACAAGCGGCACCGGCTTATTGCCGGAAGAAAAAGTGGGCCCAACTTGAATTGTTCAGAATAGTCTTTTATCAAGAGCCTGCGACGCTTTGGATTGGTAATTACAATCACCATCCCCCGCATTTGAACGCCGCGGATTTCATTCCAGCTCTCCGTGTGCCGGTAGACTGTCGCAGCCGCCCTGGGCACTGCTTTGAGATTCTGGCTGTGCAAACTGGATGGCGAAGAGAGCCAGAACAACGAGAGTTGTTCGTCGACAAGATAGAAGAGTGGCGCGACGCTCACCTCGCCGTGCTCATCGGCTGTGGCCAAGGCAAGCGTGTTCTCCTCGCGCAACAGAGCGGTGAGCGTCTTGAGTTGCTCCGGATGATTTGGCGTTTTGCTCATCTTCGACCGTGCGAGAGCCTCGGCAAAAGCAAGACAGCGGCAGAGTCCCGCGAGGCTGTTTTTCCCCGTCGTACGGAGGCTCTGCCGCTGGCGGCTTTATCGATGCTGGGGGCGAGATCGCGTCTCGCAGGCAGCAAGGAAACTCGCTGCGAACCGCACTTCTTCGGCTCTTTCCATACCTCCTGCCTACTCCATAGGATGGGACCAACTGGCGCGCTTGGCTGTGATAGCGGGCACGCCTTCAGGTGATGCAGAGACACTCCCGCAAAGGTTGCAGAGTGTTGCTTTGCCATTCTGTTGACAGAAATTCCCATCCCCCTTAAATTAAGAGAACGGTATCTGTAACTCTATGCACACCATTGCCTCCAGAATCGCGTGTAGTTGTCTCCGCTGTCGCTAGCGCCCGCTGGCCTGTCCGCGATTTTGTCCTTTCAAGTCAGAATTCAATCTTCAAGACCTGCGAACACGGGAACTCCATGTTCATTTCTGCCACCACACAGTTCCGCGCCAACTTCGCCCGCTCATTCAGCAGGCTCGCTGCGCTGTGTTCGTGTCGCGGCTGTCGCCGCTGTTCGCTTTTCCCCTGTAGATAGAGCATTTTCAGTGACGGCGTGACGGCTCGCCTCAAGTCCCTGGCAGAAGGAATGCGTCAGGGGCGGCCACCCGCACTCCAAAACCATTGAGGATGCTCAAGCCTCTACCTACTGCAATCAAACACAACAAACAAAACATGATGCTCCACGCGGAGCGGCGCTGCGTTTTGGCCCGTCAAGCGGATCGAGAGCATTGAGGAGGCTAAATGATACGCAAGTTGATTGGATTCTTTCTTGTTCTTGGCATGGCAGGCCAACCGCTCACGGCCGAGAGTGGTCCTTCCCCGGCCGAGCCAAGTCCTGTCGCATCAAGTCCTGCCGCGGCAACTCCCGCCCCGGCTAGTGGAGCATCAGTGACCGCGCCCATCGCAGCGATTGACGTCAGAGCGGTTCTGGAGCAGGTGCAGACGGTGATCAAGTCGCAGGCACAGCAGCTTCAGGAGGATCGCCAGCGGATTGATCGCCAGCAGATCGAGATCGAGGAGCTGCGGCGCGAAGTGGCGGCGTCCAGGCCGGCGAACGGCGTAAGCACAGAGCACGATCAGGAACTGGCTGCGGCCTCTGCGGCGGCTCTGTTGAACTCCGGAACCCATGCATTGGCAGCTTCATCGAGTTCCTCAGCAGCCACCCAGCCCGCATTCGAGCCTGCCTCCACAGCGCCGGTGGGCGCACAGCAAGGGACGGGAACCGAGTCGGCCGATGCGCCAGTCTCTCTCCACTTCGGCAATGGGTCGCTTACGCCGGGCGGCTGGGCGGACTTCACCGCGATTTACCGCTCCACAGACGTGGGCAGCGGTCTGGGCACATCCTTTGCCGCCATCCCCTACAACAACACGGTCACCGGCGAACTGAGCGAGACGCGCTTCACCGCACAGGGCTCGCGCATCACACTCCGCGCCGACGAAACCTTTGGAGGGACCAAGGTCTTTGGCTACGGCGAGGCCGACTTCAACGGTTATCTGCCCTCCAACGCCTACGTCAGCACCAACTCCGACACCATGCGCCTGCGCGTCTATTTCACTGATATCTCCCATGGGCACTGGGAGGCGCTCGCGGGCCAGAGCTGGTCGTTGCTCACGCCGAACCGCGTTGGCGTGTCGCCGTTTCTTTCCGAGGTCTACAACACTCTCCACCTCGACACCAACTACCAGGTGGGCCTGACTTATGCGCGCCAGGCTCAGTTGCGCGGTGTCTATCACTTCAACAACAATGTCGCGTGGGGCCTGTCCCTTGAAAACCCTGAGCAGTTCAGCGGCGGTTCGGCCACATTCCCCTCGCTGTTCAGCACCACCGAGACCGACCTCAGCTCAAGCTCCGGTTCCGGAGGCGGAACGTCAACGCCCACGCTTCATCCGGACATCATTTCCAAGCTGTCCGCCGATGCCGGGTGGGGTGGCCGCAAGTGGCACTTCGAAACCGCCGGCCTGCTGACGCCCGTCGATATCGTGACTCCTGCCTCCGTAACCAAAACAACCACCGCGACCGACATCCACGAAGGCGCCGGCATCCTGTCGGCAGTCAACCTGGAGGTGGTGAAGAATCTTCACCTCATTGCTACCGGCTTCTGGAGCGATGGCGGCGGCCGCTATATCGGCGGCCTTGGCCCGGGATTTGTGGTAGAACAGGTCGGCTCCAAGACCGCACCGTTCCAGGCGCAACTGGTGCATTCCGGTGCAGGCATCGGCTCTTTGGAATGGCAGGCAAACAAGCGCAATCTGCTCGCGTTCTCATGGAGCGGCGCCTACTTTGACCGCGTCTTCTCCACCGATCCGAGCACCGGAACGCTGGTCGGCTACGGATTCAAGGGAAGCGCGGCCTCCAATAACCGCGACATCTCTGAGACCACCTTTGCCTCGCAAACCACCCTGTGGAAGCAGAAAGGCTACGGATCGGTCCTGTTCATCACGCAAACCTCTTACATCCTCAGGGCGCCGTGGTATGTGGCTCCCTCAACTCCGAAGGATGCGCATGTGTTTGCGGGATATGCCAACCTCCGGTACGTTCTGCCGTAAGACTCTCCCCCAGAAAGCGGAAAAGGGCAGCCCAGAGTTTGGGCTGCCCTTTCTGTCGCTGCGGGAACGCGAAGGTTTGCGGGTTAACGGCCTGTGGTGGAAGTCTGGCCTTGAAAGGGCACGACTTTANNCCAGACTGCGACTTCTGCCACAGACTGTTAAGGGAGGTAGTAGCGGAAGGTAGTCCACACCATGTTGTCGATGCCCTTGGCGCCGATATTGATGCCGCTCACGGCAGCGCCCGACCAGCCCTCGCGGACGGCATAGCCATACTGAACACCTTGGCGCATACGGCCGCGGTCCCCCTTGTAAATGTCATACCAGTAGCCGCCCGTTACTTCCTGCACGTCGCGAGACTGTGCGCCGCAGGAGCCGCCGGGAACGTAGCCGGTGGACGCGCCGCCATTGTAGCCGGGCGCCGACATCGAGAGGCAGCCGGAGTTCGACAGGAGCCGTGAACCGTAGCCTGCGGCGGAGTTGCCGGCAGCACCCCAGTGACCGCCCCACTTGCCGCCAGCCGCGACCAGTGCTGCGGTTGCGGTGGAGCTGCAAGTGATGACGCCGGATATGGTAGCGCAGAAGTCCGCACCCGGCGCGCCCAGCGAAGTGGTGGCGCCGGCAACGCCGTAATCGTCGCGGCCCGCGTAGTCGCCGCCGTAGTTCATGTAGAGGGCAAGGCGGGGAGTGGGGTTGGCTTCAATTGTGAACAGGCCGGAGACGTTGTGGATGGGACGCAGCGCGCCTGCGGCATTTGCGGTTACGTCGGCCAGGGTGCTGTCGCCGTAGCGTCCCATGCCGGGTCCGAAGAGGCCCTTGGCGCCAAACGTGAGCTTGTCCTTGATCAGCGGTACGCGCAAGCTGGCGCCGAAGCCGCCGAGCTGGATGCTGTTGTTGTAGAAGCCGGCGGTGGTCAGGGCGGGTGCTACAGCCGTGCCTGTGGCCACGTCTGTCAGGCCTCCATAGAGGTTGCTGTTTGTGGTTTCGCCGGGGTAAATGGTTTCGTGAGCGAAGCCGGTGATGCCGATGATTTCATAGTGCCCCCAGCCCGGATCGAACGCGGCCTTCAAGATCAGATCGGGAGCCTGGTTGAAGGAGAGAGTGGCGATATCGGCGCATCCGTTGAGCGTCTTGTAGACCGGAACCGCAACGTTAAGGGTATTTCCGGCTGAGTCGACCTGAGCCTGGTTCGTGTAGTTGACGATCGAGGTCGCGGGTGTGCAGGTGCTGATGGCGGCGTTGTAGTTGCCACCGTTGGCGCCGGCGCTTCCCAGCACGGCGTAGGGTTCATTGCCGGCCAGCGAGGCGGTGTAGAGGAGCTGCGGGTTCTCAGCCGAGAAGCCGAAGGCAGCCTTGGGGAAGGTCTTGGTTACACGAAAACCGTACTGGCGGGTCCAAACAAAGCCCGCGGCGTAGTTCGGGTCTATGGTCAGCGGCGTCATGATGTCGCCGGAAAGGTTGGAGATGCCCTTCTTGTCTTCCGTGGCCAGAGACCACAACTGGCCGCCCGTGAAGGCCCAGTGGTTGTTGGTCTCGGCCTGGCCCCAGATCACGCGCTGGCGGAGGACATAGCTATTGGACTGATTATTGTTGGAGGTGATGCCGGTGCCCAACCAGTCAGCCTCATAGTAGCCGCGCAGGGTGCCCCAATTGGTCTTGCCCTCGGCCATCAGCGACACCCGCGACTGACGGGCGCTGCCGAAGAACTCGCTCAGTTGATAGGCGTCGGCGCCTTCGTAAGGGATGGCGTTGAAGGGGGTTGGAATATCGCCGCCGGTGGCCTTGGTGCGGTACACCGTTTCAGCCGCGGTGAAGCCTCCGGGCGTCAGGTTAATGCCCTTGTAGTGCAGCGTGGTGGGGTTGGCTATGGCCTTCTTGATCGCGGACGTCTCGTCGGAGAGCGTGGTGACGATCGAGACGTTTGCGGCCTTCATGTCGGTGACAGTGCTCTGCAGGGTCGTCACAGCGGTGGCATTTTCGGTGACCGCCTGGTTCTGGGCCGTGGCCGCGGCTTGTGCCTTGTCCGCGGCGGCCTGGGCATCGGCTGCCGCCTGCTGCGCCTTCTTCAACTGCGCATCCTTATCGGCCAGGTCGGTCTTGAGGCTGTTGATCTGGCCTTGCATTTCCTGGCGCAGAGCCTCAATCTGTTCAGCGACTGTGGGTGGCGGAGGCGTCTTGACCTTCTTGACGGCAACCTGCTTCTTGGCTAGCGGTGTCGGGTCGCTGGCATACGCGGATGAGGCAACTAGACCGGCTGCCAGAATTGCCACGGCAGCAGTTTTAAGCTTGAGATTCATTGGGCCTCTCTTTTTCCTCTGGAATCAAGTTGAATCGTGGCTGTGCGTACTTGCGGTACTTGCGCGTTGCACTCCTGCATCCCCGACACGGTGAAGAAAAAGCCGGTAAGTGTTTGTATCGGCATGTAGGAGAGAAACTAGAGGCAGGAGACCGCGCGGGCTTACCCGGAACGTTCCCCCACCGCTTCAGTTTTCCAGCCTCTCAGAGTTGTGTGAACATATGACTAATTCACGATCTTTTAATAGAGTTATCGCTGATGTTAGTCATGAGCGTTTCAGGTATTCATATATTCTTGACATCGTGACTTCTTATGTTATCCATAAACGCAGGGGAAGCTGATTCACATATCTTTAACACAGCCTCCCCGGCTCTTCTTGATACTAGGTCTCTGACCGTCTGGTTATGTACCAGCAAAAAGTGTAGCGCCGGTCTCCT
>PLFY01000073.1 GCA_003138365.1 Acidobacteriaceae bacterium
GTGGGAGTCCGTAGAACTCCATGACAACGTCTTTTTTTTGAACTTGCATTTTTGTTTCTTTCTAGTCGTGCATTGGCTTCACCGACCCACGGGGAATGAAGCTGTGCCCCATCCATCGGACGTCTTTGCTTTTGTCCGATGGGTGGGAGTCCGTAGAACTCCATGACAACGTCTTTTTTTGAACTTGCATTTTTGTTTCTTCCTAGATCCCAGCGTCTTCCCATTTCTTAAAGACTTCCACCCACATCTGCGTGCGAGAATTTGTCTTCCCGGTTTCAATCTGCTCGCAACCGAGTTAAATAAGGGCGCGTTGGATTCTTCGAGTTCCTTCGGTACGTCGCCCATTAACCAACCCTGCCTGGTCGGCAATTGAGCCTGAGCCGCCCCATAATTCGTTTGACACAAGGATCGCATCCCGCTCGCGATCTGAACCTGAGATTGCATCTTCGATAATCGCAGCGTAGGAACCCTCCCCATTCTCTTGGAGCATTTGCGCAAGGTATAGCAGATTTTTTCGCATCTTCCGTCTCATCGTGGCCAGCTTAACTTACGCCGGCGGAATCCAGCCGCTTAACTCAGGAATTCAGCAATCGCGCTGACCACAGTCTGCTGCTCGTCTTCGCGGAGTTCGGGGAAGATGGGCAGCGCCAACACCTCTCGCGCCGCCCGTTCCGCCTCGGGGAAGCTGCCTTCGGCGTAGCCGAGACTCTTGAGCGGTTCCTGCAGGTGGAGCGGGGCCGGGTAGTAGATTTCCGAGCCGATGCGGTGGATGGATAGAAAATCGCGCAGCGCATCGCGGCGGCGTGTGCGGATGACGTACTGGTGCCAGACGTGATGGCTGCCGGGGACCTCGTGGGGCAGGATGATTCCGTGGGTCGGGTAGGGGCCGGCTTCGGTCAGGCCGGCGGCATGGAACATTGCATGGTAGCGCTTGGCGACCGTCCGGCGGGCCTGGTTCCAGCCTTCGATGTACTTGAGCTTGACGCTCAGGATGGCGCCCTGGAAACCATCCATGCGGGCGTTCCAGCCGATTTCATCGTGGAAGTAGCGGCGCCTCATTCCGTGCTGTCGCAACATGCGCACGCGCTCGGCCAACGCCTCCGAATTGGTAGCGACCATGCCGGCGTCCCCTGCGGCGCTCAGGTTCTTGGTGGGATAGAAGCTGAAAGCGGCGATGTCGCCTAACCCACCGGCCTTCACTCCGTTCCATGCGGCGCCCCAGGCCTGGGCTGCGTCTTCAATGAGCTTCAGCCCATGCTCCCTCCCAAGACGGGCAAAAGCAGTCCAATCGGCGCATTGGCCGTAGAGGTGTACAGGCAGGATGGCGCCAAGGCTTGCAGCCGGCGGACTATTCAGGATCCTCTCCACTGCGGCGGGGTCCAGATTGAAGGTCGCGGGGTCGATGTCGGCCAGCACGGGAGTGGCTCCGGCGCGGAGAATCGAGCTGACCGAGGCGAAGAAGCTGAAAGGGGTGGTGATGACAGCTTGGCCGGGGCCGATCCCGGCGGCGGCAAGGGCCAGCCAGAGAGCGTCGGTGCCGGAGGAGCAGCCAAGAGCATGAGCCACGCCCAACTGCCCCGCCGCGGCCCGCTCAAAAGCCGCTACCGGCTTGCCAAGGATGAACTGCTGCGTCTCAAGCACCTGGGCAACCGCATCCAGGAGTTCCTGATGGAGCGGGACGTACTGGCGCTTGAGGTCCAGCATGGGTACGGACTGGGAGGCTTGGGCGGGAGTTGCATGAGCGGAGCCGGCGTTTTGCACGTAATGATGGTACCAGCCGCTGAGAGTTGCTGGTCCCAGATAGAGGATTGGATTCGTGGTTTACCTGGTCTCCGCTGGCACGCATTTCCAGGTCGAGCAAAATCAGGAACTTGCAGAAAGAGGATTTCTGCCGGAATTTTCCGGAGAAATGCCGTGTTCCTTACTAACCCCACCGGCCAATGCCGGTTCCCTGCTCAAAAGCGACACCTGGGGCTCCCATATCTTTCCGCTGTTCCCTACTCCCGCACGCTGATTCCCAGCGCCTTCATCTTGCGATAAAGGTGGCTCCGCTCCAGGCCCAGCAGCTCAGCCGCGTGGCTGATGTTGTTGCGGGCTTCTTCAATCTTCTTCGCTATGTACTCGCGTTCGTAGGCATCGCGTGCCTGCTGCAGCGTCGAGAATTCCTCAGTCGAACGCGTGCCCGCCTTGTGGGTCAATGGCGGCAAGTGTTTGCGCTCGATGCGCAGGGTGCGGGGATTGAGGATGAGCACGCGCTCGATCACATTTTTCAGTTCGCGCACGTTGCCCGGCCAGCGGTAGAGTGCCAGCGTCTCCAGCGCATCGTCGCCAATCTCCATGCGCGGGCGGCCGTACTGGCGGCCGAACTCCAGCAGAAACTCGCGTGCCAGCAGCGGTATGTCCTGCTTGCGCTCCCTGAGCGGCGGCACAAAAAATGGAACCACGTTGAGCCGGTAGAACAGGTCCTCGCGGAAGTTGCCCTTGCCAATCTCTTCTTCGAGGTCCTTGTTGGTGGAGGCGATCAGGCGCACGTCCACGCGCAGGGGCAGCGTGCCGCCGACCGGCGTAAACAGTTGATCGTCAAGCGCGCTAAGCACCTTGGCTTGTGTTTTCAGGCTCATGTCGCCCACTTCGTCCAGGTAGAGCGTACCTCCGTCGGCGCGTTCCAGGGTGCCGCGCTGCTCCGTAGGACCGCCAGGCTGCGCGCTGTACCGATAGCCGAACAGCTCAGCCTCAATGTAAGCCTCGGGGATGGCCGCGCAGTTCAGCTCCACAAAAACACGATCCCGCCGCAAGCTCTCGGCATGAATGGCGCGGGCAATCAGTTCCTTGCCCGTGCCCGACTCGCCGTAGATGAGCACCCGGCCGTTGGTGGGAGCCATCAGCCGAATCTGCTGCCGCAGCGCCTTCACCGGAACGCTTGCGCCGGTGAGCACCGAGCCCACGCTGAACTGACGCTTGAATTCGAGGTTTTCCGTCCGCAGCCGCCGTGCCTCCACTGCGTTCTTGAGCACGATCAGCGTGCGATCCAGAGAAAGCGGCTTCTCCAAAAAGTCGTACGCACCGAGCTTGGTGGCCTTCACCGCGGCCTCAATGGTGCCGTGGCCGCTGATGATCACCACCTCCGGCCGCATCTCCACCGCCAACTGGTGCATATCGGCCAACACATCCAGTCCATCCCGATCGGGAAGCCAGATGTCGAGCAGGACCACGTCATAGGGCGCGTCCTGAATCAGCACCATCGCTTCGCCGGCGGTGGCGGCGCTGGCCACGCTATAGCCCTCTTCGCGCAGAATCTCTTCCAGCGAAGTGCGAATCTCCGCCTCGTCGTCCACCACCAGAATGTGATTCATGATTGCAGTCCCTTAAGCGGTGCAACACCGTTGCCGGGCGTGAGAGCGTAGCCTTCCGGAGTCCCCGGAGCCAACTGCGCCGCGGCCGCGGGCTCCATCAACGGCAGCCGCAGCAGGAAGCGCGCGCCCTTGGGGCTGTTGGACTCGGCGCGCAACGACCCGCCATGCTCCTGCACGATCTTGGCCGCGATGGAAAGACCCAGCCCGCTGCCCCGCTGCTTGGTCGAGTAGAAAGGCAGAAACAGCCGCTCGCGGATTTCATCCGTCAGCCCGTGGCCCGTGTCGGAGACAGCGACCTCCACCGACCCGCCATCTTCACTGAGCGCACTGTGAATGCCGAGCACGCGCAGCAGGCTGCCCTGCATGGCCTCAGCGGCATTGTCGATCAAGTTGGCCAGCGCGCGGCGAATGGCCTCAGGATCGGCCAGCACCGTCGGCAAATCAGGCTCCAGGTCCCACTGCACCGTGATGCCGTTCAGCCTGCCTGCAAACAGCGCCAGCGCCTCCTCGGCAACCCGGTTCAAATCGCAGGCTCGCGGCTGCGGCGCCGGAAACTGCGCCAGTGCCGAGAACTGGTCCACCAGCGTCCGCAAGGTGCCCACGCAACCCAGAATCACCTCGCTGCACTTGCGGATAATGTTGGGCGAGTCGGGCGCGCCGCGGTCCAGGTGCTTGGCAATCCGCTCAGCGGAAAGGGCGATGGGCGTGAGCGGATTCTTGATCTCGTGGGCCACCCGCTGCGCCACCTCCTTCCACGCTAATTGCCGCTGCGCACGCAATAGTTCAGTCGTGTCCTCCACCACCAGCACCGTTCCCGGCTGCCCCGGAGCCAGCTCAAGCCGTGCGCTGGTAATCGCCAGATGAACTGTGCCTCCCCGGCCGTGGAAGTCAATTTCAGTTGAGGCCGCCCCCATGCGTTGCCCGCGCCGGATCACGCCGGCCAGGTCGTCCCCACAATCGGCAGGCAACAAAGCATCGATTCTCTCTCCGGCAAGGCCAAGGTCCTCGCGCCGTCCCATCAACGCGGCAAAGGCGCGATTGGCCTGGAGCACAACCCCGGCTCCATCCAACGTCACCACGCCCGAGGGAATCGTCTCCACAATCGTTTCCAGCTCCCGGCGGCGCTCCTCGATGGCCAGGTTCGCCGCGGTCAGTTGCGCGGACGAGCTCTCCGCCAACTGCCGGCTCGCATCCAGGTCCGCCGCCATGTGGTTGAAGGCGCGAACCAGATCGCCCATCTCCCCATTGGCGATCAGCGCCACGCGATGGTCGTACTTGCCTGCGGCGATCTGTTCCATCGCGTCACCCAGTGCCTCCACCGGCCGGGTGATTTGCTTGGATAGAAACAGCGCCAGCCACACGCTGGAGAAAAATACAAACACTGTAATCACCAACAGCATCAGGAAGAATATGGTGCGGATCTGGTTGCGCGAACGGAACAACTTCCAATAAGCGTCTGCCCCGGCGCGGATGCGCACCGCGGTCTGGCTGAGTCCCTGGGGCATGGGCAGCGCCACCACCACCACCTTGCCGGAAGCAGTCGCCGACATGCCCAGCGCATACTCCTGCCCCGCCACCTTGACCATTGCCTCATCGCCGCGCTGCGCGGAGGAAAGAAGGTTCGCCGAGAGCGGCCCATGCATGGGAACGGCAGTTCCAAACTCGCCATCTTCGGTCTTGGCGGGCAGCCAAGGCAGCAGGCTGGCCTGGCTTTGCTCCGGCGGCGCCTGATAACTGGTCAGGACGCGCGAGTCTTTGCCGTAGACCACCACAAAGCCGCCGCCCAGCGTAATACGGTGCGTGCCCAACTCATCCTGGAGCATGGGCAGGTCCCATTCCGGAGCGCCGGAGGCCGCAATCGCCTCCGCCTCCT
The DNA here is from genome assembly GCA_003138365.1 of Acidobacteriaceae bacterium. GTDB lineage: Bacteria > Acidobacteriota > Terriglobia > Terriglobales > Acidobacteriaceae > Telmatobacter. The sequence continues at coordinate 5,227 of PLFY01000073.1, forward strand.
CGCGCGCATTGGCAGTGACGTATTGTGCAAGTTCCAGCACTGCGCGGGTCGAGTCCTCGCGGAGCTCCCAGGTCGGCTGTGAAAACCAGCGGTCGATGGAACGGTTCATCAAACTGAAGCTGAAGAGGAACATGAAGACCGCCGGGATCAGCGCAATCAACGCCGCGCCCAGCACCATCCGGGTGCGCAGCCGCGCGCCCAGGGCGGTACTGCTTTGGTCCGCATACAGCTTGAGCATGTTCCTCAGCAGCAGCATCAGCAAAACCAGCAGCAGCAGGAACACCAGCACGACGACGCCGGTAAAGACCAGCGTCTCCCCGGAGGTCTCAGGATTCAGAAAGTGGACGCTGGTGGTGTTGAATGCGTTGAGCCCGCCCAGCAACGCGAGAACCAGCACCACCCCACCCGCAAGCAGCGCAACGGACCGGCGTCGAGGATCGGCAAGGAACGGCATGGGGCGATTATAGAGCGGTTCGCGAAGATTGATCAGAAAACAGGGAACAGGAATCAGGGATCAGGGAACAGGCCGGGTGCCCCACAGCCTGCCCGGAGCTTATCGAAAGCCTGCCCGGAGCGAAGTCGAAGGGTCTCGCATTTGAGACCTGGGAAACGTCCAGTCTGAAAACTCGCACCGCAGCTGACAACTGCATCGGCCAATCAGATCTGGGAGCAGGCCAGCGGGCTGAGAACCAGGTTGGTGATGTTATCCACAATATTGTCGAAACTGAATCGCGGACTGGCGGAAAGCTTCTTCCATGCCGGATCGTTGCGGAAGACGTCCCATTGCGCGTCCAATTCGGCCATGTCCTTGAAGGCCAGCATGTAATGCAGGTTCGGCATGCGCGCGCCAATTTGAGTATCGCCGAAGAAGACAGGATGGAAGCCGGCAGCCTTGAATATCTCGAACTCGCCGGAATGAAACATCTCCACTTTGCGAACGTGGTCCCCGTTGCTGGGGCTCTCGTAAATGCGCAGTTGGAAGATGCGCTTGGCATTGGTGGCGGAGGATGCCGGCGGCGTCAACTTCGGCCAGCCCTCAAAAGCCGCCAGCAGCGAGCTCTCGACCCGTTGAAACGCAGGCGCCGCGGCGGTTGCATTCCAGAATGGCTCCGCAAGCTTCATGAAGGCGGCATCCTGGGCAAGACGCAGATCCAGAGTCGCATGAGCCTCAATCGAGGAGCCGGGAATCAGCAGATAGTAAGCCGGTGTCTCTGGCCCAATGGTGCTGCTGAATGCGCCAATGGGGCCCATGCCCATGCGGGTGAGGGCCGGAATGAGCGCATCGGCAAAGTAGCTCTCGGTCAGCTTCGTTTGCGGTCCGCTTTTCAGGTTGTAGCGGCGAAGCTGGTAGAACTCGCGACTCTGAGTCGAAGGGGCCTGGGCGGCAGCGTTGCCTGCAAGGGCAACGGCTGAAGTGGCAATTGAAGCAGCGAGAAACCGACGACGTTCCATGATCTCCTCCGGATAATGAATTATCTTACGGCAACGGGCACAGCAGCCGAAGCCGGACGAACAAAAGAATCGCCAGCGGCAGCGAAGTGACCCCGCTGCAACTTTCGACTGTGCCAAGGGTTGGAACTTATTAGTAGTGGTGTCCGCCACACAGATGGTCGTTTTTGCTTTGAAAGGGCACGACTTCAGTCGTGCCATAAATGGCGCAAAACGAGCCGGGCTTTAGCCCCTGAGGGAAGTCTCTTCTGCGAATTCCGCCCATTTGCGAGCATCGGTAAAGGACTCTATTTGCGGTGGCCTATAGTAGGTTGCAAAGGAGTTTGCGGTGGCGTCGCGTGAAGGCGCCTAACCCGGGCGAATCACCCATTCACTGTAAGATACTTTGGAGAAGACGATGAAGAAGGCTCTTTTTGTACTCTTGCTGCTAGCCCCCGCGCTGGCCTGGGCAACGAAGCCAACAGCGAGTTCAGCAGACTATACCATTGCCGTTCATGTACAGTCCTCGCGGATCACACTCGACTGCAGCGGCGGCCTTTGCAACTGGACGCAAGAGTTGACCGTCCTTATCGGCGGGAAGAAGTACGAACTCTATGCTGGCAGCGTCCAAATGGACGTACTGCGGGTGGGCAACTACAATGCGAGAATCATCAAAGACGAGACCACGCGAGACTACGAGTACGCACGGACTTATGAGTTTCTGTTTGCGGACGGGAAGACGCGCCAGTACCGAGTTATCGGCGAGTCGGAATAGGCGTTTCCGCAGTTGCGCGGGGGCTTCATTAAGAGGCGGGTTGGCAAAAGGCTCAGGCCGGCACTGAAAACTGACCACCGATGACTGACAACTCCTCCTAAGCTATCGCGCTGGCCGGGAGCGTCCATGGCCGCTGCTGGCTCTCGCCCACGCCGCGGCAGGTGAGTGCGCCGAGCCAAGTGTTTAGACCTTCGGCGAGCCCCGCATCCTGGCGCAACGCCTCGCGCACCCCAAGGTTGGCCATGCGCAGAAGATACTGGAAGGTCGAGTTGGTCAAGGCCAGCGTGGAGGTATGCGGCACCGCTCCCGGCATGTTAGTCACGCAGTAATGCACCACGCCATCTACTACATAACTCGGATTGGAGTGTGAAGTGGGCCGCGCCGTTTCCACGCAGCCGCCCTGGTCGATGGCCACATCCACAATCACCGCGCCCTTCTTCATCGCCGCCACCATGGCTCGGGTAACAATCTTGGGAGCCGTGGCGCCAGGAATCAGCACCCCGCCAATCACCAGGTCGGCCTCCCGGGTAGCACGGGAAACGTTGTAACTATTTGAAGCCAGCGTATGGAGCCGGCCGCCGAAGATGTCTTCCAACTCGCGAAGGCGGTTCAGGTTTACGTCGATAAGGGTTGTTCGAGCGCCAAATCCGAGAGCGATTCGCGCCGCGTTGGTGCCCACGATCCCCCCGCCAATGATGCAGACGTGGGCCGGCGGCACGCCCGGCACGCCGCCGAGCAGAATGCCCCGTCCGCCCCGCTCCTTCTCGAGATAAGTCGCCCCCACCTGCACGCTCATGCGCCCCGCCACTTCGCTCATCGGCGTCAGCAGCGGCAGCGTGCCCTGGCGGTCGCGCACCGTCTCATACGCAATCCCAATTACCTTCGACTCCAGCAGTTTGTCGGTCAGGCCCGGCAGCGGCGCAAGGTGCAGATAGGTAAAAAGCACCAGACCCTCGCGGAAAAAAACATATTCCTTCTCGATGGGTTCCTTGACCTTGACCACCATCTCCGACTTGCCCCACACGTACCCTGCCTCGCCCACAATCTCCGCGCCGGCATTCTGGTACTCCGCATCCGGAAAGCCGGACTGCGCGCCGGCCTCAGTCTCCACCAGCACCGTGTGCCCTGCCTCCGCAAGCGCCTTTACCCCCGCCGGAGTCACGCCGACGCGAGCCTCATTGTCCTTGATTTCTTTGGGAACGCCGATGATCATGGGCCTGTCTCCTATCCAATCCGTTGGATGCCGCCGCGATGCACCGGGCTCGTGCAAGTTGCGGCGTCGGTTTCTGGCTCTGAGGGGAGGGTTTGAACCGGCGCGCATCTTGGTTGGCATGCAACTGCCTAAAATCCTACTGCGCTAAGAGTTTCCAATGTATGCAAAGTTTGTGATAAAAGTGCCGTATGGGAACGAAACGTGATAAGAATGGCGCATCAACGCAAGATTTAGGCGTCACCGGCCTTGAAGGCGGGACAGAAGCCCTGCTCACACCCGGAAACAGCGGCCTCGACGAACTGGACGCGGCCATTCTGCGCCACCTGCAGCGCCACGGCCGGGCCACCAATTACGAGGTGGGAGAAGCCGTGGGGCTGTCGGCTTCCGCGGCCTCGCGGCGCATCCAGGCGCTGGAGACCGCCGGTGCCATCCGCGGCTACCGCGCGGTGGTGGACGACCGCCATCTGGGGAAGCGGATGACGGTCTATATTCGCGTGAGCCTGGAGCGGCAGTCGGCGGCGGTGCTGGGGGCCTTTGAGGCTGCGGTACGCAAGTGCAAGGGAATCAAGAGCTGCCACTTGATGGCGGGGCAGTATGACTACATGTTAGTGGTGCGAGTGGCCGATATTGATGACTATGGAAGGCTGCACCAGAACGAGTTATCGCGGCTGCCGGGAGTTACACGGCTGGAGACTAGCTTCGCGCTCAGGGATGTGCTGGAAGGTACTAAGGATCGGCGCGGCTGAGCGGGCGTCTTCCAGGAGTTCTGCTGCGCTGCAATTCATGGCATGATTGTAGCGCAAATCTCATGATTCCGCCCGCAAGAACTCACTCCGCGTTGTCGATCTGCGCCCTTTGCAGCTTGTCGCTGTAATCGACATACACGGCCTTCCACGTCGTAAAGAAGTCGATAGCTCCATTGCCCTCGCGGTGCCCGTTGCCGGTGCGCTTCACGCCGCCAAACGGCAAATGAACCTCAGCGCCGATGGTGGGTGCATTGATATAAGTAATACCAGCCTCCAGGTCGCGGATTGCCGTGAATGCCCGGTTCACGTCCTTTGTATAAAGCGCCGTCGAAAGCCCGTAATCGATGGAGTTGGCAATCTCGATAGCTTCCTCGAAGCTCTCGAATTCAATCAAGCTCACCACCGGCCCAAACACCTCTTCACGGGCAATCCGCATTCCAGGTGTAACTCCGCCTATAACTGTCGGCTCAAAGAAAGTACCATGGGCATAAACCCCCTGTGTCAGGGCGTGACCCCCAGCAAGTAACTTCGCTCCCTCGGCCAGAGCTATCTCGACATACTTCTTCGATGTCTCAATCTGGCTCGCATTCACCTGCGGCCCCACTTCGACCGACTCATCCAGTCCATTGCCGACTTTAAGCTGGTTGGCACGCGCCACAAACTCCGCGGTAAACCTGTCCGCAATCCCTTTCTGCAGCAGGATGCGGCTGGTTGCCGTGCAGCGCTGACCGGTGGTGCCGAAGGAACCCCACAGCGCGCCCTCCAGAGCCAGTTCAAGATTGGCGTCGTCGAGCACAATCTGCGCATTCTTGCCGCCCATCTCCAGCGAGACCGGCTTGAAGGTAGCAGCCGCGCGCTGCGCCACATGCGAACCCACCTCGCTGGACCCGGTAAAGCTGATGGCTCTGACATCTGGGTGTTCCACCAATGCAGCTCCGACGGCCGACCCGGTGCCGCTGACAATATTGACCACCCCGGCCGGCAGGCCCGCATCCACAAGCGCCTGGACAAGGTTGTAAGTGGAGAGAGGCGTATCGGTGGCCGGCTTGATTACGCATGTGTTACCGGAAACCAGCGCCGGAAACAGCTTCCAGCTGGGAATGGCCATGGGAAAGTTCCACGGAGTAATCAGTCCCACCACGCCCACCGGCATGCGCACGCTCATGGCGAACTTGTTCTGTAACTCGCTGGGCGTTGTTTGCCCAAACAGCCGCCGTCCCTCGCCTGCCGCGTAGAAAGCCTCGTCGATTGCCTCCTGCACGTCGCCACGCGTCTCCGCCAGCACCTTGCCCATCTCGCGGGTCATATCGTGTGCATACTGCTCCTTGCGCTGCTGAAGCAACAGGCCTGCGCGTACCAGAATCTCCGCCCGCTTGGGCGCTGCAACCAGCCGCCAAGAGGCAAACGCCTTCTTCGCGGCAACCACGGCCAAAGCTACGTCGTCGGCATGGGAGGAGGGAAACGCGCCAACCACGTCCGCGTGGTTGGCCGGGTTCAGGTTCAGGATGGTCTTGCCGCTCTGGGCAGCCAGCCACTCACCGCCGATCAAATTGTGAAACATGGGATAAGCCATGGAAACCTCGAAAACAGGGAACACGGGCCACGGATCAATTCAATGCTGGATCCAGCCGGGCAGGCAACCCCCCGAGTTTACCGCACCGTTTACCCGCGCGATGCGCCTTTTCGCGCCCATTGCCGGCTTTCCATGCGGTCCCCGCTCTCTGGCCGTACAATAATCCTTGAGGTAGAACCAGTTTCCCAATGTCATTAAACGGTTATCCATCCCGCTCCTCGCGGTCGCACGGACTGCGCTCGCTTTTCAGCATGTTTTCGAGCGATCTGGCCATCGATCTCGGCACGGCCAACACCTTGGTCTTCGCGGCCGGCAAGGGCATCGTTGTCAACGAACCCTCCATTGTGGCCATCAACAAAAACACCGGCGAGGTGGAAGCCGTGGGTAAAGAGGCCAAGGAGATGCTGGGCCGAACACCCGGCAACATCGTGGCCATCAAGCCCATGAAGGACGGCGTCATCGCCGACTTCAAAGTCACCGAGAAGATGCTCAACTACTTCATTCAGAAGGCCCACAACCGCAAAATGCTGGTGCATCCGCGCATCGTCATCGGCGTGCCTTCAGAGATCACGCAGGTTGAAAAGCGTGCCGTCGAGGACTCGGCTTACCGCGCCAAGGCCAGCGAGGTCTACCTGGTGGAACAGGCCATGGTGGCGGCCATCGGAGCCGGTCTGCCCATCACAGAACCGTCGGGAAATATGGTGGTCGACATCGGCGGCGGAACTACGGATATTGCGGTCATCTCCCTGTCCGGCATCGTCTATTCGCGCTCGGTGCGCATGGCCGGCAACCAGATGGACGAGGCGATCACCAACTATTTGAAGCGCAAGTACAACCTGCTGATCGGCGAGCGCACGGCCGAACACATCAAGATCGAGATCGGCTCGGCCTACCCGCTGGACAAGCCGCTCACGATGGAGATCAAGGGCCGCAACCTGATCGAAGGTGTGCCCAAGACCATCAGCATCGACGACAGCGAGATTCGCGAGGCCCTGGGCGAGTGCATCGCGGTGATTCTGAATGCGATCCGCGTGGCTCTGGAGCGTACGCCGCCGGAGTTGTCGGCCGACATCTCGGACCGCGGTATTGTGCTCACTGGCGGCGGCGCGCTCATCAAGAATCTGGACAAGCGCATCCGCGAGGAGACCGGACTGCCCGTCTCAGTGGCCGACGATCCGCTGGCTTCGGTGGTGCTGGGCACAGGCAAGATGCTCAGTGACTTCAAGCTGCTGCGCAAGATCAAGATCGATTGACCACCTGCGGTGGGGCCGACTGCTCGCTACTCGCTCGCAGAAGGTTCGTGCTTTCCCAGGTCCGAGAATCCGGGCCTGGGGCACCCGGAAGGGTTCAGGGATCAGGAAGGTTCCTGATCTCAATTTTGGCCTGCTGAAACGATCCGAAGAATCTGGTTTCAGATAGGCTGTTCTGATATGACCAGGCTTTTCGAAGGCGATGAACGCGGATTGCGGGTGTCTGAACCCTGATCCCTGAACCCTGATCCCTGAGTAGTCATGGAATCGTTTTTCGTCCGCTATCGAAATTTTCTGGTGCTGCTGGCCGTCCTGTTGGCGCAGATGATCGGTCTGGCCATGCAGGTGCGCCTCGCCGACAGCGGGCACAACTCGCTAGATCTGCCGGACGGGAAAGGTGTGCGGCTAATCCGGCTATGGGCCGAAGCGATGGTGGCGCCTCCGGAGCGGTTTTTTCACGACTCAAAGCTGGACGCCGGACTCTGGTGGCAGAATTACGTGAACCTGGGCCACGTCCGCGACGAGAACCGGGATTTACAGAAAACCATCGACCGGCTGCGGCTGGAGCAGGCTGAACTGCTGGAAGACGCCAAGGAAGGCCAGCGGCTGCAGGCGCTGTTGGGCTTCCAGCAGAAATACGTCTACAAGACGCTGGCGGCGCAGGACATCGGCTCCAGCGGCAGTGACGCCTCGCGGGTCTTTTATATCGACAAGGGTTCGGCCGACGGGCTGGTGCGGGACATGGCGGTGGTGACCCCGGATGGCATCGTGGGCAAGGTGCGCGACGTCTTTCCCCACACCGCGCAGGTGCTGGTCGTCAACGACCAGACCAGCGGCGCGGGCGTGATTCTGGAAACGACGCGCACTCGCGGCATTCTGCGCGGCAACGCCCAGGGCCGGCTGCAAGTGGAGGGCCTGCTGTCCGACCCGCGCATCCAGCGGGGAGAGAAGGTGCTGACCGCGGGCGGCGATATGATCTTCCCGCGCGGGCTTCCGGTGGGCGTGGTGGAGGGAGTGGTTCCGGACCCTGACCGGGACTCGTTCATCGACGTGATCGTCAAGTCGGCGGCCCATCTTGACCGCTTGGACGAGGTACTGGTGATCACCTCATTCGAGCCAGACTTCCCGCCCGGCCAGCAGCATGATCTGGCCACCAGCGTGGCGCTGAAGGGAGCGGATGCGCAGGCCATCAAGGAACAACAAATCAGGGAGCAACAAATCAAGGAGCAGCAAAAGGAGCAGCAAAAGGCCTCCGATATCATGGCGGAGCGGCTGCCGGGGTTGACCAATCCCAATGCGCCAGCGCCGAATCCAGCCGCAACACTGGTGCCAGGCAAAGCGGCCCAGCCTGGGCCAGCTCAGGCCACGCCGGCCCAGCCGCCCGCTCCCAAGCTGCTGCAACCCAAGCGTTTTGACCGCTTTTCGCCGGGAGCGGCGCCTCAGCCGCCAGCCAAAGCAGAGAACTCCGCTCCTGCCGGCCAGGGAAACAAGTCCGCTTCCAAGCCCACATCGAAGCCGGCCTCAAAGCTTCAGCCGCCGGCCCATCCTCAGCCAGCTCATACAGAGAGGAATCCGCAGCCATGACCGTACTGGGCGCCAACTACCGCCGCGATCTGGGGATTCACCGCTTTCCGGTGCTGGTCTATGCGCTGACGGTGCTGGCGGCCCTGGTGCTCCAAGCCTGGCTGCCGCGCCTGCTGGCAGGTCACGCCTGGTTTGATCTGCCGCTGGTGGTGGTCGTCTACTTTTCCCTGGTCCGGCGCGACCCGGTTCAGGGAACGCTGATGGGGGCGGCGATGGGCCTCTTCGAGGATGCGCTCACCCACCACGCCATCGGCGTCAACGGCGTTGCCAAGACGATGGCCGGCTTTCTGGCCGGTTCGGTGGGAGTGCGCATCGACGTCGAAAACCACACCGTCCGCCTGCTGCTGACTTTTCTGCTTTCGCTGTTGTCGAGCGCGGTCTACGTCTTCGTCTACCGCGTTCTGCTGGGGCTCGATCAGCAGTGGAACTGGGTGATGGAGCTGATAAAAGCGGTGGCCAACGTGCTGATTGCCATGGTGCTGTTCCCCTTCCTGGACCGTCTACAGATCAGGGATTGAGGGAACAGGGAATAGGGATCAGGGTGCAGGGAGCAGGGATCAGCGCCGAACCGGTGGGTTGAAGCCCCTTTCCTTCGATTTCTTATTGAAAGCGGCTGTATTCTAAAGGTACGAGCAGAATGTATTTCAACGGCGATACGCGCGGCGAAAAACTCTCCGCCTTCAAACTGGCGATGGTGCAGTACGGCATTTTGTTCATGATGCTGGCTCTGGCAGCCGGGCTGTGGCGGCTGCAGGTGCTGGACGCGGAGAACTTTCGCCAGCTCGCCGAGCAGAACCGCATTCGCAAGGAGCCCATCCTGGCCGCGCGCGGCAAGTTCTTCGACCGCGACGGCCACCTGCTGGTGGACAACTACCCCTCCGTCTCCTGCTTCCTGGTTCGCGAGCAAAACCACAACGTGGACGCCGATCTGCCGCTGATTGCCCAAGGCTTGAACCTCGACCTGGAGCAGTTGCGCGCCACCCTACGCCACTACCGGGCCGCTCCCGGCTACCAGCCCATCCCCATCAAGCAGGACATCTCGGCCGACGAGCAGGCCTTCATCGAGGCGCACCGCAATGAGCTGCCCGAACTGGAGACCATCGACGAAGAGCGGCGGCTTTATCCGCGCGACGGCTTTGCCGCCCACCTGATCGGCTACGTCGGCGAGGTGAGCGAGGAAGACCTTAACAATCCCCGCTACGCCTATTACGAGCCCGGCGATGTGGTGGGCAAGGCAGGCATCGAAGAGACCTACGATGAGCTGCTGAGGGGCCAGGACGGCTCGCGCGACGTGATTGTGGACAGCCACGGCCGCGAGGTGGGCTACCTGGGAACCCAGCACGCCATCCCCGGCCAGGATCTGAAGCTGACCATCGACATCGACATTCAGCGGGCCGCCGAGCTTGCCCTGGGCGACCGCAGCGGCGCGGTGGTGGTCATGGACCCGCGCAACGGCGAGATTCTGGCCATGGTCTCGCATCCCAGCTACGATCCCAACGACTTCGCCGTGCGCATCAACCGCACCGACTGGAACAAGCTCATCACCGATCCCGCCCACCCGCTGATGAACAAGGCCATCCAGGCGCAACTGGCGCCGGGCTCGACCTTCAAGATTCTCATGTCGCTGGCCGGGCTCCAGGAGGGCGTGGCCCAGAACATGCACGTCTTCTGCGCCGGCGGCGCCTCCTTCTACGGCCACTTCTACGCCTGTGACCGGCACCATGGCAATGTGGACATCGAGCACGCCATCCCCTGGTCCTGCGACACCTTTTTTTACACCCTGGCCAACAAGCTGGGCATCGACACCATCGCCCGCTACGGCAAAAGCGTGGGCCTGGGCCAGCGCACCGGAATCGACCTGCCCAACGAAGCCGCCGGAACCATGCCTTCGACGGAGTGGAAGCTGAGAAACTTCCACGAGAAGTGGTATGCCGGCGAAACCATCTCGGTGGGCATCGGCCAGGGCGCGGTGACGACCACGCCCGTCCAGTTGGCGCGCATGATCTCGGGCATTGCCTCGGACGGGCACTTTGTGCGTCCCCATGTGGTTGATCAAGCGCAACTTCCCTCCTCCTTCCGGCAGGCGCTCGGCGACAGCTTTCCCGGCTCCGGCGAGACCAAAATTTCGCTCGATCCGGCCACCTGGATGATCATCACCGACGGTATGGCTGGGGCCACCGATCCGGCCATGCGCGGCACAGCCGCGGCCTCGCACCTGGAAGGGGTCGATTTCGCCGGCAAGACCGGCAGCGCGCAGGTGGCCAGCCATGAGGCCGTCAAACGCATGGGCTCGGGCGTGGACACACGGCCCAAT
>PLFY01000218.1:0-2763 GCA_003138365.1 Acidobacteriaceae bacterium
AAAAAGTGTAGCGCCGGTCTCCTGACCGGCTGTAGCGCGGGCTTCCCAGCCCGCGCTCGCGCCCCTCATAGCACCATTTCATCCGGCCAGAGACCTAGAATCTCTTTCGCAGATGTTCAAACACGATATACCCGATCAGCGCGGAGATCATGGCGATCACGAAATTTGTGCCCGTAAAAATATCGTTGAGCGCGAACGCCATGCTCTTCCCGTGTCCATTGGAAGCAGTGAATTCCCCCATCAATAGATTTGAGTAGAACAGAAAGACGATGAACACAATCTCGACAATCGCTCGCCAGAGCGGTGTGAGGCGTCCGCGATTTTTCGCGTTCCACTGCATGAAGCTTCAATCATATCAAGAGACGATCGGCGCCCCTTGCAATGAGCAGAACGACCAGAAGCGAGCCCCAGGAGTCTAGAGCAGGGGTAGAGTTGCTATGTCATGCTTTGAAAGGGCACGGCTTCAGCCGTGCCGCTGGCAGTAGCCAAGAATGTGGGCTTTAGCCCCTGGGGGATACATCTTCCTTGGTTCTGCTCTAAGCACGTGCCCGGCGGTTCTGTTGGCTTTATGCAGGGGATGAAACCTCCGCCTTCCTCCGGATCGAGTTTTTTCGCAGTCTGTAAAGCCCGTGCCCTTCAAGACGCCAGCTTATGCAAAGGGTGCTTACTTTGCGACCAGGAGGGCGGCGGGGCTGAGGCGGGCGATGCGGCCTTTGGGGCCGACGATGAAGGGGAGCGAGAGGGCGTTCCAGTTGCCGTCGTCAAGGGGCTGCCAGGTGCGGCCGTCGTCGCGGCTGATGTCGCTGCCGTTGGTGCCGGCGGTGATCCAGAGTTTCAGGGCTTCGGACCATTGGACGGTGGAGCGGTAGCCGTGCGGCGGGGTGGTGGGGGCGGTCCAATGCTCGCCGCCGTCGGCGGACCAGGCGGCAGTGCCTGCTGATTCGTTGGGTTTTGTGTAATCGCCGCCTACGGCGACGAATTGCCAGTTCGTGATATTGGTGCCGCCGCCGCCCTTGAAGAGAACTTCCGTATCAGGCCTGTACGAATCGCGATAGGCCAGCGAGAAGACTCCGGAGCTATTAGTCCCGCCGGCTATGGGCGTGGAAGTCGCCTTCGCCCAAGCGAAGCCATATGCCTCCGCTCCGGGAGCCGCGACATCGGGCAAAACGTTGAGTCCTTGAAAAACCCGTGCGCCGCCCTTCCCGCCGACGCCGATCCATCCATTTGTCGAAGCCCGGAGATCGTCGCGAGCCGTGGCTGGGTCCTGTTGCGGCGGAATCAACAGCGATGAGTTACTCGCCGCAAATGCTGCGCTGCCTTTCGGTCCAGGATCGATCAGGTCTGCACGCCGAATAGGCCAGTGTTCCCAGCGCATTCCGCCGTCCCGCGTTTCGAGAGTGAGAAAGCGGGCGCTCTTCAGCCTTTCGACCCAATGCTTTTTGTAGGAATCCATGAGTGCTGGGTTATCACGAGCAAAGGGCATCGATTTGACTGGATCTCCCAGAAGAAAGCCATGTCTCCGATCCCAGAATGTGAACGCATCGTAGAACCCATCGGGGTCTGTGTTCTTCAGGAGCAGCGTCCACGACTTGCATCCATCCGCGGTCTTGTGCAACCGGCTTTTATCGCCCGGCCCCGAGGCCATCACGATGGCCGTCGTCGCGTCCCACGCTTGCACGCCGCGAAAGTCCAGCGTTGCGCCGTCCTTGTCGCCGTCAGGGACGGCGCACTTCTGCCAGTGGGCGCCGCCGTCGGTGGTCTTGAGTATTGTCCCACCGGTTCCGCTGGCCCAGGCAACGGTGCCGTCCACCGAATCGATCCCGCGCAGGCCGGCAGTCGTCCCGGAGTCCTGCATCTGCCAGACTTCTTGCGGTTCGGGCCGGACTTGCGTCGGCGAAGGGGCTGGCGTTTGGGCTGCGGCGACTCCTGCACAAGTTATCAGGAACAGAAGAAAACGGCTGGCGTGCATGGCTGGAAGTATAGTCGCGCGGACTGCTCGGCTGCACACGGCGCATTGGGTGTCGGAGGTCACTTTCATGCGATGAATGAACTGCTATAAACAGCTCAATTCGTGAGCACATTCAACACAATTTCATTGTTGGCATTGACGGCGGCGCTTGCGGCAGGCGGATGCTCGGCATGGGCGCAGCAGTCGTTCGCGGAGCGCTTTGCAGGGCACAACACTGCCATGACGGGCTTGCAGCCGGCCATGGTTACGCCGCTGGTGGAGGCCGATCCGCGGTTGATTCAATATGTGCGGGCTTCGTTCTCACACGAGTACACAGCAGCCCAGACAGAGACGGTGAGCTACGGCAACGGGCGCGGTGGGGGTGTGATCGTCGGCAATCGCATCGAGTTCGACTTTCTGCCGCCGGCTTATATCCAGCACAACAGCAGCGCGGTGGACGGGCTGGGCGACACCTCCGTGGCGGGCAAGGTGCGCATCGCCTCAGGGAATGCACTGCACGGCAACTTCGACGTGGCGGCGTTGCTGAGCCACAGTTTTGCCACGGGGACCTACAAGAACGGCGCGGCCACAGACGCCTGGACCCCGACGATCGCCGGCGGTTATGGCTTCCGGCGCTACAACGTGCAAACGTCGCTGGGAGGGACAATGCCGACGGGCAAGATCGCGGCGCAGGGCCGCTCGATCGCGTGGAATGCGCTGACTCAGATGCATGCAACCACGCACGTGTGGTTCGAGTTGGAGAACAACGCCACCTTCTACGCGAGCGGCAGCCACGACGGCAAGATGCAGAACTT
>PLFY01000218.1:2848-4490 GCA_003138365.1 Acidobacteriaceae bacterium
TTCATCCGGTCACGGACCTAGAGAGTTTTTATGCCGGGCAGTGCAGACTGTGGAATGTAAGTCTTGACCGAAAGGCGGCACGGGCGCAAGACTAGAGCAACCAGAAGACAATCAAGGACCACAATCAGGCGCGGGGAAAGGCGGACCGGTGACGACCCAGACGGCCTCGACAGGCGAAGTGTACTCGCAAGGGGAAAACTATGGGCTTCACGCCGGCGTGCTTGGGCCGATGGAGACGCTGGCGCAATCGGTGTCTGCGATGGCTCCCTCCACCTCGGCGTCGCTGACCATTCCGCTGGTGTTTGCGCTGGCGGGGAATGCAACGTGGTTTGTCTACTTGCTGGCTACAGGGGCGACGCTGCTGGTTGGGTTTTGCGTGAGCCGGTTCGCGCGGCTCTCCGCGTCGCCAGGATCGCTCTACAGCTACGCGGCGGACACGCTGCCGCCGGTGTTCGGCGTGGTGGCGGCATGGGGATTGCTGCTTGCATACATTGCCACGGGCGCATCGGTGGCTGGCGGAGCGCTCTACTACGCGGGCGTGCTCTGGCAGCAGTTTTTCCATTGGGCAAAATGGATGCCGCAGGCGCCGCCTGCGCTGCCAACACTGATTGTGGTGTGCGCGGCGGCTGCGTTCGTCGCCTACCGGGATGTAAAGCTTTCCGCGGAGTTGATGCTTTGGATTGAAGTCGTCTCCGTCAGCCTGATTCTTATCGTGCTGGCTGTGATGGTGTTCCGCTTCGGCTTTCAATTCGATATGGACCAGTTTCGATTGAAGGGCGTGTCGATGGCGGCGCTGGGGCCGGCGCTGGTGCTGGCGATGTTCAGCTTTGTGGGCTTTGAGAGCGCGACGACTTTGGGCGGCGAGGCAAAGGAGCCGCTGAAGACGATTCCGCGCGCGGTGCTGCAATGCGCGATTTTGGCTGGCGTGTTCTTCATGCTGTGCTCGTACTCCGAGGTGCTGGGATTCAAGGGCGAATCGTCGAAGCTCAGCGACTCGGCAAGCCCGCTACACCTGCTGGCCGCCAAGGCCGGCATCTCTCTGCTGGGCGTGGGCATCGACATTGGCGCGGCGGTGGCGATGTTTGCCTGCGTGCTGGCATGCACCACGGCTGCCGCGCGGGTGCTGATGCGCATGGCGCACGGGGCGCTTTTACCTGCCGTCCTGGAGCGGACCAGCAAGCGTCAAGGAACGCCGGGTGTGGCCGTTGCGCTTTCGGCAGGACTGATGTTCGCGGCCACCGCGGCGCTGTCTCTGCGCGGGGTTGCGGGGTCTGACATGTACGACTGGCTGGGGTCGCTGTCGGTGTTTGGATTCCTGACCGCGTACGCGCTGGTTGCCGCGGCGCTGCCCTTTGCACGGCGGGCGCTGGGGCAGCATTCGCATTGGGTGGCTGGGATCAGCGTGGTGACCGTGCTGGTGATGATCCTGATTGTGATCTTCGACCTCCGATCGGCGGCCGACGAGAATCATGCGCGGATTCCGTGGATCTATCTGGGGTATATTGCGGCTGGTGTGGCGTGGTATGCACTGCGCCGGAAAAAGATGACCACTGACCACTGACCACTGATCACTGACCACTGACCACTGATCACTGTTCACTGACCACTGATCACTGTTCACTGTCTTCGCCAATGTCCTCAT
>PLFY01000023.1 GCA_003138365.1 Acidobacteriaceae bacterium
CCGGTTTCGCCCAGGATCAGCACGGTGGAATCGGTGGGAGCCACTTTCGAAACTTGCCCCAAGACTCGGCGCAATGCATCAGAGGAGCCCACGATTTCCTCAAACATCGAAGTCCGTTCGATCTCTTCCCTCAGATAGATCTGCTCGCGAGCTAATTGGTCGCGCGAAGCAACAATCGCATCATGTTCGAGAGCGTTGGCAACTGCGATAGACAGTTGGCCGGCCAATGCCTTCAAGAAGTCGGCTTGTTGTGTTTTGAATTTCACTCCGGCGTACTTTGTGAGCTGAAGGACAGCAATTACCGCGCCCTTGTGAACCAACGGCAAGAAATATCCGCTTGGAACGCCTTCNNGAGCCGTCCATGTACACCAGCTCGCGTGTTCGAAAGGCCTTTCCGGAGGCGGATCCATACAATGGAACTACCAATCCTACCTTGATCGCGCCTCGGCCTTCGCCATAGTTCACCATGCGTTGCCGAAGTTGACCGTTNNCCGCTAACGACTCAAAGAGACTTTTGAGATCGAGGTTAGCGACGAGTGCCTGCTCAATCTCCAGCAGTAAGCGCAAGCGGTCGCGTTCCGCTTCCAACAAAGACTCCGTGCGCTTCAGGTCCTCAATGTCGGTTCCCGCAACATACCAGCGGAGAAGACGGCCCTGCTCATCGCGGAAAGGGTTATAACGAAAAAGGAACCAACGATATTGCCCGTCCTTCCTCAGTGCTCGTTGTTCGAATTCAAAGGGAAGGCCGCATTCAAGGGCGTCCTTTCGCTCTTGCCGCAACCGCCCTAGGTCATCGGGGTGGAAGATTCGTTCGCGAAAGTTAGGTAAAAGCAGGTCTTCGGAAGCCAAGCCGGTAAAGTCTAGCGTCGCTTGGTTGGCGTAGAGCATCGCACCGCTCGGGTTCAGCACACCTAGGGTCTGCGCAATTGCGTCGGTAATTTGACGAAGCTCACGCTCCTCGTCTCGCAGCTTCTCTTCGGTTTGCTTCAGATCGTCGATGTCGGTGGCGATTCCGTACCACCTGACGATCTTGCCTGTCTCGTCATGCAGCGGCTCGCAACGAAAAAGAAACCAACGATACACTCCATCATGGCGGCGAAGACGCGCCTGATTATCACCGGGTTCACCCGCGGCCAGCAGCGCCCTCCATGTATCCATGGTCCTCGGCAAGTCTTCAGGATGAAACGCAGCTTGCCATCCCCATCCGCTCGACTCTTCAGAGGTCAGACCCGTATAGTCCTGCCAACGTTTGTTTGAAAACTCGTTTGTGCCGTCGGGTAGACTGCAGTAAGCCTGCGTGGGAATCGTGTCGATAATCTTGCGAAGCCATGCCTCCGACGACCTCGGCTCTGCCAGGGTTTTCTCCAAGTCCTCTCGTGCTCGGCCTTGCCCGGACCTCTCGGCGATGTGTTCTTCTTCAGATTCGGGAGCGCGCATCGTTTTCTCCAGGAGTCACTTAGGTTTTTACTATTGTCGCCGTCTTCGCTTCTCGCTGCCAGTCAATTGTTTGGGCAATACTTCAGAGCGGCTAGCCGCGCTCTTGAGTGAGTTGATCGAATTCCTTCAGCAGATACTCTTTGAGCGATGCGCCCGTTCCACTCAACTGTGGCATAAAACTGTTCCAACTCGAGCGCAATTGGGAAGAAATGCTCCCAGAGCACACGCTGAGGCTACCGCAGGCACCGATTAGAGCTGTCTAGTTCGGGCGACGCTCGATTCGCGATATCACCCCGAGTCACGTTTCCAGCCCCGACTCTGCCTGGTCTTGCGGGTTCCGGCCATGTCGTCGGCTACTCGGAAACTGCACTACTATCAAAAGCCACTGGCCACCAAATCTACAAACGTGCGGAATCGGACTTCGATCTCCACCGCTGAGGTTGCCGGTACCCATCACCCCGCAGGCGCACACTATTCATGCCGACAGCGTAGGCGCATTGATATCTAGCTCCAATGCCTCCATCCCCGCGAGAATGGCAGCGAATTCAGGGGGCTCCCGATAGAACATATCGCGCATTGCACGGTAATCGCGTTCCAGTTCTGCAATCTGACTCGGAGGCGGACTCAACCGGAACGAGCCCGGCTTCGCCATGTCGTAGTGCGCCCAGGAAGAGTAGTAGAACCGCTCCTTGAATTCGACCACTGATTTCAGCAAAGCAAGATCGGAAAGGGCGGCCTGCTTGACCGGGCTTCCTGCCAACTTGAACAGGTCGTAGTAATGGCGCGAGTATCGGACTGGAATTGTTCCAGGACGATGAGCCTCCTGATGAAGAATCGTGGCCTTCTCCCAGAAGGTTCGTTCTGCGTCAATGGCTACGACCGCGCAATCTGGGTCGCTGAAAGCCCCTGGAAAGGATTGAGCTGCATACGCCTGAATGGTGTGGGCGCTGGACGGTATCCAGGACGCAAGCGGCCCAATCTCCAGCCGGACTGCGGGACGGATGTATTCAGCCAAAAACGCCGCCGGATAGATCACATTCACTGTGTGGGAATCGTCCTCGTCGATACTGGCGGCAATACCGGAAATCGCTGCGAAGAGCTGGCTCAGTTGACCGAGCAGCGTCCCCCTGATGTACGCAGCGGCCTTTGCATTCATCTCCTGGTTGTAACGACTCTGCTTTGTCTTCGATTGGATGGCTTGGTAGGGATCGTTGCCCTCATCGTGGCCGTAGCCGAGAAGACGCCAATCCAGGATCAGGTCAATGTCTTCCGAAAATCTGTCAATCAGCCCGAAGACCTTGGAGAGGCTGGTGCCGCCTTTGAAAACCATCTGGTCCTTGAGGATGGGTTCCGCAAAGAGGTGCTTGAGAATCCAGCAGACCCAGAAGTCCTTTTCTACAATGGCGGGATTCATTCCGAGCCGGCTTGCCGTCTCGCTGAATAGATCCCGCCTGTCTGCGGCCGGTCCGGTGGCGATCCTATCCATGAAGCTCCTGGTGAGTGATTTGCTGGATTGCGCTATAGACCCAACCCGTCGCCGTTTTGGTGTCTGCCAGCACCTTGGCGCGCAGCGATTCCGGCAACCATGTCCGAATCTTCGAAATGACCTCGGGAGTGATCCGCTCCTGGCCGAGCGACTTGAGCGCCTGAACGATCAGACCGCTCTCCTTCAGCTTAACCCCTGATTCCTTCAAGGCCGTATGCTCGAAAACCAGAGCCATCTTACCGACCTGGTAAGCCCTGTCTGGCCCATCCGACAGGTAGACAGCGCGGGCCGGAACCTGGGTGGAAAGCCCGAGGAAATTCAGAGCGGTGGCCCCGCTGGGCTGAATTCGCCAACGGAATTTACGCGCCAAAGCCCGCGCCACCTGGTCAATATCAGGACTCAAGTTCTGATCGAGGAGCTTGCTGAAGCGCGGGTAGTCGTAGATACCGCGGATGACCCGGCGAATCTCGCTCCGCTTCTCCAGCCGGTGGAGCGCCGAATCGACAGTGGGGCGGCCTCCGAGGTCCAGGAAGTCACGCGGCGAAAATGCCCACCCTCCTCCCATTCCTCGAATTCTGTATTTAGCCTTATTTTCAATTGTTTGAAGCATATATTCCTCACACATTCTGCAAGAAAAACTACCACTTTTTTCTTGCAAATGCAAGCGATGATCAGTCAAGTCCTAAATGTTCT
>PLFY01000166.1 GCA_003138365.1 Acidobacteriaceae bacterium
CACTAAATAGCCGGAAGCGCCTCCTTACAGAGACGGGGTGGGGGTGGAGGGCATTCATTTGTATGCAGGGTGCCTGCCCCACACTGCTTGGCGCTTCCCTGGCGATGCCGGCCCTCTGTCTCCGTGCGGGCGCGGCCCCTCCAGTGCTTACGCAGGTTCCGAGC
This sequence comes from Acidobacteriaceae bacterium, assembly GCA_003138365.1. Taxonomy (GTDB): domain Bacteria; phylum Acidobacteriota; class Terriglobia; order Terriglobales; family Acidobacteriaceae; genus Telmatobacter. Next base: position 165 of record PLFY01000166.1, read on the forward strand.
CTCTTGACCGCGCCGCCTTCATTACCAGTCCGTCAGCGTTCCATCCAGCTTCCGATTAACCGGAAGATACGCCCGTTGATACGGATACTTTGCCGCCAGACTCTCATCCAGCTCCACGCCCAGCCCTGGCGCATCGCCTGGAACCATCAGCCCATCCTTGAAGCTGTATTGGTGTGGGAAAACCGCGTCTGTCTCATCCGTGTGCGGCATCAGTTCCTGTATCCCGAAGTTATGAATCGCCGTATCGAAATGCAGCGCCGCGGCCATCGTCACCGGAGATAGGTCCGTCGCTCCGTGGAAACCGGTTCGCACGTGATACAGGTCTGCAAAGTCGGCCGCCTTCTTGAGGTGGGTGAAGCCTCCCCCATGCACCAGTGTCATCCGCAGATAGTCGATCCACTGGTTGCGAATCAGATCGTGTGCGTCCCAAATCGAGTTGAACACCTCGCCCACCGCGATCGGCGTCGTCGTATGTTCACGGATGATCTTATAGCCCTCCTGCAGCTCGGCCGGCGTTGGGTCTTCCATCCAGAACAGGTGAAACGGTTCCAGCTCTTTACCCAGCCGTCCCGCCTCGATGGGCGTCAATCGATGGTGGCAGTCGTGGAGCAGGTGCAACTCGTCCCCAAAAACCTCGCGCACCTGCGCAAACAGCTTGGAAACATGACGCAGATAAAGCTCGCTGGACCACTCGTATTCCGATGGCAGCCCACGCTCGGCCGGCTCGTAGCGTCCCGGTCCCTTCGAGATGCCGTAGGTAGTCGCTAGCCCTGGAATCCCGCTCTGAACCCTGATCGCCTTGAAGCCCATCTCCTTGTGTCGCGCCACGTCTTCCAGCGCGTGATCGATGTCCTTGCCGTTGGCATGCGCATACACCAGGATGCCCTCGCGGCTCTTGCCACCCAGCAGGTTATAGACCGGCGTGTTCAGTGCCTTGCCCTTGATGTCCCAAAGTGCCACATCTACCGCGGCAATGGCTGCCATGGTTACAGGTCCACGCCGCCAGTACGCTCCACGATAGAGATATTGCCAGATATCTTCCGTCTGGAACGGATCGCGGCCGATGATACAGGGAATCACGTGCTCGGTAAGATAACTCGCCACCGATAACTCGCGCCCATTCAGCGTGCCGTCACCCAAGCCATGGATGCCTTCATCGGTCTCAATCTTCAGCGTGACAAAGTTTCTGCCTGGCGACGTGATGTTTACATAGGCATTGGTAATCTTCATGGCAGCAATGACTCCTCAGCTCCAAACAAGTACAGGGCGTTCACCCCTCGCCTTCCACTAACGCTCCGCGCAAGTAGTCAGCCATCGTATTGCTCCCTATTCCCTGATCCCTGATCTCTGATCTCCGATTATTGGTTCACTCCGCTGGCCAGGAAGCCGCCATCGACGGCAATTACCTGTCCGGTGACAAACGAAGCCGCCTCCGAGGCCAGGAAGATGGCCGCCCCGACCACTTCGCGAGCCTTGCCGAACCGGCCCATGGGCGTACGAAGAATCAACTCGTCTCCGCGCGGAGTCCCTTGAATGATGCTGTCGTTCAGGGGCGTTGGAAAGACCCCCGGCGCAATGGCATTCACATTCACGCCCTTCCGCGCCCACTCGATGGCCAAAGACCGGGTCAGCGACACCACCGCCGCCTTGCTGGCCGAGTACGCTGCTACCTCGTAAAAACTCACAAACGATGAGAGGGACGCGATGTTGACAATGCGCCCATATCCCGCCCGGATCATGGTCGCGCCGAAGATCTGGCAGCAGCGCAGGGTGCCTGTCAGGTTGGTCTCCATCACTCGTGACCATTCGTCCTCTTCCACTTCCAGCGTAGGCGCCATGTGAGTAATTCCGGCAGCATTCACAAGGATGTCCACCTTGCCAAACTCCTTGAATACTACATCGTGCAGCTCCTGCACAGATGCCCGGTTCACCACGTCGCTGGCCACACATAGCGAGCGCCTGCCCAGCGCTTCGATCTCCGCCGCTACCTTTTCCACCTGCTCCAGGCGCCTTGAACTGGCAACCACGTCGGCTCCGGCTTCCGCCAGACCCAGCGCAATCGCATGGCCAAGCCCGGTGGTTCCTCCGGTCACGATTGCAACTCGTCTTCTCAAATCGAAAAACATTGCGCTCATGAATGAATTCCTCTGAGCTGCAGCTCAAAGACGCCGCTTTGCCCTGACAACTTGACGACGGCGTTCTTAGGGAATACAAACTGGCAGACTGTACCAAGTAGAATCAGTCCAGCGCTCGCCAAACAAATGATCATTAGTTTGTGTTCCAAAGAAAGAATACCAGATTGCAGTGAATTCTCACCGCCGCTGGGATTGCCGGAGGTTGAGCGAAGCAAGCAATTGAAACGGATTCCTGGTGGTCCCCTTCGGCGAGAAGCGGCATAACCAATACTCCAATGCCATTCTGAGTGATCTCCTTGGGCTCTTACTGCTTGCACGTCTCGCTTGGTGGCTGCTTGGTGGAACTCGACGCTATCGTGCATTGGATTCAGAGGGGGATCACCGCACGACGAGCCCGTTTGCCTGCCACTGGCTTTGACCGCAGGTGGCCCGAATGGCGCTGGAGGACAATCGCAGCTGCGCCACGTAGCCGCGAAAGTTCGCGATCGTTGGTGGTTCCCAGACGAGGTGCTGGGCCAGCCAGCATCGCAGCCTCAAGTTCAGCTTGAATCATGGGACCGAAGCGAGCCCATGAGGTGGTAATGTCGCCGGCAATCAAAATCACTTCAGGAGAGAGTGCCGCAGTGATGAGCCTCAGACCGCGGCCAAGGCAGGCTGCCTGCCGGGACACAGCTGCGATCGCCGAGGCATCTCCCTCCTCTGCCATGCGCAGCAGGTCGTGAATTGTGACTGCTTTCTCTTTGTGAGAGATCTCCTCATAGTAGCGCAGAGCAGCATTGGAGGAGGCAAAGACTTCCCAGCACCCACGCTGTCCACACCCGCACAAGGGACCCATCGGGTCGATGGGGCTATGGCCGAATTCCCCGGCCAGCCCGCTTCGGCTGGTAACAATCTGTCCGTTGGCGAGGATCGCCGCGCCGACTCCCTCTGAAACCGTAATCAGTACGGCATTGCGAATGCCATCTAACTTGCCCGACCAGAGTTCGGAAAGCAGGCAGGCGTTGGCGGCGTTGGCCAGCTCGACCTGAAGCTGCATCTTTTTTTCCATGGACTTCTTAATATCGTAGTTCCCCCACTTGAGATTTGGAGCGAGGATGAGACGTTGCGATTCAGGGTCAACGCGGCCAGGCAAGCTTATGCCGATTCCTTCACAAGAGCGGTCGGAATGATCGGCGCGCATCGATTGCATGCAGAGAGCAATCTTGGCGATCGAGCGCTCGGGATCAGAAACCAGGGGCACCACCTGGCGAGCGAGAAACCGTCCATTCAAATCCAACAGCGCAACAATAGCCTGATGGGGCCTCACATCGGCGGCCAGGATCACCAATTCATCGTTGAGAGAAAGAAGCGTGGGGCGGCGGCCCCTCGGCCTGTGAACGACGGCGCCCTCCTTTACCCATTTCTCGCTGATGAGTTGCTCGACTATCGCGGATATCGTGCTTGGCTGCAGGCCTGAGGCTCGGGCAAGATCAGCACGAGATACAGGCTGCTTGGAACGAACAATCTCCAACACAATATCGCGATTGATATCCCGCGCATTCTCGCTCGAGGCCAGCTCAACATAGGCCAAGTCGATCCGCTTCATTCCGCGGGTCGCGGGTCCCGAACGTGAGGTCGAATTCATCCTTGCTGCCTCACTTCCCTTTCAAGGTACTCATCGTGCAACAGAGCGATCGGGCCGGTCATCCAAAGCCACGCATATTCCTCTACGGTGCTCCGGAGACCGGCCAATCAAGCACGGCCTGCCGCAAGAGCCGCCATTTCGAACAATTATAACTTGAAATGAAGGAAATGCTCTTGCAATTGTGTCTCATGCAAAGTAATGCCACAACCATAAAAGAGGCAGAGAGGAATTGAACTTACTCCCTGGCCCGTATCAACACTCTTCACTTCATTGGCAGTTCACCGCTCGAGAGAAATCGGGAGACCCGGAACGCCCTATAATCGGTACGCTTTCTTCACAAGTCCATAAGTCAGTTCCCGTGCAAGTTCCACTGCTTCATCCTCATCGATGCGCTGCCCGGCTACCAGGCGCGCCAGGAACCCGGCATCCATGCGCCGGGCCACGTCGTGCCGCGCGGGGATCGACAAAAGGGCCCGCGTATCGTCGTTGAAGCCCACGGTGTTATAAAAGCCGCCGGTCTCGAGCACCTGTGCGTGGAAGCGTTTCATTCCTTCCGGACTGTCGTGGAACCACCACGGAGGTCCAAGCCGCAGGCAGGGATAGTGGCCGGCCAGCGGCGCCAATTCCCGGCTGTACGTGCTTTCATCCAGCGTGAAGAGAATGATCGTCAGTCGTGGCTCGTTCCCAAATCGTGCAAGCAGCGGCCGCAGCGCCTCCACGAAATTGATGGGCGCGGGAATGTCTGAGCCCATATTGCTGCCGTAGCGCGCGAAGATCTGCTGGTTATGGTTTCGCGCCGAGCCGGGATGAATCTGCATCACCAAGCCGTCGTCCAGGCTCATGCGCGCCATTTCGGTGAGCATCTGGGCACGGAAGAGTTCCTCCTGCGCGGCATCGGCGGTTCCGGCCACCACCAACTCGAACAGCCGCGCCGCCTCCGCCTCGCTCAAGTCTGCCGTTTGCGCGGTGGGGTGGCCATGGTCCGTGGACACCGCCCCCAGAGTCTTGAAGAACTGCCGTCGCGCAGCCAGGGCGCTCAGATAGCCCGGCCAGGTCGCCGTGTCTTCGCCGGCAATCTCCCCAAGGGCCTGAACATTCTTGCGAAAGTCTGGAAGACTGGGATCGACCACCGGATCGGGTCGAAACGCCGGCACAATCCTACCCGCCCAACCCGAATCGCGAATGGCCGCGTGATTCGCCAGTGAATCCAGTGGTGAGTCGGTGGTTGCCAGCACCTCAATCCTGAAGCGGTCATACAGGGCACGCGGCAAAAACTCCGCCGTAGCCAACCCTCTTTCGATTGTCTCGTAGTAGTGATCCGCCGTGGAGGTGGACAGCCGCTCATCGAGCCCAAAGAGTTCCTGAAAAGCGAAATCAAGCCAGAGCCGGGTCGGCGTGCCGCGAAACAGGTGGTAATGGCTGGCAAAAGTCCGCCACACCTTGCGCGGCTCGGCAATCTGGGTGCGCCCAATCTCCAAGTCCTCTAACGAGACCCCCTGGCTATACAACATGCGGAAAACGTAATGGTCGGGCTGCACAAACAACGCCACCGGATCTGGAAATGGCTCGTTACGCGCAAACCACTCCGCCTGCGTGTGCCCATGCGGGCTCACAATGGGCAGATTCCGAATCTCCGCGTAGAGCCGCCGGGCAATCGTTCTCACTTTTTCTTCGGCCGGAAAAAGCCTGTCTTCGTTGAGCAAAGCCACTGAGGTCCCCTTTTACTAGCCCATCGTCTATCGTTCAAGCCCCTCGCGCTCGTACAATGTGGCAGTCTGGCGGATTTGCGTAAGCTGATTTCCAGGACTCGCGCATGGTTGGAGATTGTTTTGTCACGGACAGCTGAAGCGGAGGTAACATATTTTTTCCATGACGCGAATTATTTGTTCTATCCGAGATTGTTGTCAAGGTCAATTCGCGTTCGGCGTCGATCGGAATCTCGATTGAAGATGAATAGGCAGGCAAATCCATCGATGGGAGCGTTCTCTTGACAGCCGCGCCTCGAAGAGAATAAATTCGCGTCGAACAGTAAAATACTGTCAAAAACCGATTTGTGGGCGTATCCAGGGGATGTTCTGCACCGGAGACGATCCGAGAATCTGCAAGTCGCTTCTGCAATTGCCCATCGATCCCTTGATTTGGAAATGCTGTTGGCAGGACGGAGGAGAAATGAACTTGAAATCTACGGGCCGGCGTGACTTTCTGAAGCAGACCGGATTAATGGGGTCGATTGCGATGATGGCGGGGTTGCCAAATGGCGCGATGGCTTTGGGCGGGGAGCAAGGCCGCGTGATCGAAGATGCGGTCCTGCCTGCACAGTCCGACGAGGCGCCGAAATATCACATCAAGTTTGCGGTGTGCGGCGTGAGCCACGACCACGTCTACGGCATGATCGGCGCCATCCAGCGTGGCGGCGGCGAGATGGTTGCGGCCTGGATCGAGGAAGCAGACAAGCTCGCGACTTTCACCAAGCGATTTCCCGACGTGAAGGTCGTGAAGACGCAAGATGAGATTCTGAACGACCCTTCGGTACAACTGGTGCTCAGCTCACAGATAGCCAATGAGCGGGCCCCGCTCGGCGTGCGTGCGATGAAGCATGGCAAGGACTTTTTATCGGACAAGCCGGGTATTACGACCCTGGAGCAACTGGCGGAAGTGCGGAAGACAATCGCCGAGACAAAGCGGATCTACGGCATTATGTACAGCGAGCGCCTGGAGGTAAAAGCAGCGGTGTATGCCGGAGTGCTGATCGAGCAAGGCGCGATCGGCAAGGTCATTCAGACAATTAACATTGCTCCACATCAGATTATTCAGGGTCACGGCGATGCGGGTGGCGGAACGGGGCGGCCGGAATGGTTCTGGAACCCCGACCAGTATGGGGGCATTCTCTGCGACATCGGTTCGCACCAGGTAGACCAGTTTCTGTATTACACGGGGTCGAAGCAGGCCGAGGTGGTGGAGTCGCAAATTGCCAATGTGCGGCATCCGGATCGTCCGCGGTTTCAGGATTTTGGCGACATGGTATTGCGCGGAGACCGCGGCCTGGGATATGTGCGGCTGGACTGGTTTACTCCCGATGGGCTGGGGACCTGGGGCGATGGACGGCTCTTCATTCTGGGTACCAATGGCTACATCGAGGTGCGCAAATACACCAATGTGGCAGTAAAGCACCAGGGAAACAATCTGTTCATCGTGGACAGCAAGGAGGCGCGTTATATCGATTGCAACAACATGCCGCTTCCGTTTGGGCCCCTGTTTGTTGCGGATATCGTGAATCGCACGCATGTTGCGCAGGATCAGGATCAATGCCTGCTGGCGGCGGAGCTGGTCATCAAGGCGCAGAAGAACGCCAAGTTCGTAACGCTGAAGGATTAGCAGAAGGAGAGCACGATGAAGAACGCGGTGAAGGGTGGAGTTTCCCGACGCAGGTTTTTGAAAACCGGGCTGGGCGCGGCGGCAGCGATTGGATTCCCCACGATTGTGCCTTCGGCCGTTCTGGGCCAGTATGCGCCGAGCAAGCGCATCAATATTGGCGCCATTGGCGCGGGGCGCATCTCGCGCGTTCACGATATGGCGTCGATTTTGCCGTACGATCGCGCCAGAATCATGGCGGTCTGCGACCTGGATGCACATCGTGTCGAGGACGGGAAAAAGCTGGTCAACGACTTCTATGCGGCCAAGACAGGCAAGCCCTACGACGGTGTGACCGGATACGCGAACTATCACGATCTGTTGGCCAACAAAGATATCGACGCGGTAGTGGTGAGTACACCGGATCATTGGCATGCCCTGATCGGCGTCGATGCGGTGCGGGCGGGAAAGGACGTGTACCTGCAGAAGCCGGCGTCATTGACGATTGCGGAGGGCCGGGCGCTGAGCGATGCGGTTCAGGCTTCGGGACGGATTCTGCAGATCGGCAGCCAGCAGCGTTCGACAGTGCAGTTTCGGTATGCGGCGGAGTTGGTGCGCAACGGCCGCATCGGCGACCTGCAACGTGTGGAGGTGGGTTTGCCGGGCGATCCAGCCGGTGGCGACAAGACACCTATGCCGGCGCCTGACGGGTTCAACTATGCGATGTGGCTGGGCGAGACGCCGTATGTGTATTACACGGTTGACCGGGTGCATCCGCAATCGGGCTACGGCCGTCCGGGGTGGCTGCGCTGCAGACAGTTTGGCGCAGGCATGATTACCGGATGGGGAGCGCACCATATCGATAGCGCGCACTGGGGCATGAATACGGAATACACCGGCCCGATCGAAATCTGGGGCCACGCGGAGTTTCCCGATCATGGGCTATGGGATGTGCATGGACCGTTCAAGACTGAGGCGTTGTATGCGAACGGCGTGCACATGAGCGTGAGCGGCGATTATGCGAACGGAATCAAGTTCTATGGAACCAAGGGATGGATCTTTGTCTCGCGCGGCAACGAGCAAGTGACGAAGAGCGATCCGGCGGCGAAGCTGAACGATGCAACCGCGCTGGCGTCGAGCGATCCAGCGATCGTCAAGTCGGTGATCGGGCCGGATGAAATTCACCTGTACGAAAGCAAGGAACAGCATGGCAACTGGCTGGATTGCATCATCAGCCGCAAAGCGCCGATTTCTCCGGTCGAGCTGGGGCATCGGGCATGTTCTACTTGTCTTATTCACGATATGGCGATGGTGCTGAAGCGCAAGCTCTACTGGGACCCTACCAGGGAGCGCTTCAAGAACGACGACGAGGCGAATAGCATGTTATCGCGTCCGCAACGGGCGCCTTACATGCTGTCGTAAAGGGGAGAATCATGATAACTAGACGCGATGCTCTGGTTGGATTGCTGGCGATGCCGAGCGCTCTCAATGGATTTGCCTTGGCAGCGAACGAGCAGCCGATTCTTGGACCAACGGTCTTCAACTGGAACGATATGAAGCCCGTCAAGACCAAGACCGGCGAAGTCAGGTCGCTTTGCAAGAGCCCGACCGCGACACTGGACCAGTTGGAGATGCATGTCACCACGCTGAACCCGGGCGAGACCTCGCACCCGCCACATAGGCACGTGAATGAGGAACTGATCATCATTCGCGAGGGTGACTGCGAAACTCTTTCGAACGGCAATTGGGTAAAGGCAGGGCCGGGGTCGGTGGTCTTCAACGCATCGAACAGCCTGCACGGGTTCCGTAACATTGGGACCACGCCGGCAACTTATCACGTCATCAACTGGAGTCCTAACAAGGACATGGCCGCGAAGCCGCCATCCTAGCGTGTAGATGCGTAAACTCCCCGGTCTCGGAAGCGAGACCGGGGGCGCCCCGGCCGTCCTCATCGCATTCCACAATCGTGCGGTCGCGGTACTAGCTGCATGGCACTGGAACGCCTAAGTATTCGCGCTGATGTTTGACTTCTAACCGACAAGGTAACCGACCTATGCGCAAGCTTGCAATGACCTTGATTTGTGCGGCTGCGATGCAGGGGGCAGCACAGGTTCCTGCATCGAACCCCGTGTCCATTCAAGTTGACCTGGCCAAGCCGCAAGGGCCGTATACGCCGATCTACGCCTGGTTTGGCTATGACGAGTCAAACTACACGACGATGAAATACGGCAAGCAACTGCTCAGGGAGCTGCATGACCTGAGCCCTGTGCCGGTGACCATTCGCACGCATCATCTGCTGACATCGGGGAACGGAGTGGCGGAGCTCAAGTGGGGTTCATCGAACGTATTCACGGTGGATGCAAATAGAAAGCCGGTGTACGACTTCACGATTACCGACCAGACCTTCGACGAGTTCCAGAAGGCAGGGGTGCGGCCGATGGTGGAGCTTGGCTTCATGCCCAAAGACCTTGCCGCAACCGTTGCCGGAGTTGCCGCGTACCAGGTTCACTACCCAGCCAACACGACCTCTGGCGCATCAAACAATCCGCCTGAGGACTACGTTTTGTGGGGCGAACTGGTGCGGCGCTACACCGAGCATCTTGTCGGACGTTATGGAAAGCAGGAGGTAAGTAGGTGGTACTTCGAAGTGTGGAATGAGCCGGATATCTCCTACTGGCACGGCACGCCCGCGGAGTACTACAAGCTCTACGACTACGCGGTAGCTGGGGTTCGTGCGGCACTCCCGAATGCAATGGTGGGCGGACCGGCAAGCACGGGGCCTGCCTCAGAGAAAGCAGCCGGCTTTCTGAATAACTTCCTGAAGCACTGCCTGAACGATAAGAGCGCGGCGAATGGCCAGCCAATCCCGCTTGATTTCATCTCGTTCCATCCCAAGGGCCGGCCGACAGTGGTAGACGGGCACGTGCGAATGGGACTAGCGAATGAGTTGCAGGCCAGCCGAGCCGGCTTTGAGATTGTCGCGAGTTATCCGCGGTATATTCATCTGCCCATCATTTTGAGCGAGGCCGATCCGGAGGGCTGCGCGGCTTGCTCCATGAAGGTGAATCCAGCGAATGCGTATCGGAACGGACCACTCTACGCATCGTATACGGCGGCGGCGATCAAGGCACTGCTCGACCTGCGGGACCGGACCAAGGTAAACCTGATCGCTATGTTGTCGTGGTCGTTCGAATTTGAGAACAAGGAGTACTTCGAAGGATTTCGCACGCTGGCAACGAATGGGGTGGACAAGCCGGTGCTGAATGTTTTCCGGATGGCCGGGTTGATGTCCGGGGAACGGGTGATGACGAGCAGCACAGGACAGGTTCCGCTGGATGAGGTCCTTAAGATGGGAGTGAAGGAGACACCGGACGTGGACGCACTCGCAACGAAGGCGGATCATGAAGCGGCAGTTATGCTTTGGAACTACCATGACGACGACTTGCCAGCAGCCGGCGCGGAGGTGCAAGTGACGATTGCAGGGGTTCCAGCGGGAGTGAAGAAAGTGTTGCTGGAACACTATCGCATCGACGACACGCACAGCAATTCATACAGCGTGTGGAAGGGGATGGGCTCTCCGCAGACGCCGACGGCGGAGCAGTATGCACGGTTGAAAGAGGCGGGACAACTGGAGCTTCTGAGTTCGCCGGAGTGGCTCGATGTAAACGGCGGCAAGGTGACGATCGGCACTCGCCTTCCACGGCAGGCTACCTCATTGATGCGATTGATTTGGTGATCGAGCCGCCGCGCAACCAATAGGCAACGCAAAGCGGTTCAAGGGAGAAAAAAGTCATGGCAGTTGAACAGGTGTTAGTGGCGGGTGAATGGCGCAACGCGATGGCGAAGTCTACCTTTCGAGTGGAAGATCCCGCAACCGGTGTGACGCTCGAAGGAGAGTTCCCGGTCAGCGAGTGGCAGGACTGCGAGGATGCGCTGAATGCGGCTGCGGCTGTGGCCCGAGAACTGCGAGCGGCGCCCGCTGAAAGGCTGGCGGATTTCCTCGATCTCTATGCGAAGAAGATCGAGGAGAATGCGGCTGCGCTGGTAAGTATCGCGAACGCGGAGACCGGGCTTGCGGCCTCCCCGAGGCTGAGAGACGTCGAGCTGCCGCGAACCACGACGCAGTTGCGTCAAGGAGCGGCAGCCGCGCGCGAGGGATCGTGGACGCAGGCCGTCATCGACACGAAAGCAAATATCCGTTCTCACTACGCGCCGATCGGGCCGGTGGTCATCTTCGGGCCCAACAACTTTCCTTTCGCGTTCAACGGCATCTCGGGCGGCGACCTGACGGCGGCCATCGCCACGGGCAATCCGGTGATCGCGAAGGCCAATCCTCTGCACGCGGGCACCAGCAAGCTGCTCGCCGAGTGCGCGGTCGCGGCCCTGGCTCAGGTTGGGCTGCCGCCAGCTACGCTGCAGATGATTTACCGCACCAGCAAAGAGGATGGGCTGCGACTGGTGAGCGACTCACGCATCGGAGCGGTGAGCTTTACCGGAAGCCGCGAGGCCGGGCTGCGTTTGAAGGCCGCGGCAGAGAGCGCGGGAAATCCAATCTACCTTGAGATGTCGAGCCTCAATCCAGTCATACTGTTGCCCGGCGCACTGGCTGAGCGCGGGGAACAGCTTGCCGCCGAGCTGGCGGATAGCTGCCTGGCCGCGAGCGGCCAATTCTGCACCAGCCCGAATCTGATTCTCATGATCGCCGGGGAGGCAGCTGAGCGATTGGCTGCCAATCTGGCGGAGATCCTCGATAAGCGTCCGCCGGCTCCGCTGCTTTCGGCTGGCGGCCTCAAAGGACTGGATGAGAGCGTCCACGCGCTGATCGATTCCGGGGCCAAAGTGGTTACCGGCGCTGAGCCGGCAGGTGGTTGCGGTTGCCGCTACAAGAACACGCTGCTGCGCACCACTGCCACGCAGTTTCTGGCTCAGCCTGAGGGTCTGCAGCGTGAGGCGTTCGGCAACGCAACGATGGTGGTCACGGCAGCGGACATTGCTCAGTTGCGGCAGGTCATTGAAGCGCTTGAGGGAAACTTGACCGGCAGCATTTACTCGAATTTGAATGGCGAGGATGATGCAATCTATGCGGGAGTTGCCGGCGATCTCCGTTTCAAGGTGGGGCGGCTCTTGAACGACAGGATGCCCACAGGGGTTGCGCTGAGCCCTGCAATGAATCACGGCGGACCTTATCCCGCAACGGGGCATCCGGGGTTTACGTCGGTCGGCATTCCAGCGTCGCTGCTGCGCTTTGGCGCGTTGCATTGCTACGACAATGTGCGCTCGGATCGACTGCCCGCCGTCTTGCGGGACAAGTCGCCGAATGCTGCGATGTGGCGCAGGATCGACGGCGCTTGGACCCGCGGCTAGAGGATGCAACACGATCCTATCGAAAAAGGGTGGGAAGAAAGTGACGAATCCAAGCGGATTGTGACAATATGGATTGTTCAGTAAACGCTTTCCAAGTAGGTTGGCAATTGGGAACCGGAGAATGAAGATGGGCATGAATTCAAGAGTCTTGCACGCTGAAATTTCGAGTGCACCCGTGAAGGCCGCAAAGATTGCGCTGCTGGCGTTGGCAACCGCCGTCATAGCCGGCGTTTGCTCGGCACAGGCGCCGCAAGCGAACCTCAACATTCAGTTGGATAAGCCAGCGCACGCCGTGAGCCCGACTCTCTATGGGTTGATGACCGAGGAGATCAACTATTCCTACGACGGCGGCCTGTATGCGGAGATGGTGCGCAACCGTACGTTCCAGGATCATGGTTGGGCCGGCGTAGGGAGATGGAACATTGAGCACAACGGGAATTCCGTTGCGTCCATGGCGGTCGATCAGACGGACGGACCCAGCCCGGCCCTTGATCTGAGCTTGGCAATCACGGTGAAAAAGGCCGATCCGGCTAATCCAGCCGGCGTTCGGAATGAGGGCTATTGGGGGATGGCTGTTCGTCCCAACACCACCTACAAAGGTTCGCTTTACGCTAAGACCGACTCGGCTGACATTGGACCGCTGACGGTCATGCTGGTCAACGACAACACGGGTATGCCGGTAGCAACGGCCTCGGTGCAAGGGATCTCGACCGAGTGGAAGCGATATGAGTTCACGCTGACAACTGGCAAGGTAGAGCCTTCGGCGGAGAATCACCTCCTGCTTACAGTCGGACATGCCGGCAAGCTGTGGATCGATCTCGTATCGCTGTTTCCGCCCACTTATAAGAATCGCGAAAACGGAAATCGTGCTGACCTGATGGAGATGATGGCGGGGATGCATCCAAAGTTTCTGCGGCTGCCGGGCGGCAACTATCTCGAGGGCGACCAGATCGACGAGAGGTTCGACTGGAAGAACACGATCGGCCCGCTGGTGGATCGGCCAACACATCGCAGTCCCTGGAACTATCAGTCTTCGGATGGAATGGGTTTGCTCGAGTTCCTCGAATGGTCTGAAGATCTGCATATGCAGACGGTGCTAGCGGTCTACGCGGGCTACTCGTTGAAGGGCGACCACATTCACCCTGGACCGGAGCTGACTCCGTTTGTGCAAGATGCGCTTGACGAAATCGAGTTTGCAACTGGGGAACCCTCCACAAAGTGGGGCGCGGTGCGGACAAAGCTTGGGCACCCTGAACCGTTTTCAATTAAGTATGTCGAAATCGGCAATGAGGACCAGTTCGATCGCTCCGCGAGCTATGAAGGGCGATTTGCGCAGTTCTACACAGCGATCAAGGCAAAGTATCCGCAACTGCAATTGATTGCGACAACTCCCGTGCATAGGACAAAGCCGGATGTGGTGGACGATCACTATTACAAGCGCGCGGACGAGTTCTTCGAAGACGTGAAGCACTACGACACTGTCGACCGGAACGGACCGAAGATCTTTGTCGGCGAATGGGCCACTCGCGAGGGATCTCCGACGACCAACATGGGCGCGGCCCTTGGCGATGCAGCGTGGATGACGGGGATGGAGAGGAATAGCGACCTGATCGTCATGGCCTCGTATGCTCCGCTGTTCGTCAACGTGAACCCCGGCGGAATGCAATGGGAGTCGGACCTGATCGGGTATGACGCCATATCTAGCTATGGATCTCCGAGTTACTATGCCCAGGCCATGTTTGGTGAATACCTGGGAACGGAAGTGCCAACCTCTTCGCTTACGGGCGGAGGCGACCGGTTCTTCTACTCGGTGACGCGCGACTCGGCGAAGGGCGAGGTATATCTGAAGCTGGTGAATGCATCATCCCTGGCGCAGCCAGTCGAGATCGACCTGACAGGCGCGAGCAATGTTTCAACGACAGGAACGCTGGTTTCATTGGCAGGCACCAATGATGCGGAGACGAACACCATCTCCACGCCTAAGCGCATTGTGCCGGTGAAGTCTATGCTCGCGAGCACCTCGGCGAAATTCGCGCATACCGTGCCTCCCTATTCGGTGCAAGTGATCGAGTTGCAGGCGAAGTAGCCAGGGAACCTCTCCACAAGTTCATACTGTGTCAGGGCACGGCTTCAGCCGTGCTGTAAATGCTGCCTAATCAAGGTGGGCTTTAGCCTCTGAGGAAAAGTTTGTCGCCAGGAAGAACCTGTTCAGAGGTTCCCTCGTGCTTCGCCGCAGTTCCATCCGGATGTAGAATGAGAAGCGAGCCGATAGTCTGGAATTGCAATAGGGAGAGAACACAATGGCGCTGATAAAGACATCCAATCCAGCACTGAGCGAAAAGACGTTTAGCGATCTTTCTGCCGGACAGTACGGAGGCGTGATCGACGCAGCCAACCGGATGACCCTGAGCGGCACCGTGAACAAGACTGGCCTTTTGCTTGTCTGCACCATTGCAACTGCGGCCTGGACTTGGCACCTGTTCCTTCAGTCGCGCGACATGACGGATGTGATGCCGCTGATGCTCGTCGGATTGATCGGCGGATTGATCTTCTCCATGGTCACCATCTTCAAGAAAACCTGGGCTCCGGTGACTGCGCCAATCTACGCGCTGCTGGAAGGCCTGGTGCTCGGCGGCCTGTCCGCTGTCTTTGACTTGCGCTATCCGGGCATCGGAATCCAGGCGGTGAGCCTGACCTTCGGCACGCTCTTCGTGCTGCTGCTGGCCTATAGCTCTGGACTTATCAAAGTTACACAGAAATTCCGCCTGGGAGTCATCGCGGCCACCGGCGGCATCATGGTCTTCTACCTGCTTGAGATGGTGCTTGGGCTCTTTGGGATCCAATTCACTTCCATCAACGGCTCCGGTCTCATGGGAATCGGATTCAGCCTGATAGTGGTGGCCGTCGCGGCGCTGAACCTGGTGCTCGATTTCGATTTCATCGAACAAGGCGTGCAAGCAGGTGCGCCAAAATATATGGAGTGGTATGGCGCCTTCGGGATCATGGTCACGCTGGTCTGGCTCTATCTGGAGATACTCATACTGCTTTCCAAATTACGAAGCAGAAACTAGGGCCGGTTGGCGTAAGTTCAAACGGCATGGCGCCGGTCGTTGCATCGCTTAAGTGGTAGCGATCTTCCGCGCATTGCTTGCCGGCTGCGAGGTGCGCAGTTGGAAGATGATTGGTACGCGTTCGGCCAAGCTTTCTCCAGAGGTCACAGCATCCGCGTCAGAACGTCTCGTACAGCCGACATGCACTGCTTGACGCAACATGCGCCAAAACAGCCGCCAGATGAAAATAGCCTCCCGCTCTTTGGAGGCCATTGCACTTGTAAGTCTTTAGTTTTGTTGGTGCCCGGAGGGGGACTTGANNTGCCAATTTCGCCATCCGGGCAATTTCATCCAACGCTTTAAACCGATCAATCTCGTCTGCGCTTTGTTCCAATTCCGCCATGAGGGATCATCGGGTCGGCTCGTTGTTGGCCGTCTCGAAAAGCACCAATCGAAATCCAAATCCACCGTGCTTCCCTCTTGGAATCATAACTCTAAGCCAGGGCAAACGCGTATCCAACCCTGATGTGCAAGCCAACGTGCGGCGTCATGCACAAGCTGGCCGATCTTCCCCTTATTGACTCTCGACAGGCTTGAGCCGTACCCATTTTTTCGTTCCCACCTTTCCATTCGGATCGAAATCCGCCGAGTCCGTCAAAACAAATTCACCGCCCTGGTCCATTTGCCACGCATGTGCGAGATCGAAGTTCTGATATCCATTCCCGTCAGCAGCGTGAAACGAGAATTGGTCTTCTCCGAAGAAGCTGCCGCTAAAATAGATCACCAGGTCGTCATGCTGGCCATGCCAGTATTCATACGACACCTGCCGCGTCCAACGATCGTCCTGGATCAACTGGCCCAGAATTGTAGCCAGAATGCCGCTGTATCGGCCCATCATTCCCTGCGGAGCGCGCAGAACATCGCACTCCATAACTTTGAAAGTATCGATCATCGACCCGCTCGGAGCTACATAGAGCCGCCCCGTTTCGCCTTTTCGCCACGGCGCCGTGTTGTCTGCGTGCTCCTGCAAATGTTCGACCGCGACCTCGATCCATTCGTCCACCGGCACACCGTTCCGCACATAGCTTATCCGCGCCCGCGCCGCATCGCCGGAGCTCTTTGGAACCGCTGTCTTCGTCTGCTCCGCTCCGGTTTCGGCTGCAATGTTTTCACCGCCCAGTCGCTGGGTAATGTATCCCGTCGCTTTGGGCAATGGTTCGATGCCGATCACCTGAGCCCCAGGACGCAACTTGGGCAGCAGAACAGCACGCAGGTAATCCGCAGCGAGTGTGGCCGGCAAAGGCTCAACCCTCTCGCCCTTCGCCTTCAGGCTGGCGCGTGTCGCCGCATCCTCGCTCCAGCTCCAGGACTCGCTGCCAAGATATTCCAGGCCCACAAGCCCATCGGGAGAATCCACGTGAAATGCCAGCTTTGGATTGCCTTTATGCATCGGCCAATCCACCTGCCCCGTGAGCTTCCAATCCGCTGGAATCATCAGATCCAAAGGATGAGTCGTGAAGTAGTTGGGCTTCGAATCCGCTCCCGGCAGAGGAGCCTCATCAATTTCCGCCGAGACCAGCCGCCACCACAAAGGCCCGCTCGGCGCCGGATTCGCAGCCACACCCGCAATCTTATTCCGACCCAGTGCCGCAGCCAAAGCAAGAGCCACCACAGCACACCCAAGCCCAAGTCCACGCGCAGAGACACGAATTCGCATTGCCATTCCTCCCGCAAGCTGCGCCCTCTCATGAGAATCTCTTTGCCTGGCTACCGGCGAGCGCAACCATGCACGGCATGCCTGAGAGCATACGCTGCAACCATTCAATGCGTCGATGAAGCGCTCCTACTGAACCCGGCGAAAACAGATACTCTCGCCTTCCAGCCGATACTCGGCTGAGCAGACGTCACCGCCGCAGATCATCGCCTCTCCGCCGCAGAGCTGATGGCGCGTGATAAGCCCCAGGGTCCCGCAACGCGGGCAGGACATGACGGCCACGAACGGGTTTTGCGCGTGGCCCAGTTTCGCCTGGTTCTCCAGCACGAAAACCGTTCCAGGGTCCATTTTTTCGGGAATCCATTCTTCTAGAAACTGCAAGTCGGCTGACATCCTGCCCTCCAAATCTACGATGGGTTGATGTAACCGAGCCCCGTCCGATCTGCCCGGGTGGCTCTGTTGTGGAACAACAGCATGCTGCGAATGGCATTCCGGTGGCTGGGGGGCCTCCGGACGAACTCAGTGTGTCTGCTGAGGGCGAGCAAAGTCAACCACAATCGAACTTGGAGAGTATCGAACGGGATTCCTCGATCCGGGAAAGTGCGCTTCTCCTTACCGGGACGACCCCGTTGCTGTTTTGGTCTGTGAGCCGGCAACCGCATCAATCGCTCTGTAGGTCTCCTCGTTGCGCGAAATCGCCTCGACGTACTCGCGGGTTTGGGTAAATGGAATTGACTCCACAAATTCGTCGATGCCGTTGTACGGGCCTGCGGACTGCCAGTCAACCACCCGCCCGTCCCCTGCGTTGTATGCCGCCAGGGCGTACTCCTGCACTCCACCGAACTTATCCAGCATCTGGCGCAGGTAACGAGTTCCCAGCCGAATATTCATCTCTGGATCGAGCAGTTGGAAGGTCTCGAAATGGCTGATTCCCTCCTCTCGGGCCAGCGTCTTGCCGGTCGATGGCAGCAATTGCATCAGCCCGTAAGCATTGGCATAGGAGACGACCGATGGATCGAACTCCGACTCCTGGCGAATCAGCGAGGCCACCAGGTAGGGATCCAGATTGTTCTTTGCCGACTCGGTCTTGATCGTCTCCCACCACGGCTTCGGGAAGAGAATCCGCCAGTAAACCAGTGGGATGGACTTGATCGAAGCCGTTGCGGCATAAGGCAAAGCTCGCTTGAGTGCACGCATGGCGCGATAGGTCTCGCCATAGGAGGCGTAGATCTGCGCCTCGGCCAGTGCGCTCCATGAAGAGGACCCTGGATCGGCAGCAATCTCCTGGGCGATGTAGTCGTTCAAGCCTGCGTTGGCCAGCAGCCGCGCCTTGGCCAGGTGCGGGCTGTCCGCCGGAAAGCTCTCCTGCAAAGCAGGAACAGGGGGAGCCTGCAAGCTATCAAGTTGCGGCTGTGCCACCGGCTGCGCGTTCCCCAGCGCAGCCAGTCGTTGCCGAGCCATCTGAGCATAAAAGAAGTGCTGGTACGCGCGAATCAGTGTGCGATAGTTGGCCGCTGCATTGGCCGGCTTGTGATCCTGCATCTCATACAGCCGTCCACGCCAATAAATGGCTGAAACCGTCTCCTTCGCGCCGGGATAGAGCCGGATCTGCTCATCAAACATGCGCGAGGCGTCGGCGAAAAGCCCTTCACGGTAGCTGAGCCAGCCTGCCCGCCAATGCGCCGCCGCCGCATTCGTGTTCTCAGGAAAGTGCGTCGCTAAATAACTGTAGTAGCCCACCGCCGTTGGATAGTCTCTGCGCAGCATGTACATGTTTGCGCTTGAAAACAGCGCCTCCGCCAGCCACTGGCTCCGCGAAAAGCTCGACTCCATCTGCTCCACAATCTGCTTCTGATGCTCCAAGTCGTTGCGATTCCTTGCCAGTTCCATCAGTAGATACAGCCGCCGTGCGCCGTTCTCGTCCTTCGTGTCGGCCAATGCCTCGACCTGGGCCGAACTCAGCAGTTTCAACTTCAGGTCGCATGCAGCCTCAGCCACCGCGAATCCGTTCCGCGCCTGGGCATCCAGGCCGGACTCCCGCGCCAAGGCTCGATATTGCTCGGCTGCCAACTCGTAGCGGCCCGCGTTGTAATAAGCATCGCCCAAACTGCGCAACTCGGTCGCAGTCAGGCTCCCTTCGGCGCCCATTGCCGTCAACTTCGCCCGTGCAATCTGCGCCTCAGAGCCCAACGGGTGGCCGAGCAGCAGCCGTTTGAAGACGCGCTCCGCATCCTGCGTCTGGCCCAGCGCCATTGCCACCTGGCCCTGCGCAAGTTCGAAGCCGGGACGGCTCGCGGCTGCCAGCCCCGCAGCTCTTGCCAGCACCTGCTGAGCCCCTGTCGCATTGCCCATACCGAGCAGCACGCTGGCTTCAAGTTCGGGAGCCTGTGCATTGAAGATGCTGTCGGGATAACGGCCCGTGAACCCGCGCAGCAAGGCTTCGGCAGCGGTGTCGTTCCCCGCTTGGTGGTTAGCCTCCGCGCCAAGGAACTCCGCGTAGTCAGCCAGCACATCGCCAGCCTGACGCGCCTGGGTGAGGTTGCCTTCCGCCTTGGCGTAGTTCTTGTCCAGCAGATAAGCGTGTCCCAACGCAAGATACGCGGCCGAAGATGCCTCGCCATCATGCTGGTGCGCATACTTCTCCACGCCCGCATAGGCTGCCGGAGTGCGCAGCGTGGCCAGTTGCTGGGCCATCGGGCGCAACTCCGCCGAAGCCACAAATGCCTGCCTGATCCGTGCAGTCCTGCTGCGCCCAGACCCGGTCCGTCCAGCCTGTCTCCCCCGGGCTGCCCTGCCCGCCCCTGAGGATGCCGTTTTGCCCCCGGTCGGCTTTCTTGCCGCCTCTGCCTTCGTTTTAGCGGAACCGTTAGCCTGCCCAGACGAACTGGACGAACTGCTCGAGCTTTGCCCGCCAATGGGAACAGCCACTATCAGCACGGCAAGCGCACCGGCCAGCCATCGCCGCAACCACTCAGCGGGTACTGGGGAACTCATGAACTTCATCTCTTCACTTTAAGCTGCTCTCGCCCGCCAGGACCAACCCCGTACCAGCCGCGTTACTGCGACAGGCTCACCTTGGGAATAAGCTGCCCAATTCGACCCGCACCCCGCACTGTATGGACGCGTGCCGCCCTCCTTCGATATCTGTTGCGCCGAATGCATTGATTGCGGTATCGTTCCCGAACAGATCAAAGCTTCCCCGGCACACTCGGCGGCGCCTGCGACGCTCCGCCCCACTTCCAGTCAGGAGCCATCCCCATGCACCTCACCCTGAGTTCCCTCGCCCCGCGCCGTTTTCTCCCCTTTGCGCTCACTTCCCTCTTTGCTTTGTCCTGCTCTGCCGCTCACCCCCAGTCGCTCGACTCCCGCCATCCCGCGCCCCTTCAGCCCGGGCCCAACTCCGGCACCGTCGACAACTTCGTCGGGAGCAACTACTTTTATTTCTCGGGCGGCCCGGGCACGGTCACGGTCACCGTAACCTATAGCTCCATGAGTTTGCTCGGCAATGCCCAGCGCTCCTCGCTCACCGTCGAACTGACGGACGCAAACAAGACCTGGGTCACACGCAAAGTCATCTCTTCCCTGAAGGAATCAAATAGCGCGGTCATGGTCGGCAACCTCAAGACGCCGATGAAGCTCAACCTGGCCATCATTCCGCCCAATGGAGGCCTCGTGCGTGCCGGCGGAGACTACTCCATTTCCGTGACCGGCGCCGTCAAGTTCGACCCGCCCCTGAGCCCGACCGAGCTGATCGTCGGCACCTATACCCCCATGTCCATCCACGACAACGAAGACACCGCCGCCAAATTCGAGCCCAATGGCAGAATGGAATTTGCCAGCGGAACCGTCGGCCAGTGGAAGCTCTTCGATGCCGACTCCCACCTCTACACCGTGACCTTCGCCCACACCCGCCTCAGCCTCAAGCTCGTTCCCGGTCGCGGCCTGGTTGACGCCCACGATCCAAGCAGCATCGTCTTCCAAAGAACCCACTGACGCCACAACGGCCAACTCAACCCACTGCGGCACTTGAACAACCCGCGGCTCCCACGCCTTTGGACAAATGCCGCTCCTGAGTGAAAGCACACCCTTCGGAGTTTGGCCCTCCGCCCCGCCGTCCGTTACACTCATCTTTTGCGGGCCTGATCGCACCACCATCGACAGGCCCCAATGAATTCCGCAACCAACGACCATGGCGACCATCCAATCTATTGCAGGAGAACTCGAGCCGCATCCCGACGTAGCCCTGGTCGAAAGGGTCCGCGGCGGCGATGTCTCGGCCTACGATGAGCTCGTCCGCAAGTACGACCGCCAGATCTTTCGCATTGCGCAGCACATCACGCAAAACCGCGAAGACGCTGAGGACGTCATGCAGGACGCGTTTCTCAAGGCGTACGAGAAGCTCGACCAGTTCCAGGGGAATTCCAAGTTCTACACATGGTTGGTTCGAATTGCAGTCAACGAAAGCCTCATGCGCCTGCGCAAGCGGCGTACCGGCAAAATGGTCTCGATCGACGAGGACATCGAGACGGAGGAAGGCAGTGTCCCGCGCGACCTGGCCGACTGGGCTCCCGATCCCGAGCAGAACTACGGGCAGGCGGAACTGGCCGAAATCCTGCGCAAAACCATCCAGGGGCTGCCCCCTGGGTTTCGTATCGTGTTTGTCCTGCGCGATGTGGAAGGACTTTCCACAGAGGAGACGGCGGAGACTCTCGGCCTGAGCATTCCTGCCGTGAAGTCGCGCCTTCTGCGCGCCCGGCTGCAACTGCGCGAACGGCTGAGCCGTTACTTCCGCAGGAAAAAGGGGGCTAAGAAGTGACCTGCACTGAGTTTCTCGCGTTGCTCGACGATCTGATCGACGACTCGGTAACCCCCGAGACCCGCGCCGAATTGCAACAGCACCTGCGCGGCTGCGACCACTGCGAGGTCACGCTCAGCACCACGCGGAAGACCATTGAAATCTATCGCTCCCACGAAATCTACGACCTGCCCGCCGACCTCCGAGAGCGCCTTCACGCCGCCATCATGGCCCGCTGCAAAAAAGGCTGCTGAGTTCTACCCCCTCCCTCTCATCAGACCTGAAAACGTCAATGGAAGCGGAGCCCGGTGTATAATCAAGCTCCAAAGAGCATCCAGAGCGCCGACGCAAAGGCCGAACAGTCCTCATTTCGTTGCGTGGTTGTTGCGCTAGAGAAAGGAAAGCGAATGAACGAGATTATCGGGTTCGCCGTAGTCATCGTGACGATCTTCGCCGGAATTCTGTTCAACAATTCGCGCTTCAACATTATCGATGCTCGTTTCACCTCTATCGATACCCGCTTGGATCGTATGCAGGCTGATCTTTCCCAGTTCTATCGCGACCTTGGCCGTCACGACGCCAAGCTTGAAGCCCTGGAAAAGAAGACAAGCTAGGGCCTCTTCCTACGGTCGGAAGCATCCTTTCGATCCCTCGTGAAGTTCGCTTTACCAAGGTATTGGCGCTTGGAGCCCGTCTCTTCGTTTTCCGGCGAAAAGTCGGGATGCGGTGCATCTGACGTGCGTCGGACCGCCGCTATCGCCGGCAAGTGCTATTCGCCCCGCGCAACTATGCGGCGTATCGTGGGTTTCAATAGGTGGAAAGCTCGCGCCGTGCCAGCACTCCGGCCACCTTCCCCAAGGAGCGCCATCGATGGACTGCTTCAAAGCGACGCTAGCCGCCGTCATGTGCCTCAGTCTTATCACCCCATCCACGCCAGCGCAGGCTGAGACAGCCCCCTCCCCTGTCAATCCAACTGAAAACCGCGCTTCTGCCCGGCAGCCCTATCAATCCGGCCAGTTGCGGGGCGATGATCGCATCCTGCACGTCCTCAACCGCTTCACCTTCGGCCCTCGTCCCGGAGACCTCGAAGCCGTCCGGGCCATGGGCCTGGAAAAATGGTTCAACCAACAGTTGCACCCCGAGGCCCTCGATCAGACTGACCTCAATGCCCGTCTCGCCCAGTTCCCCGCCATGCAGTTGAACCCTCAGGACCTGCTTTTCCGCCTGCCCAGCAACGCAATCATCCGCCAGGTCGCCGACGGAAAAGCGCCCATCCCCAAAAACCCGGCGCTCCAGGCAATCTATGACAATGAGCTTGCCCGCGTAGAGCAGCGGCGACAGGAAAAGGAAAAGCAGAACCAACAGCAAGCTTCCATCTCCCCCAATGCCTCAATGCCCCCGCAGGACATGGCCGAGTCCATGATCCAGTCCCAAGCCCCGCCTTTAGCCCAAGCTCCAAAAGGCGCGGCCGCAGGCGGCGGCGCCATGGCGGCAATGGCCCCCGAAACATCGCGCGCCGCCGATGCCGGCCAAATGAACAGGATGGCTGCCCCGGCCAATCCCGACCAGGCGCAATTCGCCCAGGAAAAGATCGTTCGCATCCTCTCCCTCCCTCCCCAGCAGCGCATTGGCCGTCTGGGCGCCATGCAGCAGCCGGAATTCGACAGCTTCCGCAAGGCCCTCAAGCCGCCGCAGCGTGCAGCACTCATCGCCGACCTGAGCCCAGCGCAGAGAGAGTTTGTTGACGCGCTCGAGAACCCCCAGCGCGTTGTGATCGACGAGTTGGCTTCCCAGCGGCTCACTCGCGACATCTATTCCAGCGCCCAGCTTCAGGAAGTCATGACCGACTTCTGGCTCAACCACTTCAACGTCTATCTGCACAAGAACGAAGAAACTCCCTACTATCTCGTCAGTTATGAACGCGATGTAATTCGCCCCCGCGCGCTGGGCAAGTTTGAAGACCTGCTCGAAGCCACGGCGCACAGTCCGGCAATGCTCCTTTACCTGGATAACTCAAGCAGCATGGGGCCCGATTCGCCGGCAGCCGAACGTAACAAGGAGAAGGATGCACGCAACCCCGGCGCGAAAAAGAAAGCTCCCGAGGGCCTGAACGAAAACTACGCCCGCGAGCTGATGGAGCTGCACACTTTGGGCGTCAACGGAGGCTATACACAGGCTGACATCACTCAGGTCGCTCGCGTCTTCACCGGCTGGACCGTCGATCGCCCACAACGCGGCGGTGAGTTCAAATTCGATGAAAATCGCCACGAACCTGGAACCAAGAAAATCCTCGGCAAAAAGATCAAGGATCACGGTGAACAGGAAGGGCGCGAGCTGCTCCACATGCTGGCCACCCGCCCGGCCACGGCCCATTTCCTCGCCCGCAAACTCGCCGTCCGCTTCGTCGGCGATGATCCTCCGCAAGCCCTCGTCGATCGCATGGCCAAGTCTTACCTCTCCAGTGGCGGCGACATTTCCGCCGTGCTCAACACCCTTTTCCACTCTCCCGAGCTCTGGGCCACCGGTGCGTTTCGGGCCAAAGTCAAGACGCCCATCGAATTCGTCGTCTCCGCCGCACGCGCCAGCAATGCAAAGACTGATAATCTGCAGCCGCTCGTCAATGCCCTGCGCGAAATGGGTATGCCGCTTTACGGCTCTGTCCCTCCCACGGGCTACAACTGGCAGTCCTCCACCTGGGTCAGCACCGGCGCCCTGGTCAACCGCATGAACTTCGCGCTAAGGCTCGCCGCCAACAAGCTCCCCGGCATCGCCGTAGCCTGGCCGGAACAGGAAGCTTCCAACAGCATCGCCAGCCCGCAGGCCGAAGAACAGCGTCTCGAGTCTTCGCTGGTTGCCGGCGGCGTCAGCAACTCCACGCGAGCAGCCGTCCTCGATCAATTCGAGCAGCAGAGTGGGCAGAACACCGCGCCAGCCAGGCCAGTCCCCGTAGCAGCCAAGCCAATCAGTCAAGCGCAAGCCGCTACGGCACTCGATCGACAAGACCAACTGTTAGCCGGGTTACTCCTCGGCTCCCCGGAGTTTCAGCGCCGGTAAGAAAAAGAGGTCCACCATGCAGACTAACCGGAGATTCTTCCTTCGCAACGGCGCCCTTGCCATAGCCGGCACCGCTGCCATTCCCAGCTTCCTTGTCCGCTCCGTCATGGCCGAGACCGCCGCCGCCCCCGGCCGCCGCCTCGTCGTCATCTTCCAACGCGGCGCAGCCGATGGCCTCAACGTTGTGGTCCCTTACCGCGAGCAGAATTACTACGCCATGCGTCCCGGCATCGCCATTCCCCAGAACCAGGTCCTCGACCTCGACGGCTTCTTTGGCCTTCATCCCTCGTTGTCGGCCTTCAAACCCCTCTATGACCAAGGCCATCTGGCCGTTGTCCATGCGGCAGGCTCGCCCGATATGTCCCGCTCCCACTTCGACGCACAGGACTACATGGAGTCCGGCACGCCCGGCGTCAAGAGCACTGAGGATGGCTGGCTCAACCGCGCCCTGCAATCGGAAGACCTCCGTCACCGTCAGGGACATACCGCCTTTCGAGCCCTCGCCCTCGGCTCTCAGGTCCCGCGCACGCTCGCCGGCAAAATCCCCGCCATCGCCCTCTCCAACGTCAATAACTTCACCGTCGGCGCTCCGAATCCCAATCGAAATCTGGCTGCCTCGCCGGCCGCCAGCGCCTTCCAGGCCATGTACGGCGATAGCGGCGACAGCATCTTCCACGCCACCGGTGAAGAAACATTTGAAGCCGTCAAGATGCTTCGCGACGCCAATCCCGCGCAATACAAGCCCGGCCCCGGCGTCGACTACCCCAATACCGAATTCGGCAACAACATGAAGCAGATCGCCCAACTGCTCAAGGCCAACCTCGGCGTCGAAGCCGCCTTCACGGATGTAAGCGGCTGGGACACCCATCAGAACCAGGGCGGCGTCACCGGCCAGCTCGCCGATCGCCTTCGCGACTTTTCCTCAAGCATTGCCGCCTTCTGGCGCGACCTGGGCGACAGTGCCGAAACCGTAACCCTGGTCACCATGTCAGAGTTCGGCCGCACCGCCCGTCAGAACGGCACCGGCGGCACCGATCACGGCCACGCCAACGCCATGTTTGTCCTCGGCGGCCAGGTCAAAGGCGGCAAAGTCTACGGGCGCTGGCCCGGCCTTGCCAACGAGCAACTGAACGAAGGCCGCGACCTCGCCGTCACCACCGACTTCCGCCAGGTCCTCGGCGAAGCCGTATCCAAAACCCTCGGCGCCTCGAATCTCGACATGCTCTTCCCCGGCGCCGGCCTCCGCACCGACCGCTTCCTCCGCCTTGTCTAGAAACCATCTGGGTGCCCCAGGTCTCGATTCTTAGACCTGGGACGGCGTAAGGTCGGAGAATCGCAGGCCGGTCCGCTGTTCCCTGATCCCTAGCCGTCGCCCCGGCCCATGATTTACCCTCAAACACGGCATGAAACTCACGTATACATTTCTCATTTCCGCTCTATCCGTGGCCTTTTCCACCTCGGCCCTGGCCCAGCAGTCCACTAAACCCGCTGACGACCTGCCCGACGCGCCTGCGGCAACCGCCGCCGCGCTCGTCCACCCCAACGGTCCCACCGTGGTCATGGATACCTCCATGGGCCGCATCACCTGCCAGTTCTACCAGAGGCAAGCCCCCAAGGCCGTGGCCAATTTCATCGCCCTGGCCGAGGGCACAATAGACTGGGTAGACCCCACAACCAAGAAAAAGCAGCACAACAAGCCGCTCTACAACGGCACGACCTTCCATCGCGTCATCCCCGAGTTCATGGTTCAGGGCGGTGACCCCGCAGGCACAGGCATGGGCGACCCCGGCTACAGCTTCGACGATGAATTCGATCCCAACCTGAACTTCGACCAGCCGGGCAAGCTGGCCATGGCCAACTCCGGCCCCAACACCAACGGCAGCCAGTTCTTCATTACCGAGCAAGCCGTCGACTCGCTCAACCAGCACTACACCCTCTTCGGCCAGTGCGACGAGCCGAGCGTCGATGTCGTCAAAGCCATCGCACGCGTTCAGCGCGATGGCCAGGACAAGCCGCTCACGCCTGTGGTGCTCAAGAAAGTCACCATCGTTCGCGAAGGCCAGCCCATGCCACCACCCCCGGCCGTCGCAGCCCCGGCAGTTCCCACAGTCCACTCTGCCCTGCCCGCTGCGCAGAAACCGTGATTCACAGCGACCGCAACTTGTATCTACGCAGGGTGCCCCAGTTCTCGATTTTGAAACCTGGGAATGCGCTAAACAATGGAGTCTAATTGGCTGCACCATCCTTTTAGCGTTCTTTGCTAAAAGATTGGGAGACCATGAATCTCAACCGTATTCTGGGAACCCCGAAAGCCCAAAACCAAACACAGGAGTCTCAATGGCACTCGCAGCAGGAACCTACGCAGTCTTCTCGACCACCGAAGGCAAAATCACCGTCCGTCTTTTCGAGGCCGACGCGCCCATCACCGTCGCCAACTTCATTGCCCTGGCCGAGGGCGCCAAGGAGTGGTCCCACCCCACCACCCGCGCCAAATCCACCAGCAAGCTCTACGACGGGACCGTCTTCCACCGCGTCATTCCCGACTTCATGATCCAGGGCGGCGACCCGGCGGGCACCGGCATGGGTGGCCCCGGCTACCGTTTTGAGGACGAAACCAAGGGCGCTCCGCACAAATTCGACAAGCCCGGCAAACTGGCCATGGCCAACTCCGGCCCCAACACCAACGGCAGCCAGTTCTTTCTCACCGTCGCCCCCACCCCCTGGCTCACCGGCAACCACACCATCTTCGGCGAAGTCGTTGAAGGCCAGGAGATCGTCACCAAAATCTCCCTCGTCCCTCGCGGCGCCCAGGACAAGCCCCACAAGCCCGTCGTGCTCGAATCCGTCGTCATTGAACGCGTTGCATAGAATTCATGGGCACAAAAACGAACCCCCATCCATCGATGGGGGTTCGCGCTTTTGCAGGTCGAAGATGTCCCAAATTCAAAACACATTCACATCGAGTCCGGCAATGAACTGAATCCCCGGGACCTGCAATTTATGCAATCCCAGATCGTGAGTTAGAAACAGATCGACGCCTGCCGTGCCCGCACAAGCAAGATGAATAGCGTCTGCCGGAGTTACCTTGATCGTTGCCCGCAACCTGGCGAACTCCGAAGCTGCCTTGCGGTCGAAGGGCAGCATCTCCACCAGTCCGCTGTCGAAGAATTGCTCGATACGCGCCGCCAGTTGCGTTTGCTTTTCTTTCAGCGGCCGGGCAAGCACTTCGCCAATCGATAAGTAACTCGCGCAAAACGCGTCTCCGCGAGCTAACATCGACTGAAAGATATGTTCCACTCTCGGAGCATAACTCGGGTGATTCTCCAACCAATAGACGAAGACCATCGAATCCCAGTAAACGCGGCTCACGCGAGTTCCTTCTTGCCGGGCCCGTAAAAGTCCGCCCGCTCCCGCGCCAGCCATGCCTCTCCACCGCCCTCGGCGGCAAAAAGGTCCGCTCCAAGGCCGCGCAGCCCGAAAAACAAGCCCACTCCCGGATGCTCAGGCAAAGGATGCTGCCGACCAGAATGCCCCGGCTCTGCCGCAACCTCACCGTCACCCGCTCTACCTCTCGGCGCCGGTCCCACGCCGGCCAGATTCACTTCGTACGTCAGCGTAACGGTCGTTCCCCGTCCGCTAGGAGGCCCCTGCTTCGAGCTGACCCTGACCCCAGCCTCTTTTTCCAGCAGCTTCGACTCCATCACCTGGCACACGTTGGGCACACGGTTCCTAAGCCCCAGTTCGCGGTGAATATCCCCGGCCCGCAGCGTCAACAACGTCTCATGCCGGCGCCGCGCAGGCTCCACATAGCGCTTGCGAATGAACTCCCGAATGGCCCCAGCATTTACGACTGGATGTACCCCTTGAGTAGACATAGACATAAACTAACACACACAACAAACACTTGCAACCCGTTTTTCACTTCCCCGCCCCGCACATCCCCAGAATAGCCTCGCCAAATTTCTCCACCTTCGCAGGCCCCATCCCATCGATGGCCAGCAACTGCTTCGGATTCCCCGGCCGCGCCTGCGCCAGGGCCGTCACTGTCCGATCGTGCAAAACTACATACGCCGGAACCCTTAGCCGCTTGGCCTCCGCCGCGCGCCACTCTTTGATCCGAACTGCCAGCGCTTCCTCACTCGCTGTCAGCGGAGCCGCTGCCGCCTTCGCTCCAGAGTCACGAGCAATTGCAGCCTTCACAGGTTCAGGCGGAGCGAGTCCTGCTTTCGCCGGGCCGGCCTGTACTGCAATTTTTCCAGCCTTCGCCTTTCTAGCCCGCGAAGGAGCCTGAACGCGTCCCCCAAATTCCTCCACAATCCCGTCGCTGATCAAAAGTTCCAAATTCGTCCCCGCCCGAGGCTCCCGTCCCGCTTCCGTCAGCCGCACCTTGCGGAATTTCAGCACTTCCCCATTCTTCTCGAACTCAGCCTCTTCAATCTCAATCAGCCCCGCCTGAACCATCGCTCCCAGCAGTCCATCGAAATCTTCCCGGCTTATCCTGCCCACCAGGTCGAGACTCCGTTGCAGCGTTCCCGCCGCCTTATAGTTCACCGGCCGCAGATCGTCCACAATCGCCTGTGCTATCCCACGTTCCTCTGCCGTTGCGCGCCGGAACAGCCGCAGCACCGCCCCTTCCGGATCGCACACATCGCACACCCCGCATGGGCGGCTCGCATCCCCCACGTCGCCAAAGTGCTTGACGAGCGCCCCCATCCGGCACTCGTTCTGCACAGTAAACCGCAGCACCTTCTCAAACTGCTCTGCCCGGTACTGCGCCTGCACAGCATATGTCTTCTTCCAGCCCGTCCCACCCACCGTCACGTTGCCGCCAAAGTCCATCCGCGCGCCGCCGTGGATCTCCAGTTTTTCAAGCGCCTTGTCGAACTCCTCCTCACCCAGCCCGGCCTTTGCCCGCAGCTCCTCCACCGCGACAGGCTCCTCGCCCAGCGCCTTGAACACCTGCTGCAAATGCTCCGCCGGCGGATAGTCCCGATTCAGAAAAAAGTCGTGCGTCCTCTGGTCCGCATAGCTATGCATCAAATAGGTCCGGCTCAACGCCCCATCGCGCCCCGCTCGCCCAATCTCCTGATAGTAGCCTTCCAGAGTCCCCGGCAGCCCCGCGTGGATCACCGTCCGTATATCCGCCTTGTCGATCCCCATTCCGAACGCGATCGTCGCCACCACCACCTCCAGCTCCCCCGCCTGGAAGGCCGTCTGCACACGCTCCCGCGTCTCCGCATCGAGTCCGGCGTGATATGCCGCCGCCGCAATCCTCCCAGTTGCTCGCCCCGGATTCCCACCCATCGAAGGCGTACGAGACAGCTCCTCCGCCAGCCGCTCGGCATTCTTCCTTGAAGTCGCATACACAATCGCCGGCCGCCTCCCAGCGTCAGCCAATAACCTCGCAATCGCCCCCGCCCGGTCTGGAACCGGAACCTCCACCACCTCGATCGCCAGGTTTTCCCGCCTGAATCCGTGAATGAACTTGACCGGCTCCACCATCCCCAGTTGCGCCAGAATGTCCGCCTGCACCGACGGCGTCGCCGTTGCCGTCAGCGCCAACACCGGCGCTGCATTGTCCCCCCCACGCAAGCCCGGCAAGTGCTGCCCGAGCATCCGGTAGTCCGGCCTGAAGTCGTGCCCCCATTGCGAGATGCAATGCGCCTCGTCGATCGCAATCAGCGCCAGCTTCCGCTTGGCCAGCATCTCCGCAAACCCAGGCACCCGCAGCCGCTCCGGCGCAATGAATAGGAACTGCAGGCTCCCCTGCAAATAATCCACGCAAGCTTGCCGCGCAACCCCTCGATCCAGCCCCGAATGAATCCGCGCCACCCGCAGGCCCAGCGCAGCCAGCTTAGCCGCCTGGTCTTCCATCAGCGCAATCAGCGGGCTGATCACCAGCGCCGTCCCGCCCCGTGCAATTGCCGGCAACTGGTAGCAAAGACTCTTCCCCGCCCCCGTCGGCATCACCAGCAGCAGATCCCGCCCCGCAATCGCCGCCCGGCAAACCGCCTCCTGATTCGCCCTGAACCGAGCAAACCCAAACACCGACCGCAGCAACTCAGCCAGCGCATCGGGGTTTGCCAAAGCATCCGAGTTAAAAGGAGTGGTCAAAAGAGTGGCGCCTGGGGCGAGAAGATCAAATACCGGAACTATGCCGTATCTCTTCCAACTCTACAGGAGCGGTTGACCTTCCCCGCCCACGCGCCCACCCCAGCCGGTCACCAACTGCCTTACAATGTCAAAGTCAGCGCACCGCCGCCGCTAAAGCTGCCAAATCTTCATCGCCAGGCTCAAATACCGGTTGGAATGCACCGCACGAGTTCCTTGCTCGACCACTGCGCTGACCTCCATGAGGATTGAATGAATTCTTGCCGTCCCTTCTTTTCGTTTCGCCCACTTCTTGCATCCGCAGCCACGCTTGCTTGCCTTTTCCTCGCGGCCGCCGGTTCAGCAGCCGCCCAGCGCCTCCCCGATACCGTCCGCCCTGAGCACTACACACTCACTCTCACGCCCGACCTCAAGGCAGCGACCTTCTCCGGCGTTGAAACCATCGACGTGACCCTAGCCGAACCCGCCGATCACATCACCCTCAACGCCGCCGAGATCGCCTTCCAAAGCGTAACCGTCACCGCCGGCGGCAAGCAGCAAACAGCCGCCGTCTCCCTGGACAAAGACAAGGAACAAGCCACCTTCACCTTCCCTGAAAAACTCCCCGCCGGCCAAGCCACCCTCGCCATCGCCTACACCGGCATCCTCAACAACGATTTGCGCGGCTTCTATCTCTCCAAGACCGCGCGCCGCAACTATGCCGTCACTCAGTTCGAGGCTACCGACGCCCGCCGCGCCTTCCCATCCTTCGACGAGCCCGCCTTCAAAGCCACCTACGACGTTTCTCTCGTCATCGATGCGGCCGATACCGCCATCTCCAACAGCCCCATCGAGACCGATACACCCGGCCCAGCCGCCGCCAAGCACACCCTTAAATTTTTCACCACTCCAAAGATGTCCACCTACCTTGTCGCCTTCCTTGTGGGCGACTTCCAGTGCACCGCCGGTAGCCAGGATGGCGTGGCCATCCGCGTCTGCTCCACCCCGGACAAAGTCGCCCTTACCCCCTACGGCGTCGATATCGCCAAATACGTGCTTCACTACTACAACACCTACTTCGGCATTCCTTATCCCCTGAAGAAGCTCGACCTCATCGGCCTGCCCGACTTCGAGGCCGGCGCCATGGAAAACTTCGGCGCCATCACCTACCGCGAGACCGACTTGCTGCTCGATCCCAAAACGGCCTCCGTCGGCGCAAAAAAGGAAGTCGCTCTGGTCATCGCTCATGAGATGGCCCACCAGTGGTTCGGTGACCTGGTCACCATGCAGTGGTGGGACAACATTTGGCTCAACGAGGGCTTCGCCACCTGGATGGAGAACAAGCCCGTAGCCGCCATGCACCCGGAGTGGAACATCGATCAATCCGTGGCCGCCGGCGAGGACGACACGCTGAATCTCGACGCCCAGCCCACCACACGCGCCATCCGCGCCAAGGCCGACACCCCCGACGAGATCAACGAGATGTTCGACGGCATTGCCTACGGCAAGGCCAGCGACGTCCTGCTCACCGTGGAGAACTACCTCGGCGCGGAAACCTTTCGCAAGGGCGTGCATGCCTATCTTTCAGCCCACCTTTACGCAAACGCCACTGCGGAGGACTTCTGGAACGCCCAGACCGCGGCCAGCCACAAGCCTGTGGACAAGATCATGGAGAGCCTCGTCGCCCAGGCCGGCGCGCCCCTGCTTACCTTCGGCGATCCGGCCGCCAGCTCGCCGCGGCGAGTTTCGGTTTCCCAGAAGCGCTTCTTCCTCAGCCCAAGCGCCCAGCCCGATCCAGCCCAGAAATGGACCCTCCCCGTCTGCTTTAAGACTCCGAAGGAGCAGGACTGTCAGCTGCTCACCCCCGCCGATTCCACTTTGAACCTGCCCGCCGCCAGCCTCTTCTTTGCCAATGCCGGCGGCAAGGGCTACTATCGCAGCGCCTATCCGCCCAGTGCCTATGCCGCACTGGTATCCGCGGCGGAATCCAGCCTTACCCCCACTGAGCGCATCAGCTTCATTGGCGATGAATGGGCGCAACTTCGCGCCAACAAAGCCACCGTGACCGACTATCTCAACCTCGTTGCCGCCGTCAAGGCGGACCCCAACTCCGATGTGGTGAGCACCGCCCTCAGCGGCGTCAATACCATCTATGAGCAGGTCGCCTCAACCCCTGAAGAGAAAGCCGCACTCTCCTCCTGGATTCGCAAAACCTTTGCTCCGGAGTACGCCAGGCTCGGCCCTCCATCGGAAGCGGATGCGCCCAACACCCGCGAGCTGCGTTCTCAGCTCTTCGGCGTCCTCGGCTACTATGGCAACGACCCCGCCGTCCTCGCCCAGGCCCAACAGATCGTTGAAAAATATCTGAACGATCCTGCCTCGGTCGATCCCACGCTGAGCCAGACTGCTCTCTACGTTGCCGCCCGCAACGGCGACTCCGCTCTCTTTGACCGCCTGCAAAAGGTCTTTGAAACCTCAACCAACCCTGAGTCCCAGGAAACAGCACTGCGCCTTCTCGCCCAGTTCCAGAACCCGGCCCTCGTTCAGCGCTCCCTGGACTACGCTGTCTCCGCCAAGGTCCGCAACCAGGACGCCGCCATCCAGTTCGCCATTGCGCTGCAACGCGAAGAAACCCGCGGCCTGGCATGGGCCTATATCAAGAACAATTGGGACAAGGTCCAGGCCCAGTTCGCCGCCGGAATGGGATCAATTGTCGTGCGCTACACCGGCGCTTTCTGCTCTGCTGCCGATCGAGACGACGTCGCGGCGTTCTTCGCCACCCACAAAGTTGCCGCCTCCGATGTTGCCCTCAAGCACGCCATCGAACACATCAAAGGCTGCATCGAGCTCCGCGCCCTTCAGGAACCGAGTCTCGACCAGTGGCTAGCCGCTCAACCGAAACCGTAGGAAATCTCTGAACGGGCCGGGTGCCCCAGGGTCTCGATTTTGAGCAATAGACCGGCTTTGGCCGGTGGGGTTGGGAAGCAACACGGCGTGTGATCTTTGCAACTCCATTAGTGCGTTTACACTAGAGTTGTGGAAGAAGCCCCGCCAAATTCCAACGCCCGGCCCGTCGGCCCCGCCCTTCGTTTTGTTGCGGCTGCGCTCATCGTGCGCGGCGGCGAAGTCCTCATCGGTCAACGCCGTGCGGATCAACCCATGGCGTTGCAGTGGGAGTTCCCCGGCGGCAAGATCGAGGCCGGCGAGAGCCCTGAAGAGGCGCTTGCCCGCGAACTGGATGAAGAGCTTGGTATTCAAGCCGTCATTGGCCCCCGCATCACGCACATCCGCCACAACTACCGCCATGGCGGCGCAGTCGACTTGCAGTTCTTTGCGGTCCATGAGTTTTCCGGTGAGATCGTGAACCGCATCTTTCAGCAGGTGCGCTGGACCAAGCTCGAAGAACTGCCCGGCTACGACTTTCTCACCGCCGATCGCGGCCTCATTCGCGACCTGGCCGCGGGAAAGCTGCTGTAGCCGGATCAATAGTTTTCGAAGAGTTCTTCATGGGTTCCAGTCCGCTCCAGATGAACTTTTTCATCGGTGGTGGAGTAGATAAGCACCCAATCCGGTTCAACGTGCGCATCTCTGTATCCGGCCCAATTGCGTTTGAGCGGATGATCTTTATATTGCGGCGGCAAGGGATGCCCGGCGAGCAAAAGCTCGATCAGTACTTTCAGTTTTTCGAGGTCCTTGCCTCTCTTCTGAAGCCGCTTCACGTCGCGATGAAATTGGGTTGAATAGCTCGGCGAACGCATCTGATTCTCACCTTGCATCAGATTCCCAGCTTGTTGAAGAGGTCAGCGGCATCCTTGGCTTGATGTACTTCTACGCCCTGAGCGGTCTTGCGCATGGTCTCTCGGGTAAGCTTGTTGGGCTTCAAGTCGAACGGCAGGGCGTTCTCGTTTGCGACTCTGGTCAGAACGATGCGCATCACGTCGGAGACCGTGAGGCCCATCTCATCGAGCACGGCGGTCGCCTTCTCTTTCACTTCAACGCTGATTCTGGAACGGACAACGGCATTTGTGGCCATGGCGATATTGTAGCCCATCTGGGCTACAAGGAAAAGATGAATTTTGGGACACCATGCCGATGAAGAATCCGCCTCATCCCGGCAGCGTTGTTCTTTTGCGAGTGCATCGAGCCGCTCGGCCTCACCATCACGCGAGCGGCGCGGGCCCTGGGCGTCACGCGCACCACTCTCTCCGAACTGGTCAACGGCAAGCGCGGCATCTCGCCGGAGAGGTCCATACGGCTCTCCCAGGTCTTTGGCGGCAGCGCGCAGAGCTGGATTACGCAGCAGGCTCACTACGATCTCGCGCAGATTCCTGCTGGGCGTATTCAGCTCAAGCGGCTCGCCGTGGCGTAAAGATTAATTACGATCCTTTACAGGTCTGGGAATCTGAATCTGGGGCATCCGCAATCAATGAATTCCCGGTATGATGAGCCATCAGCCAATCATTCGGAATAGCCGAAGAGAAGCTGCGTGAAGCAGAGTTCTTTCTCGATGAACTCTGCAAGACGAAGCGGCTTAGTTTCCAGGCACGGTGTTTCTTTAGCGCGTTTGCTTCCGCAGCGCGGAGCGTGACCCTCGCCTTGCAGGCGACGATGAGTGACGTTGACGGTTTTAGCGATTGGTATGAACAGGCCCAAGCCAGGCTGAAACTTGACCCATTGGCCCGCTTCTTTGTGGAGATCAGAAATGACTCTATTCATAAGGGTTTGAATCCCCTGGACCGAGTCACGATGGAGCATCTTCGCGAAGACCTCTCTCTGCAACTTCGTCGACGCGCACCTTCGCATGTCGTCGTTTTGCCTGACCAAAGAGCCGAGAATGGAACTGTTCTTGCGGATGCTGACCAAATATCTTCCGAGTATTTCAAGTCACTCGTCGCAGTGGTGCTCGATTGCTATGAACGGTTCAGGAGCGTTGTTGATCCGCGCTGGCACCTCACACGGGACAACTTCCAGGCCATGAACAAGAGCTTTGAAGATGCTGTCGAAGAACTGGGATTCCCCCGCATTTGGGCATCCTTCGTCTCGAACGAGACAGAGGGGTGGCGAATGCTGAGATCCCAGCAACCGGCATGTCTCGTCAACGATATATTCTTGCGATATGCTGGCCGGAGCATTCCCGACCCTGATTCCTTGGACGACGCCAGCTAGTAGCTCAGTACCTCTGAACGCGCAGTCCCGCGCCGCTCCTAGGCTACCCGCTCGCACGGGCGGTGGTGGAGGCGAATCAATTCCTCGGTCCGCAATGCAGCCATGGCGTAGGTGCGTCCCTGGTCGTCACTGAACTCAACCTCGGCCACGGAGGGCGCGAGCAGTTCAACGACGGTTCCAACCTGGCCGCGAAGAAGCCCCTTCTCGGGCATATCCTACAGCACGGCGACTTCGGAAAGAAGCTCCATCTCACCGGTACCCCCTCATGTAGAGAATATAGGATGACAGCTCAATTATGAACATGGAATTCGCTAGTGCCGCGACCGGATGAAGATGTTCTATCCAATGAACGAACGTGGGCCGGGAGGC
>PLFY01000173.1:0-12956 GCA_003138365.1 Acidobacteriaceae bacterium
TCCTTCTGCCGAAGCGGATCGACGCCTGCTTGACGACCCGCTTTAAGTAACTTCGGTCGATTCGATCAGCCTTGTTTAAGTGGTCTTGCAGCCGTCCCGGACAGCTTCTGGCGCAAAGCTTATAATTGGCTCTTCTTTTTCGGAATGGAATTTGAGAAGCCCCCCGTTGGGTATGGATGCTCATTGGCCCGGGCGGACGGCTCTTCTCTTGCATACAAGCCAGAACTCATCCCAGGAGGAATACGCGAGAATGATCCAGGAACAACTCACTCCGCTCCGGGTCTTCTGCGAGCAAACTCCCATTATTCCCGCCGTTCGCAAGTTCGAGTTCGTGGAACTGGCAATTGCCGCCCACGGCAAGATCGTCTACCTTCTGACCGGCGATCCCGAAAACTGCGAATCGATGATCCAGAAGGTTCTTGCCGCGGACAAACTCCCCATCGTGAATCTCGATTTGCTGAATGGTTTCTCGCGAGATAAGTATGCAGTCAACTACCTCAAGCGCGCCGGTGCGCGCGGAATTATATCCACGCATCTTGAGCCATTGCGTCATGCGCTTTCGATCGGGCTGTACGGCATTCAGAGGACCTTTCTGCTGGATAGCGGCGCGATGGACACCATCTCGAACCATTTGAAGAATACCCTCGTGGATGCTCTGGAAGTCCTGCCAGCACTGGTTGCCCCAAAAATACTGGACCGAGTACGCGCCATCGCGCCAAATCTCCCCGTTGTGGGCGGCGGACTGATCCAAACCATGAAGGAAGTCGAAGAGCTGTTGGCGCAGGGGCTGAGTTCTGTTTCAACCAGCAATCCGCAGATGTGGATTCGCTAAGCCATTTTCAGATTTTCTAAGAAACAGAGTGCCTCAAATAGCAGTTGCGGAAGCCGATCGCGTCTTTTCTGTCGTCCTTGCGTGATACGGCATGTGCTTCAAGGAAAGAAAAGCACCGTGAAAAATGAAGCTGCCGTCTTCGGGCGCCCTTGGAACCGGTACTTCCGCGCACCGAACACCCTGTCCCCAGGAACCGCAGCGTTACTACTTGACGTTACGCGCGATTGAGCCGTAGATTTGGGA
Organism: Acidobacteriaceae bacterium; assembly: GCA_003138365.1. Classification (GTDB taxonomy): domain Bacteria; phylum Acidobacteriota; class Terriglobia; order Terriglobales; family Acidobacteriaceae; genus Telmatobacter. Next base: position 1,076 of record PLFY01000173.1, read on the forward strand.
ACCTGTTTGGATGCCGGAATCGAAGCGTGTACCCGTGCCATTGGCGCCGATTCTGTCAGAAAACGACCCGTGCCGGTATCGCCAAAATTGGGCCGCATCCGTGGTAAACTGCCGTTAGGAGCCCCCTTGTTAGTCAGGAAAGCAATCATCACTGCCGCTGCGCGGTCTCAGCGCGAGCTGCCGCTCCAGACCCTCATTGACGGCGACGGCGACAAGAAATCGTTGCTCTGCATCCTGATCGAGCAGTCGCTCGCGGCAGGAGCCGAGGAGATCGCCGTTGTCGTCTGGCCGGGCGATGAAGCTTCCTATGCGCAAGCTGCCGGGACACACGCTTCGTCGGTCCGGTTTATTCCTCAATCGGAACCCCGCGGCTACGGCCACGCCATCCATTGCGCCCGGTCCTTTACNNCCCTCCGCTCAGCGCCTGGTGGAACTCGCCCAAAAGGAGCGGTGCTCGGTCAGCGGTGTGCAACCCACGCGCGAGAGCCTGCTATCCCGCTATGGGACCGTCGGTGGCCGCCGCGTTCCGCCGCGCAGCGACTTGTATCGCGTCGATACTGTCATCGAAAAACCAACCCCCACCGAAGCAGAACAGCGCTTGCTGATCCCCGGCATTCGCGCCGGTTACTATCTTTGCTTTTTCGGTATCCATGTTTTCACGCCGACGGTGATGGACATCCTGGACCGCATGTTGGCCGTCTCCTCCGGCGCCCCCATCACGCTGGTGGATGCGCTGGCCGAACTCGCGCGCCAGGAACAATACCTCGCCGTCGAGGACGAAGGCCGGCGCTACGATCTCGGTGCCCCCTACGGCCTGTTGATCGCTCAGCTCGCACTGGCACTCAACGGCCGTGACCGCAGTGAGGTGCTCTGGCAGATGCTCGAACTCTTCGCCGACCGCGAACTGCGCTCGATCGGCGGAGGCGCTTCCTCGTGAGCCGCTTTACCGCAGTCATCACCGCCAGAGGGGACCAACGCGATATCTCCCTCGATGCCTTGTGCCGGGGCCTGACACTCGACGAGCTCCTTGCCGAATGCCGCGAACTCGACAATTTCCGCCGAAGCTGCGACAACCTCTACCAACGCGTCCGGGCGCTCTTCTTTCTTTACGCCATCCATCGCTTTCATATTCCACGCCTTGCGGCAACGGCCGCGCCCGCGCTCATCCCATTTGCCGGTTTTGAAGACCTGCTCGAACGCCGCTTTGAGGAAGCCATTGAGGTCTTTCTCGCCGCCGAAACTGAGCATGGCCCCAGCGCCGCCATCTCCAGTGCGCTGGCCGCCAGCTACCGCGCGCTCGGCTTCCAGACCCTCGCCGATCAGGTCCGCCGCAGCGTCCGAAGTGTGCGCGGCAACCAGTGGATGTTTCGAGCCGGGCACACGGACAACTATCCCCTGCGCCTGCGTCCCGAGCTCCTTTTGGGCGATCCGGTCTTCCCCATCCTGCGAGAAGCCACGCCCGTCCGCATGGACCTTACGCACAGCGGATGGAGCGACATCTTCTTCCTCGGCATGGATTTTCCGGAGGGTGCGCGCGTCCTCAACGTCTCTATCGATCTCGCGGTCAGTGGGGCCAGCGGCTTCACCCAGCCCAGGCCGCCGGTCGAGGCGTGGTTCCGCGTCATCGACCAGCCTGTGATTCGCTTGACCAGCGTCGACCTGCAGGCTACCGCCGACGTTTCTTCCATTGCCGAGGTCTTCGACTTTCCCCGCGACTACCTCGGACTTCTCAAAGCTGGCGTCATCGCCAGCGGCATCATTCCTCCGGGAATCGAGGGGTCCACCCAGCCCCTTGCCACTCTGCTCGAACGCCTGACGGGAATGCCCGGCCACGGCATTGAAATCGTCAGCAAGGTGAACGATATCCCCAAAGGCTCCCGGCTGGCCGTCTCCACTAACCTGTTGGCCTGCATCATCGCCGTGTGCATGCGCGCCACCAGTCAGATCCATTCCCTCACCGGAGGAATCGAAGAACACGACCGCCGGCTCGTTGCCGCTCGCGCAATTCTTGGTGAATGGCTGGGTGGAAGCGGCGGCGGCTGGCAGGATTCCGGTGGCGTCTGGCCAGGCATCAAGCTCATTCACGGCGTTCGCGCCGCGGAGGGCGATCCCGAATTCGGCATTAGCCGTGGGCGCCTGCTTCCCGATCACAGGATCTTCACGGACGCCGAAGTCCCGCGTGAAGCGCGCGAGAAACTTCAACAAAGCCTTGTCCTCGTCCACGGTGGGATGGCGCAGGATGTCGGCCCCATTCTTGAAATGGTCACCGAGAAGTACTTGCTGCGCAGTGAATCCGAGTGGATCGGCCGCAAGCAGGCCATCGCAATCCTTGATGAGATCGCCGGTCATCTCCAGCGGGGCGACATCCGATCGCTCGGCAGTTGCCTCGAGCGCAACTTCGAGGGCCCTATCCAGACCATCATTCCCTGGGCCGGCAATCTGTACACAACCACGCTGATCGACCGTGCTCGCGTTGAATTCGGTGACGATTTCTGGGGCTTCTGGATGCTCGGGGGAATGAGCGGCGGCGGCATGGGATTCCTGTTCAACCCGCAACGAAAAGCGCAGGCCCAGGTCCGCATGCAGGCCATCATGAGCGAGACCAGGCGCCAAATGGAGCGCAGCGTCCCATTCGCCATGGAGCCCGTTGTCTACGACTTCGCGATCAACGAGCTGGGAACGCAGGCCGCGTCCTTTTCCGGCGACGATGCCCTGATGCCCCCCGGCTATTACACCTTGCATGTGCCCCAGCTCATCCGCACAGAAGCCTCCCGCCTCTCACCCGTGCGCCGTTCCGAACTGGAGCGATTCACCGCGGCTTGCCGCTCCAAGGCCGACTACGCGGGCATGATTCACACGCTGTTTGACCACATACTGCCAGCTACGCACGATCCCGACGGAGATCAGGCGCGATCGCTCAATACCCTCCTCGATAACTTCGGCTTCGACCGAGCAGAGCACGAACAGATCCGTGAGGATCTTCGTTCCGGCCGCATCGGCCTGGCGCAGAACCGCCTCCCCGTCACCAGCCTCATTCAAGATGCTGAGGCGGATCGCATGGATGGTCCCCATGACGCCGATCGCAATCGCGCCGCCGGTCTCAGTGCCCTTGCCCAGGGGCGCGTCGCTGTGGTGTCTCTGGCCGGTGGCGTAGGAACTCGCTGGACCAGGGGCTCCGGAGTCGTCAAGGCCCTCAATCCTTTCTGCAGCCTTGGCGGACGATACCGCAACTTCATCGAAGTTCACCTGGCCAAGAGTCTTCGCGTCAGCCAGGAGTGCGGCAGCCCGCTTCCCCACGTCTTCACCACCAGCTATCTCACCCACGAAGCCATCGCCGCTCACCTCGCGGCGGAGGGCAACTATCACTATCCCGGCCCAGTCCTGCTTTCGCCAGGACGGAGCATCGGCCTGCGGATGATCCCGATGGAGCGCGACCTCCGCTTTGCCTGGGAAGAGATGCCGCAGCAGATGTTGGATGCACAGGCGCAGAAGGTGCGCGAGGGCCTCCATGCGGCGCTGATTCAATGGGCCCAGAGCGCCGGGGAAGGAGCCGACTACACCGGCAATTTGCCCATGCAGTGCCTGCACCCTGTGGGTCACTGGTATGAGATTGCCAATCTGCTGCGCAATGGAACGCTGGTGCGCCTGCTCGAGATGCGCCCACAGCTCAGCTACCTCATGGTGCACAATATCGACACGGCGGCTGCAAATGCCGATCCATCCATTCTCGGTTATCACATCCATAGCGGCGCCGCGCTCACCACGGAGGTGATTGCCCGGCACCTCGAAGACCGCGGCGGCGGCCTTGCCCGCGTGGATGGCCGGGCCCGTTTGATCGAAGGCCTGGCGCTGCCCACCGAGGAACTGGAAAGCCGCCTTCGCTTCTACAACAGCGCGACCTACTGGATCGATATCGATCGTTTGCTCGAAGGTTTCGGCCTGACCCGCGATGCGCTCTCCGACGCGGTGCGTGTAAACGATGCAGTGCGCGCTCTGGCCGCGCGAATGCCCACCTACATCACGCTCAAGGACGTTAAGAAGCGCTGGGGAAAAGGGCAGGAAGACATCTTCCCCGTGGCTCAATTTGAAAAACTCTGGGGTGATATGACCGCACTCGCCGAGCTGGACTGCCGCTTCCTGCTCGTGCCACGCATGCGCGGCCAGCAATTGAAGGAGCCAGCCCAGCTCGACGCCTGGCTGCGCGACGGAAGCGCCGCGTACACCGAGTCTCTGTGCGCATGGAGTGAGATTTCACGCTGACCGGCACACCGGCAAAGCGGGAGTTCCAGGTTCGTCTCTTCCCTGCCCTTCCATGCGGCTTCCTGCGCTCGGAGTTTTTCCCGACCAGAGAGAACCTTCCCTCACGGACCCCGGAAACGGTCATTCAAAGCGCCTGACTAATGAGTGCCGGATGCCTGCACAAGCAACTCAGCGGACGGCGCAATCATATCGAGCAGTACGGCCTCGGGTTTTTCCGCAATCTTGAGCAGTTCCATATTCCTCTGCACTGCGGCTGTGTTGACCACGCGATGATTTTGCAGATCGTCGAGGGCCTGCAGACCGATCGACGCCACCTGAGCCAAGGTATGCGATACCGGGATCAATTCTGCCGTAAGGTCCGACCCTTCCAGTAAGGGTTGCAGCCTGGCGTCGTTGTCACGCCAAAGCAAAAGCCAATTCCGGGCCTCTTGCCACTGCTGCGGAGATGCTTTCCCCGCAACGATGAGCTTCGCTAGATCGTTGAATTTCCGCGCCGCCTCGCTTTCCGGAGGAACAGCATCTACAAGCCGGTTGAGCGGAGTAAAGTTGCGGTACTCTTTCAATTGTCCTCGGGCATAGCCCTCAGGAGGCTGAACGACCGCTGCCAGAACATTCAAGAACTGTGGATCGGACTCGCCGCTCAGGCGCCGCAGCATGAGGCGGGCAGAGGATCGATGTTCCAGGCCGTAGTATTCCAGCTTCAGCGAAACGATTGCCAGCCGCCTGTACATCGAACTCACATCCACGACCTCCTGTGGCGACCACAGACGTTCAGCAATCGCCGCTGTGCGGGGCCAGATACGACTGTCGATGTTCTCTGGAGTGGTGAACTCGCTCCACATGGTGGCTTCTCCGCCAAGGACCCGCGCCTTTTCCTCCGGGGTAAGTGAGCCACTGTCACCTCCCAATGGATCGACCAGATAGTGCTGCGCTGCGGACTGGTTCAGGTCAATGTAGTAACCGGCCGAAAGTAGAACGCGATTTCCTTGCCGTGCTGCCCCAGCCAAACCGGTCTGGCCTCTCCAGGACTGAATCACAACATCGCGCGGCGTATCGGGCTGCAGCACCTCGTCCCAACCCTCCATGATCTTATGGTGGCCTGCAACCAGCTTCTGCACCCTCCCCGTAAAGTAGGACTGCAGAGCCGCATCGTTCTGCAGACCATGCGCGCGCATGAACTCCTTGATCCGTGGGTTCGCGTCCCACTCTTTTCCGTCGCACTCATCGCCGCCAATATGGAAGTAGGCATCGGGAAAAAGTTCTGTCATTTCACCTATGAACTGGTTCAGAAACTGATAAGTGCCCTCCTGCGTGGGATCGATCGCGGCATCGAATATTCCCCACCGGCTTTCGATCTGGGTCGGACCCGCTCCACTGCCGAGATGCGGATAGCCCACCAGCCACGAAGTCGTATGGCAGGGCATGTCAAACTCAGGAACCACGCGGATTCCACGGTCCCGCGCATACTGAATCACCTCGCCTATCTGCTTCTGCGTATAGTAAAGTCCACCGGAGCCCTTTTCCTGCAACAATGGAAATCGCTTGCTTTCGACACGAAAGCCCTGGTCATCCGATAGGTGCCAATGGAAAACATTCAGCTTGACGGCCTCCATCCCATCCAGGTTCCGTTCAATCACTGAAACGGGCATGAAGTGCCGCCCAACATCGATCATGAGCCCGCGCCAGGGAAACCGCGGCTCGTCGTCTATGGTGACGGCGGGAACGCTGAAGCCCTGAGGTGTAGTCCTGACCAGTTGCAGGAAGGTCTCAAATCCGTGCAGCACGCCCAGTGGATTCGGCGCCGTTAATTGCACGCGGGTCGCCGAGATCTCCAGGTGATACGACTCATTCTCACCCAAATCCTGCACCGGATCACTCGCGCCAGCCGTCTTGATCATGAAACTTGCCTGGTTAGCCTGCGCCTCGTCCGGGAGTGGAATTCCGGTCTCCCGGGAGAGGATATCCAGAAAGCGCCGCTTGCCTGACATCAGACGAGAATCCGTGTAGCCTTCCAGGCCAACGCTAAAGCTGCCATCAATGAGGAATTGCCCCTCGCCCTGCACTGTGTGTGCGGGCAGGGGCATCACTGGGAGCGGGCTGCCTTCCTGGGCGCACATCGTGGGAGCGTGCATCAAAACCCCGAAGAAAAGGAAGAGACAAAAAGCGAAACGTCGCGGATGAAGCGTCTTCACAAGTGCATCTCCTGGAGTAGCCGTAATGTCGCACGCATCGTAGTTGGTTCTCGCCAGAGCAAACTCCTGAATGGCATGGATGCTCAGAACATCCCGAAGTGTACCATTTGATCTGCCATCCCGCCGGCCACATCCTCACTGCCCTGCCGCCGCCTCAAAGTCCTTGCAGGTGCATCGGGAGGTGGAACCCACGGGGCTTGCGCTGTAGAATAAGCGAATCAAGCACGAGGATGAAAAGCAGCAGGCTGATGTGACTTACAACGCTATCAAAATCTCGCCGCGTTCGCGCTTTCGAGCCGCCATGGTGCTGGCGATCATTGCGGATGCGCTCCAGATTGCCGTTTTTCCTTTATTCGTCGAGGGCGCTGAATCGCCTGCCGATGACATACTCGATTTCGGCATTGGAGCCGTGCTGGTTTACCTGCTTGGCTGGCACTGGGAATTTCTCCCATCGTTTCTTGGCAAGCTCGTCCCCGGAGTCGATTTAGTTCCTTTCTGGACCATGGCGGTTGCAAACGTCTACCGGAAATCGAAGAACACCCCAGTCACTATAGAAGGAACCCGCGTGGAACAACCAACGCGGATAGACCCCCCGAATCGGTAAGCCGTGTACACCTTGCAGATGGGGTCCGCCTATGCCCTTCGCCGGCCGTTCGACAGCATTTATGCTCCGGCTTCCGCAGATACTTTCACCGCAAGCTTGCCAAAGTTCTTCCCTTGCATCAGCCCCATGAAGGCCTCGGGAGCGTTCTCCAAAGGGTACCACTGCGCCGGGCGTTGGTACCGAACGGCTGGCCGAGGGTAGCCGCCAGTGCCTGCACAAGACAATGGCGACGACCCCTTGGAAACCGCGCGGCTTTGGTCTTCGGGGCGATTCGGTTGACGGGCTGCGGCGGAAAGCTTGTCGCCAGCTTTGTTCAATTCCTGGCTACCCCGTGCGCCACTTCTTCACCTGGATCGGTTTCTGTCCTGCCGGTTTCGGAACGAAGATATCCTGCCAAACAAGGCCGCACTGCTTGACCATCTGGATCGGGTATTCGAGGCGGCCGAGGCTTGCGTCGGCATTGTTCGTTCCGAAGGAGAACTTGGCGCCCGCGGCTTTGGCGGTCTTGATGAACGCCGCACTCGGAATCTTATAGCGGTTGTTGATCTCGATCGCAATATCGTTCGCCACCGCCGCGTCGATCACTTTGCGCATTCGCTCGGGCGTCCAGAGCGCATCGTACTCCGCGGTAATCTGGGCCGGCAGATACGTGGCGTTGGCGTAGATGTCGATGGGCTCGCGCATCACGCCCACGATACGCTTCACATACATCTCCATGAACGCCTGCTTGTCGGGGATGATCCCGATCTCTTCGGGAATCCAGATGCGCATGCGTTTGCCGGTGTCGTCGGTGAAGGTCATCGCATCGGTGAAACAGTAGTCGAAGCGAGCAATGGACTCGGGTGAGGTCAGGGTCATCCATTCGCGCCCTTCGCCTTGCAAAGCGACATAGCAGGGCTGGCCATTCATGCTCTCAAGGTACTCGTGCACGCTGCCGTCGCTGTGCACAGGAAAGCCCAGGCCGCAATTGATGGCGACGCCATAGTTGATGCCCAGGCGGCGCGAGTTCGCCATCGCCTGCTCGATCGTAAGCCCGCCCTTCAAGTGAACGTGGTAGTCCACCAGCGGATAGTTCTCAGTGCCAAGCCGGAGGACGTCGCGGTAGAGTTCGTCCACTTCGGGCCGTTCGTTCGAGATCTGTGCGATGTTCTCGGCCAGTGGTCGGACCCGAATGTTCTTGAAGTACGAGGTGCTCGCTGGGTCGTGCCCCTGGAGCGCGAACGTGCCGTGATTGAGGATGCGCTGGAAATTGAGATCGGCCCGAAACGGCGAATCAGGTTCCACATAGTCCACCACCAGCATGTCGTTCAGCCGGATCTGCACCTGCTTTCCGCGTACCAGGATGTTCATCCGGAACCACTCATTGTCGTTAACGAGTTGCTTATACACGTTGCGGACCCCGTAGAGAGAGCCCGTCTTCTTCTGTTCCACGTATCCGTTCGAGCCCACGCAAGTATTTGCTACCTGCACCTCGAATCCCGCCGCGGGCCAGCCTGAGGGCTGATACGCGGTGTGGAAGTAGATGCCGGAGTTCGCGCCAGGCCGCGTCATCACATCCGTGCTTAGCTCGAAGTTTTTGAAAATGGCATTCTGCACGGAGCCTGTGTAGAACAGGTGCGCCCGGTCGCCGTTGACGACAATCTGGCCGTCCGCAACCTTGAATGTATCCTCATGCTCGTTGGCTTTCCATCCGTCGAGCGATTTGCCGTCAAACAGTGATATCCAATCTCCGGAATCATCGCTCAATGCGTAGGCGGCCGCTGGCGCGGCCAGCAGCAAGGCAATAAGGTCACGGCGTGTGAGTGTCGGCATGAATCCTCCCCGGCAAGCTTGGCACGAACCAGCAAGTATAGATCAGCACGCCCATTGAGTTACGAAGGCCACTGCACGGAGAAATGTCAAGAGTCGCGGGACGGAGTAATATTCTGTGCATGATGAACATGAACCGTCGTGATCTTTGTGTTGCCCTGTCCTCCATTGCGGCTGTGGCTGCTTCCTGGCCGGCTGAGGGCCAAACAACTCCGGCTGCGACTGGCGCGACATCCGCGCTGACTGAGCCCGTGCTATCGGCGCAGAGGGCTTATCCGTTCGACCAGCTTCCCGTGAAGAAGGGTCCGAATGGAGAGTCGCGAGCAGTGGTGAATGGCGTGCTGCCTACTGGTGAGGCTGTCGAAGTGCATGAAACGACTCTGCTTCCTGGGCATATGCCGCATCCTCCGCATAAGCACCGGCACTCGGAGTTCATGATGATCCGAGAGGGGACGGTCGAGTTCGACAATGACGGAAAATTCGAGCGGGTGGGACCGGGCAGCGTGATCTTTGCCGCCTCCAACGTGATGCATGGGCTGAAGAATGTGGGCGAGACGAATGCCAATTATTTTGTGATCGCGATTGGGCGGGAGTCAGTGGTCTTGCCAGTTTAGTCCCTCACCGCCTTTGCCGGCCCACGGAGAATGAAAACTTCGGTCCATCGCTGCCGCCCGCTAACTGGCTAACTCGCCAACCCCGCTTGAGCGGGAGCTGACTCGCTGTATTTGCCCGAAGACTCTTCGTTATCTTTGCAGTTGGATTGTTCAACTCGCAGTTCAGTCGAGACCTTGTTTCTTGTCAGCAGCCCCTTGGGCAAGACATCAGGCCACCGGCTCCAGATGTGCGGTAAAGTGGCGCAGGAACGGCGCCTCGTAGGTCAGCCGCATTCCTTTGATCTGGGCGCGCCTCTCCCAGACCCTCAGGATGATCTCCACAACGTAATCAATATGGCTTTGCGTGTACACGCGCCGCGGAATAGCCAGCCGCACCAATTCCATCTTCGCGGCTCCGGCAAACATCAGGCTGCCGATCTCCACTGACCGGATGCCGCCCTCCAGATACAACTCCGCGGCGAGCGCCACGCCCGGAAACTGATCAATCGGAATGTGCGACAGAAACGCTTTCGCGTCCAGATAGATTGCGTGGCCGCCCGGCGGCTGCACAATCGGCACGCCTTTCTCGGCAACGTGGTCTCCAAGGTAAGCTGTCGAAGCGATCCGGTAGCGCAGGTAATCTTCTTGCAATGACTCCTGCAAGCCTATGGCCACCGCCTCCAGGTCCCGGCCGGCGAGTCCACCGTAGGTGGGATAGCCTTCGGTCAGAATCAGCAGATCCTTCTCCTGGCGCGCAAGAATGTCGTCATTGGTGCAGAGAAAACCGCCGATGTTGGCCATGCCGTCTTTCTTGGCCGACATGGTGCAGCCATCGCCCAGTTTGAACATCTCCTGCGCAATCTGCTTCGGCGTCTTCGCCGCGTAGCCCGNNGGAATTCCATGGCTGTGGCACACTGCGGCGACAGCCCTCGCGTTTTCCATCGAGACAGGCTGTCCGCCGCCCGAGTTATTGGTCACGGTCAGCATGACCAGGGGGATGCGTTCGCGCCCTACCCGCACAATCAACTCTTCCAGCGCCGCCACATCCATGTTGCCCTTGAATGGCAGGCGAGTCTCCGGCTCGCGCGCCTCGGGAATCGGCACATCCACCGCCTCCGCCCCCACAAACTCCACGTTGGCCCGCGTGGTGTCGAAATGAGTGTTGTTCGGCACCACGTCGCCCTTCTTGCACATCACGTGGAACAGGATGCGTTCTGCCGCTCGTCCCTGGTGGGTGGGAATTACGTGGGTATAACCAAATATGTCCTGGACAGAGTGTTTGAAGTGATCGAAGCTCCGGCTGCCCGCGTAGCTCTCATCGCCCTCCATCACGCCTGCCCATTGGTGCGTGGACATCGCGCCTGTACCGGAGTCCGTCAGCAGGTCGATCAGCACATCGTCGGCCCGAAGCAGGAAAAGATTGTAGTGCGCGGCACGCAAAAGATCCTCCCGCTGCTCGCGAGTGGTCCAGCGGATGGGTTCAACGCTCTTGATCCGAAACGGCTCGATGATGGTCTTGGTAGGCATTTGAAGAACCTCCTGCAGAGTTGGAGCTATCCCTGTCCCTTGTCAGCGTCGCACGCCGCGGCGGGTTCCACTGCGGCGGCGGTCACACCGGCGCTCAGTATCTTGATGAAGGTCCGCCGGCGTGCCTGTGTTGAGGGCGTTGTGGCCCTGTCCTGATTCCAATCCGCTTGGTACCTTCCGTCGGCAGTCATCGCCGCTTTCCTGGGACCGCCCGGCTGACGGGCAATCCGACGGGCCCAAAAGTGGTTGCCGCCGCAATCCAGTGATGAATGAATTGAAGCACGGTAACCAGCCGCCTGGCTGTAATGCCTGCCCACGCCTGGGAGCGAGGGACAATGCCAAATTCTATTGTGTGTCGTGTTGCCCATACATTACTATTGCGACAATCGGAGCTAAATCCCGACTTTGAAAAGACTTATTTTGATACAAGAAGAATATCCGCTTCAGGGTCGCGTGGCTATGCTAGAGTGGCTACGAGATTGAAGAAGCGCAGGGATTTGCGCGCCGGCCAGTTCTGATCTGGTCATGGTTGTGTCGTTCCCAAAGGTAACCAGGAGGTAAAGTATGCTGCCGGAACAATGGGAAACGTTCAAACGGGCGGTGCGTCGCGAGAAGATGGATAAGGTTCCCATGGCGCTGATTGTCGATAGCCCTTGGATTCCTGGGTACCTTGGAATCAAGCACCTGGACTACTTCCTGGATCCCGAACTCTGGTTTCAATCCAATCTGAAGATCATGCGCGAGTTCCCAGACGTCATCTTCATCCCCTCGTGGTGGATGGAATACGGAATGGCGGCTGAGCCCTCAATACTGGGCTCCAAGATCAAATTCTGGCAGGATAATACGCCAAGCGAATACCACACGCTTTACCGGCTGGAAGATATCGACAACTTTCC
>PLFY01000173.1:13005-19602 GCA_003138365.1 Acidobacteriaceae bacterium
GATCTGGTGGAGAATCCCAAGGGCGCTCACAAGTTGATCGACCTGTGTACTCGCGTGATCATCGACTGGCTCAAAGCGCAGCAGAAGGTCATGGGCGACACTGTCGAGAGCATCTTCATCCTGGATGACATTGTCGGGTTCATCAACGAGGAGCATTACCTGGAGTTTGCGCATCCTTACCTGAAGCGCATTTGCGATGCCTTTCCCAAGGACTGGGTCAAGCTGTACCACAATGATGCGGAAGTCGACGCCTGCCTCGACCATCTGCCGGATGCGGGATTCAATGTGCTCAATTGGGGCAAGCAGAGACACATCACCGAGGTGAAACGGCGAGTGGGCGACCGCATCTGCTTGATGGGTAACGTCAATCCTCTGGAGATTGCTGTTCGCGGCACACCGGAGGAAGTGAAAGACGAAACCCTCGAGGTGCTGGAGGGCTCCGGTGGCGAGGGGATCATTCTCTCGGTAGGTGGCGGCGTCAGCCCGGGAATGCCGCGCGAAAATATCCTGGCTATGCTTGAGGCCCTGAAAGAATTCAATGGAAGGCGTGCCGGTACCGCAGTTTCGAGCGGTCGCTAAGCGGAGGATTGATGCCTGATTATGCCCTGATGAACCAACACCTCTACGAGGGGAACGCCGCCGAGGTGGAGCGGCTTACCAAGGAAGCTCTCGCGGAGGGGCGGTCCGTCCAGGAAGTGATGAACGAGGGATTGATCGCGGGCATGAGTGTGGTCGGGGAGGATTTTAAGCACAACGTGCTGTACGTTCCGGAAGTCCTGATCGCGGCGCGAGCGATGAAGGCGGGCATGGCAGTGCTAAAGCCGCTTCTCACTTCAAAGGACAGCACCACCAAACCCAAAGGTGTTTTGCTCATGGGTACGGTTCGCGGCGACTTGCACGATATCGGCAAGAACCTGGTGGGCATGATGGCCGAGGGCGCGGGATTTGATTTGCATGACATCGGCGTGGATCAGAGTCTTGACAAATTCATGGCCGCGGCCGAGCGATGCAAGCCAACCATCATCGGCATGAGTGCGCTCCTGACGACGACCATGATGTATATGAAAACCGTGATCGATGGCTTTGACGCGGCCGGCTTGACTCACATCAAGATGGCGATCGGCGGCGCTCCCATCAGCCAGATGTTTGCCGACGAAATCGGCGCCGACGGATACGGCGCGAACGCTTCCGCCGCGGTGGATTTGTTTTTGCGGCTTGCGACTGAGGTGTAACCGAGAGTGACCACTTACAAGATTCTGTATTGGCAGGAAATCCCCACTCAAATCAAGGCTGAGGACGAGGCGGAAGACGTCTCTGTGATGCTGGATGAGAAGTTCATGAAGCAGGTGGATATTCTCGCCGCCAAACGGGGACTGCAGGCCGCCGACGACTACCTGGCCCAATGGAAATGGACCGAGGAAGCAGAGCGCGAGGGATCTGCGCGCGAAGTAGCGGAAGCACTGAAAGCCGAACTCGAAGCGAAGGGCTGGTAGGAACTCCCCAGGAATGGCCGTCACTGTCACTATCAACGGACAATCAATCCAGGCGTCGGGCGAACGATCCCTGTTCGATCTCGCCGAAGCCATGGGGATCGATGTGCCCACATCCTGCCGCAAGCAAGGCAAATGCAAAGAGTGCATGGTCGAAGTCGTTGAAGGAATGAGCGCCCTGTCGGAGATGACCGAAGCGGAGCGCCATCTCAAAGGCAACTTTCGCCTGTCGTGTCAAACCTGCGTCACCGCCGCGGATGGCCACGTTCGCTGCCATACCATGCGGCGTGGACACATGCGCATCGAACGGCACGCGTTCGGGCTGCCAGTCGGCAATCGGGAGTTCAAACTCGATCCCGCGGTCACTCGCGATGGAGATCGCATCCTGATCGACGGTGTCGAAGTTGAACGTTCCACGGGGCCGATCCTGGGCATCGCAATGGACCTTGGGACCACGACGGTTGTCCTGCGCCTCGTCGACCTCGAAACCGGCGAACTGATTGCGGACACCTCGTTTGAGAATCCGCAACGTTTCGGCGGCTCTGAAGTCATGTCTCGCATCGCGTACGACACCGAGCATCCCGGAAGACTGCTGATGCGCACGCTGGCCGGCTACCTGACCCACGCCATCGAGAAGTTTCCCATCGATCCGAAAACCATCTACGAGATGGTGGTGGTGGGCAACTCCACCATGCGCGATCTTTTCTTCCGCCAGAGCGTGTATTCGATTGGGCAGAGCCCTTACCTGTCAATCACTGAAATCGAAATGGCCCAAGGCAAGCGCTCAACCACCAGCCTGTCACAGACTGGGCAGCAGAGCCTTTTGCCGATTCATCCCAAAGCTCGGGTTTACGGTGCTCCGATCGTCAGCGGCCACGTTGGTGCGGACGCTGCCGCTTGCATGCTGGCGGTGGACCTGGCCCATGAAGAGCGCCTGGTTGCGGTCATGGATATTGGGACCAATACCGAGTTGATCGTTGGCAACAAGCATCGCATTCTGTCGGCATCTTGTCCGGCTGGCCCGGCCTTCGAGGGCGGAGCGATCGCATGTGGCATGCCTGCTTTGGACGGGGCAATCGAAGAGGTGGAGATTGCTGACGACGGAACCTTCCGTCTTCGAGTCATCGGCGACGTGCCGCCCGAGGGCATCTGTGGCTCTGGCCTGGTCGACGCACTTAGCGAATTGCTCCGCACCGGCCGCATGAATGATATGGGCCGCTTTGCGGATGACATTCATCGCGTCACGCTCTACCATGGCGGAGCGCCCGACAAAGACGCGGACATTTTCCTGCTCGAGAGCGATGTCAATGAGTTGGCTCAGGCCAAGGGCGCTAATGTCGCGGGTTTACACGCCGTCTTCTCGAGCTACGGCATCGACTTCGACGACATCGATGTCTTTTATCTCGCGGGAGGGTTCGGACGGCATCTCAACGTGGAAGCTTCCAAGCGCATCGGGCTTGTGCCCAGCGTGGCTTCCACAAAAATCGTCCAGGCCGGCAACACCGCGATTGAAGGCGCGACGATCGCCTTGCTCTCGAAGTCGAAGCGTCAGGAATTGGAAGACCTGGTAAAGAGGGTCCAGCACTGCCGCCTGGAAACCCACCCGGACTTTTTCAATTTCTTCGTGGAGGGCTGCCAGTTCAAGCCCGTGGAGCCGATCCCATGCGCGACGTAGCCGAATCCATGGAGCTGGCCGGCACGCTTCCCGATGTAAATGTGTTGCCGGAGGAATATGTGCGGCTGCTCGGTTATCCGCGCGGCTGGGTGCTCGCAGGCCGCGCTCGGGAACTGGCGGATTGGGCGCGGGACTGGTACGCAAGGAACGGCCGGCCGTGGTTTTATGCGCGGCAAGCGGAGAACTTCGAAATCAAAGGCGACTCCATTCACATGGATGGATTTGCGTTCACCAGCAAACGCCTCCAGGGCACGCTCCAGCAAGCTGAAGCCCACAGCGTGATCATGATTGCCGTGGGCGCGGGTCCTGAAGCCGAAGAGGAAAGTCGCCGGCGCTGGCAGGACGAAAAACCTGACGAGTATTTTTTCCTCGAGATATTCGGTTCCGCGGTCGTCGAGCATCTGGCCGCGGCGACCGGAGCTCGTCTCTGTGACTGGGCGGAACAACACGACATGGCTGTGTTGCCCCACTACAGCCCTGGGTATCCCGAATGGGACGTCGCGGAGCAACCCCGCTTGCTCGAACTGATGAAGCGGACGCGAAGAGAGCCTTTCCCTTCCTGTGTGGAAGTGTTTGACACTGGCATGTTGCGCCCCAAAAAAACTTTGTTGGCAGTTTTCGGATTGACGCGTCACATCGAGCGATTGCGCAGGCTCACCGACCTTGTTCCCTGCGAAAACTGTTCTTTTGGCCCATGTCAGTACCGGCGTGCGGCCTACCGGCGGGCTCCGCAATCGTGGGGCGAGCAAGTCCCGGCTCGCGTTGCGGTGCTGGATCAGGACGCCGAATACAGCGTCAATCGAAAAGCTTTGAAGCGATGGGCAGAGGAGCGTCTTTCGGTGCATATCAACCAGGACGACTCGCTCGACATTGTGTTCCGTTATGACGGAACCACTTGCACCAACATGGGCCGGCCGCTGACTTTTGACTACAGCGTGAAGCTGGGCCCGCGCGCCGAAGGATATCCTATTAGGGAACAGCGCTGCGTCCCGGTCGCAGGCGATACGGGCCACACAGCCATGTGCCAGTATCTTGAGAATCCCGTACGCCTGATGACTGCCATTGACAGCGAGAAACCGCTTGGCGGAGAACGATTGAATGCTGTCTTGACATGGCGGCGCAAACCCAGCGCTGCGGGTTGCTATTGTGAGTCTTCCAGCCGCGATCACAAATGGGGTCTGGTTCTGGAAACGATTCACTACGCATTGGTACAAAAGGAATTGGCTTGAGGACACGGAGTTATGATGAAGAAACTCTTGCAGGAAGCGATTCGCGAGCGGCCCATGCTCGGCGACGGGGCGATGGGCACGCAACTCATGATCGCCGGATTGGAGCAGGGCAATTGCGGCGAGGCATGGAATCTCACGCATCCTGAGAGGGTGCTCGCCATCCAGCGCCGCTATGCGCAGGCAGGCTCGGAGTGCATCATCACCAACACATTTGGCGGATCGCGCATCATGCTGAACCGCCATTCCCAAACAGACCATGTCGTTGAAATCAACAAAGCTGGAGTGGAGATCGCCCGTCAGGCCTTTAGCGGCAAAGAAGGCTACGTGCTCGGGGACATCGGCCCCTTCGGCGGCTTGCTTCAGCCTTTCGGCGACTTCACCGAATCCCAGGTTCGAACTGCCTTTGAGGAACAGGCCGCGGCTCTCGTCGACGGAGGGGCCGACGCCATTATCATCGAGACCCAGACCTCGCTTGAGGAACTCTTGATCGGCATCCAGGCGGCCCAGGCTGCGGGCGCAAAGTGCATCATCGGTTCCCTCGCCTACGACGTCACTCTCGACGGCTCAACCTTCCGCACCATGATGGGCATTGAACCCGAGCGGGCTGCTGAATTCATGGAGGAGCATGGTGCGCACGTTGTTGCCTTGAACTGCGGCACCGGAATGGAGATGCAACGCGCGCGAGAAGCTGTGCTGCGTTATAAGAGCGTAACCGACTTGCCGGTGATGGTTCAGCCGAATGCTGGAAAGCCGCGGCTGGAAAACATGAAAGTCATTTACGACGAGACGCCGGAGCAAATGGTGCTAGGCCTGATGCCACTCTTGGAGTCGGGCGTAAATCTCGTAGGCGCCTGCTGCGGCAGCACGCCCGAACACATCCGCGCGTTCAGAAAAGTAATGGACGAATTTCTGGAATCAAAAGGAATCGAACTCCACGGAGGCCCACGTGAAAGTCAAACTTTGTGAAGTGAACCCGGCCGCCGAGGGCAAACTTCCCGAGCACACCGACGATAAGTCTCGCATCGGAGTTCACTACGTCGACGCCTACCTCAAGCCGATGAATTCGAAGCTCGAAGATGGGACGCCGGTGAAGTGCAAGCGGCGCGGATTGAAAATCGTCCTTTCCGCGGGCGGCAAAAAGGGAGAAGGCTTGATGCGCCGGATCGACGTAAGCTCTGACCCGGTTCTCATGCTCGCCGCAGCCCTGCAGGAGGCCGCCCAGGCCGCCGGCATCGAACTCATGGTGGAAGGCGGAGCGGTTTTTCTTGCGCTTTAATTTGCGTATCGCGTGAACAGGATCAACATTTGGACCGAGGCTTAAAACAAGACGCCATTGGTCTTGGGCAGCGACGGCGGCTTGGGCCGGGCAATTTCAAAAAGCGCTGGCCGGCGAAGGTGCAAACGTGGCCTTTATCGATCTGCAGCGGCGACAGCGCCAACTGCCGCTGGATCGCCGGCGCTGCGATCAAAAGATTGCTCCGATCGACATTGTTGATGATGACCGAGATCACCAACAGCAGGACTACGGTCCCCTTCGCGCCGAGACATGCTCACCGGAATCTGGAGACCTTCCGTCATCGGCTGAGCCCTGCTCCCTTTGACCGCGACAGGCTCAACGGCTGTTCACACTCAGCGATACGTCTTGTCATCGATCTTGTCGAGGTTGGTATCGCTCATGACTCCAATCGTCACAATCGCGTATGTGTACACTTCGTTCTCCGCCTCCAGGTGTCCGGCAATCACTCTATCGGGCGTTGCCAGGGTCATGTGCGCATGGATGCGTCCGTTGATCACATAGCCGTTCATGCTCACGAGGTCTACCGGCTGGGTTGGGTTTTTCGTGATGGTGTCCTGCGTGGGAAGGTCGCGATTTGTCACCGCGTGGACCTCGTATCCACGCAATGATCCGATCGCCGATAGAATCACACCGTTCTTGATATTCTGTTCCTGTACGACCTTGGTAATCCCCGCCAGCAAATTCGCCCTATTCTTCAATCGGATCACAACGATTCTGTCAAAGTGACCTACCAGTGCATAGGCGTCGGGAACTGCGCTGCTGTTGAGCTTGCTGTCGTCTGTTGGATTCGGCGACGGATTCGTGATCGTCCTCCGCGTTTCCTGCGCGCACAATACACCGGCAGTCATGAGAACCGCAACCAATAGCTTTGTCTTGCGCTTGCTCGTCATCTTCTTGGTCCTTCCT
>PLFY01000031.1 GCA_003138365.1 Acidobacteriaceae bacterium
GGGCAATCGCATTTGGATTGTTTTGAAAGGGCACGGCTTTAGCCGTGCCGCAAAACAGCCAGAGGACTTATGGGCTTCAGCCCCTGAGCGATGATTTGAGAATCTTCAATACATCCCTCGGCGGCTAAAGCCGGCAATATTGGCCCTGAAAAGGGCACGGCTAAAGCCGTGCCCTTTCAAAACAACGATGATTCGCCTGATATCGAAAGCCCGTACCCTTCATTCCTCGCTCAAGTTTCGAATGCAATTGCCCTGCCGGCTCGAATAATTTGTTACAAAACTGTGTACCTCCTCGATACCTCCCCCATGTTTTGACGGCAACTTGCTGAACGCCGCGGCTAGGATGGGCTTGAGGACTGGCCAAGCGGAAAGGCTTGCAGGCAGAAGTGCCTGCAAACATGCCGGGAAGCCACGTGAGAAGGGAGACTGGAGCTTTGAGCACATCCGCAAGCCAGGTTGACCTGACGCCCACGTGGAAGCAGGAAGTGAATCAGCGTCTTGCCGCGCACATGAGTCGCAGGGGTGGCGCAACAGCAGAGCTGGATGCACCCGGAGTGGTGAAGCGAGGCGCTAGCAGCCTTGCCGCGGAGGCCGCCGCGCGAGTGGCCGCGCGCTATGCCAAGGCTCCCAGCTACAGCGAAATGCTTGCCGGTGAGGCCCGCGCCGCTGTTCGGGCTGCGGAGGCTGCATCCCGGGCCGCGCTTGAGGCGCAGGCCGCGGCTGAATTTGTTCTGGCCGGTCTGGAAGCTGGGTCCGTGACAGAGCAGCCGTGGGAGCCGGGGGCTTTTCATGGCGGCGGATCGGAGCGGGCGCTCGAGCAGGTATGGGAGGCCTCGGTTGAGCCGGCGAAGGTTGCCGGGCTTTTACCGGGAGTGGCTTCGGGCCAAGCTTCGGGCCGGGCTTCGGACAGGGCTTCGAGCGAGGCGATGGAGAGGCAATCGTATGGAATCCGCTGGGAGGCGGATTTGCCGGTGCGCGACGCGGCGCCTGAAGCTTTGCGTGCGACGCATGGGGCGCATAGAACAAGTGTCTTTGAGACTTCCGTGGAGGACTGGTGGGAATCGTCCGCGATGGCGCGGGATGCGCACCGTTCTCTGGAGGGAGACGAGGGCATTGAGGTTGTGGAACCTGCCCAGCCGCTGCACGCCAACCTGATCGAGTTTCCCCGCGAGCTGGTTGCAACGCGGAAGGTTCGCCCTCGGCTGGCCGAAGGGCCTTATGCGGCGGCGGGAGATGCCGTGGGTCAATTGAGCATCTTCGAGGTCGACCCTGGGAGCATCTCGACCGAACCGGCGGCGGCGGAGATCGTCACCGTGCCGGCAGCGGCGTGGGCGAGTCCAGGCTGGTCGAGTCCAGACTGGTTGAGCATCAAGCTGGATGAGCCATACGTGGAGGCGATCGAGCTTGAAGACGACCCGGCTCCGGCAGCCGTGGCATTGCAACCGGCTTCGATGGGACTGCGGCTGATGGCGACGGTGGTGGATTGCTCGCTGATGACGGGAGCCTTTCTGGCGGCAGCCCTGGTAGTAATGGACAAAGCGAAAGACCTGCCTGCGATCAAGGAGATCGAGCTGGGTTCGGTTGTGGCTCTGCTGGCGATCGGCGTGGTTTACCAGGTGTTTTTCTTCACGCTGGGCGCGGCCACGCCGGGCATGAAGTGGGCCCATATCTCGCTCTGCACGCTGGGCAATCGGAAGCCCACCCGCGGGCAACGCTGCGGGCGGCTGGGGGCGTTTCTTTTGTCTCTGCTGCCGGTGGGGCTGGGCGTGGCCTGGGCCATCTTCGACGAGGAGCACCTGAGCTGGCACGACCGGCTGTCGGGGACTTATCTGCGGAAAAGCTGAAGAGCAGGGAACAGGGAATAGGGAACGGCCACCCCGGCGAGCAAGAATCGCTCGCCGGGGACACCAGTTTCCGGGTTGGCGATGTTCCCAGCGGATGATGGAATCGATGAACGCCATTGCGTGATTCGGGAGCAAGGAGCCGGAAAACGCACCAGCCGTCTCTTCGGCAGGTCTGCCCACTGGTTGTTTGGTTCAGTTCATGCCAGGTGGATTCGACCAAGCGATCGACCACAAGCACATTTTCCCCCGGTGCTCTTGGCTCATTTGATGACGTATTGTTGCGCGAAGTAGAAGTAGCGCGGATTGATGCCGGGTGTTGTGTTTTCGACGAACTCCCCTTTGAAGAAATGGCCGAAGCCCGCGTAGAAGGTATGGTCCCGGACGGCGAAGGTCGTGAAGGCATCCAGTTCCTGCCCCACATGCGTTCCGGCAGTTCCCTTTTTAGAAATCGCAATCTGCGAGCCGGAACTGTTGTAGAGCGCATCCGAGGCGCTGAAGAGGTTCTCATCCGTATACATCAGATTGAATGCGACGGACTTTGTGATCTTCAAAGTCTCCAGAGATTTGAGGGTTTTCAAGTTACGCCAGCCGAACTGATCCATGTGTCCGAACTTGTCGTGATTGGCCGGCGCCAACTGATCGTAGGTTGCGTCGTGTCCGGAACCATAGCTGGAGCCGGACGCTCCCTTGTATTCGAGTGAGAGGCTTAGCGGCATGTTGAAGAGCGCGACAGGACGTGAAGCGCCCGCAAACCATGAATAGGCGCGCTGGTCCAGCAGTCCCTGGTGTCCGGTTTGGCCGGTGCTCTCAAGCGAGTAAGCGAATCGGTCGGGCAGCGGACCGTAAACGCGGGCGCCGAAACTGTTGGTTCCCAACGTGCCGGCGCTCGTCCAGCCGCCGATCTTGTTCTCGGAATGTCGCAGCGCATAGGTGTCCACCGAGAGTCCATGGAAGAGCTTTGGAAAAACGTCGTAGGTGCCCCAGATGCGATTGCCCAGTTCCGGGTTGTTGAACGCGTCGGTCTGGACAATGACGGGGGAAACCATCAGCGCATCCAGAGTCATCTTCTTCGAGGAGTACTCCATGCGGCCGTAATCGTAGGTGCGCGACGTGTTGCTCCATTGCGGAGTGCCGATCACGCGCGTTTCGCCGTAGTCCAACATGCGCCGGCCAAAGGAGAGGTTGAGGGCTGTCTTCTCCGAAGCAAGGGCAAGCCAGGCCTCGTGCATATTCATGGTCTCGCGCACGGAATTGGGCGCAGGTTTGCCGTACCATGGAGCACGCGCGTCCTGGCCCATCCCGGAGAATGTGAGCCAGGAAACCGGACGATACTGGATTCCGATGCGAATGCGGCTGAGCATGTCCTGCTGATTCACTGCCGCGCCGAACTTGACGCCGTACTGCTCTTCCCAGCGTGTCCGCTCCTCGAATCGAAGAGTCAATTGGCCGTTGGATGCGCTGTGCAGTTCGTTTGCGCCTTTCTGCACTGGATCGCTCTGCCCGAGAGCCGGCAACGACGAGCACGCCATCAGTACTACACACACGAGCCACGGATTCGTTTTCATTCCCGCTCCTTAGGTTGCATTTTGTGGATCACATTCTGTTGTTCGATAGCGAACCTATCGGCGCCAGCGCCGGATTCTTTACCGGCAGTCTCGCTTCGCCGCTCTCAGCCGTCGCGGAACCCGTTTCTCGCCCCACAATTTAAAGTTTGGCGGGCATTGCCGATAGAACAGCCAAGGGTTTGCGCGAAGGAAGGTCTCCAATGCCGCTTTCTTCGCGGCGGATGCCGGCCCCGAGTGGGAGAATTCCTTAGAAAAGAGACGATGATGTTGAAACGGCTCGGCCTGGAACAATTGATCGCATTGGGCTTTGGCCTGGTATTGCTCGTAGCGACGATTTCCGGAGCTGTATCCATCGGCGGAGATCTGCAGGCGGAGCAGCGCAGCGAGGCTGGCGCCATAGAGGCTCAGCGCGGCCTGCTGGCCGAGCAGCTCGCCATGCTGCAGCAACGCGAACAGGCCACGTCGCGGGCTTTCTTTTTGCAGCCTGCCGAGCACGGCGACGCGCGTTGCACCGAAGCCGCACAAAAGTTTGCCTCGATTCTTGAACAATTGAGCTTCGACCAAAGCGACTCGAATGCACAAAGCCAACTTGCCGATGTGAAGACCACATGGGAATCAGGCGAGGCTGAACTGCGGAAAATGTTTGCGCTGGGGCGGCAGGGCAAGAACAATGAGATGCTGGCGGAGTTGCCGGCCTCCGTGGTCCAGAGCAAGAAGATTCAGACGGCAGTCACCAGCTATGTCTCGTATATGGAACACCTCACTCAACAGCGCGAGGAGGAGCGTTGGCATGTTGCACAGCGGGCTCTCTGGCTTTCTGCCTTGTTCATCGGCATGAGCTTTGTCATTGCAATTGCCTGCGCGATGGTGACGCTCCGCATCGTCAGCCAGAGAGTACGCTGCGCGCAACTCGCGCTGGAAGCGATCGCGCGGAAGGATCTCTCCCAGGAAGATATCGATGTCCATTCCCACGACACGCTTGGGCAGACATTGGTTTCTGTCAACCGGACGAAGCACGCACTTGGCCGGATGATCGGGGATGTGGGGCAGATCGGCGCGCGGGTATCGGCAGCGGCCACAGAACTTGCCGCAACCGCGCGGAATTCCGCGCAGGGCGCAGACGAACAGCGGGCCCAGACCGAGCAGGTGTCGTCGGCGTTGACTGAGATGGCGGCATCGGTGGCGGAGGTGGCAAAGCATACCTCCATCGCCTCCGAATCGGCGGCCAAGGCTTCTGCTTCGGTTCTTCAGGGGGATGAAGCGGTCTCCGCCGCCACGGCCAAGATGACCGAGATTTCGGAACAATCTGCTGTTGTGGCTCAGAGCATCGAAGGGCTGGCCAAGCATACCGAAGAGATCGGACGCGTAGCGAAGCTGATTCGCGATATTGCCGCTCAAACCAACCTTCTGGCACTCAACGCGGCCATCGAAGCAGCCCGCGCTGGAGAGCATGGAAGGGGTTTTTCGGTGGTTGCGGTAGAAGTCAGGCGGTTGGCGGAACAGACTGGCGGCGCCACTGGCGAAATCGATTCGATGATCGTCAGCGTCCGGCAACATGCGAAGAATGCACTTGAAAAGGCGCAAGTGGAGCACGACTCCATCGCCCAAGGAGTCGCGCTCACGGAAACAACCAGGGAGTCGTTTACATACATTCGGGAGTCTGTATCCACAGTCGATGCCATGATGGGGCAAATCGCGGTTGCTGCCCAGCAGCAAGCAGCGACCACCGAAGAACTCAAGCGCAACCTGGACGCTATCCTGCAAATTGCTTCGCAATCGGCGACCGCGGCACATGAGTCGTCCGCCGCATCCACGGGCCTCAGTAAACTCTCCGAACAGATGCATAGCCAGATTGCCCAGTTCCAACTGCCCGCAAGAGGAACGGACTTCTCTCCGCAAGCTTCCGACAGATTCAGTTCGGGTTGGGCGCCATCGTTCGTTGCCGGAGACTAGTTCTTTGGCCGTATGAAAATGGGCTCATCCGCACATTTGGTGATACTGCCCAACAGGCATAAATTGC
>PLFY01000139.1 GCA_003138365.1 Acidobacteriaceae bacterium
ACATCTTCATCCGGTCACGAACCTAGTCCCTATTCCGTGCTTTTCCCCTCTGCCTTCAAAAACGAGTGGAAGAAATCCAGCGACTTCCAAAACGAGTCCACCGGCAGCCTCTCATCCCGCCCGTGGGCCCTCTCATCGTCCCTCTCCAGCGCAATCGCCGAATACCCGTAGCTGGGAATCCCCGCCTGCGCAAAATAGATCGAGTCGCTGGCCCCGTTCTCCATCACCGGAGTCACCGGCGTCCCCGGCCAGATGGCCTGCGTCAACCGCGTCAAAGGGGCAAAGACTTCGGGGATCGGAGCCGGCGGCGCCATTGCCTTCCTGTCCGGCGCCGTATCGGAAACCACCCCCGCATCGGAGACGAACTTCACGCTCAGCTTGTCATCGCCGAAGATCCCAATCAACTGTTTCCGAATCTCCTCCGGCGAGTGCCCCGGAAAAATCCTGCAATTCACGATGGCCTGCGCCGTCTGCGGCAGCGCATTGTTGGCATGGCCCGCGGACAGCCGCGTAGCCACGCATGTCGTCCGGAAGTTTGCGTTGAAACTTGGTTCGACGCCCAGCCGCGCCGCCGCGGCCAGATCCGGCGGCGAGGCCAGAACCGCCCGGATATCCGCTTGCGTCTGCCCCGTCTCTTGCGCAGCCAGGTTCTTGAAGTAGGTGCGCGTCACCTCGTTCATCTCAAACGGAAACGCAAACGCCGCCAGCTTGTTCAGCGCCGCCGTCAGCTCATAAATCGCATTGTCCGGCCGGGGAAGCGAGCTATGCCCTCCGCGATTGGTGGCCGTGATCTGGAAGTCGGAGTAGACCTTCTCCGTAGCCTCCACGTCCGCCACCACCGCCCGCCCGTGGTCCAGTTCTATCCCGCCCGCGTCGGGATTGATCACGTAAGCCGCGTCCACCAACTCGCGATGCTCCCGCACCAGCCACTCCGCCCCGTTGAACTTGCCACCCTCTTCATCCGCCGTGAGCGCCAGAATCAGGTCGCGCTTCGGCTTGTACCCCTCCCTGTGCAGCCGCAGAAACGTCTCCACCAGCGCGGCGTCGGAGTTCTTCATGTCCTGCGTCCCCCGGCCGTAGTAGTAGCCATCCTTCTCGACAAACTGGAATGGATCGGTCGACCAATCGGAGCGCAGAGCCTCCACGACATCCATGTGGCACAAAAACAACACCGGCTTCTCGGTTGGGGTTCCACCCGCGCGGAAGCGTACCACCAGATTCTGCTTGCGCGCATCCGGCCCCAGCAGATGCACATCGGCAGCCGGAAATCCAGCGTCGAGAAATCGCTTCTGCATGGCCGCGGTCGCCGTCGTCACGTTGCCCAGCGGCGTATCCGTCGTGTTGATCTCAATCAGTTGCTTGAAGATCGCCCGAGCCTCCGCGCGATCCTCCGCGGAGGCCGCAGGCAATGAATTCTGAGCAAGCACACCTGAGCAAAGCCAGGCGCTCGCAAGCAACGCCGAGAGAGTTACCGGGACAATCTGACTTGCGGGGAATCTTCTACGCATGAGGGCATTGTAAGGCGGCCAGGACCCATCTCTTCGCGGAATAAGTGTTTTCGGCGTTTGTACACCGCAACGAATCGATTTATCGTAATCTCACGACACATTCGAGGTGCAAAATGCAGTTCAGGTTCATGGTTGCCACTTCTCTCCTTGCCTTATCCGTCACCACCGCCGCTCAAATGCCCGACAAGCCGCTGGCACGGCCCAGGATCACCGGCATCTCCCACATCGCGGTCTACACCTCGGACCCCGCCGCCACCGACCACTTCTACCGCGAGATCATTGGCGCGGTCAAAATGCACGACCCTGAGAACCCCAAGGGCGTCCGCTACGCCCTGAGCGCCACGCAATTCATTGAGGTGCTGCCCCTTCCCGCGGACGCGGGCATCAACCGCCTCGACCACACCGCCTGGAACACCGACGACGCTGAAACCCTTCGCCGCTTTCTTGGCTCCAAATCATGGAAGGTGCCGGGCCAGATCGAAAAGGGCGCGGACGGTAGCCGCTGGTTCACCGTAAAGGACCCCGAAGGCAACAAGGTCGAGTTCGTCCAGCCACCCGAGAACCTCAAGCCGCTCGCAGCCCCCTTGGTCATCGGCCACCACATCATCCACGTCGGTTTTCTGGTCCATAGCCGCGCCGTCGAGGACACGTTTTACCGCGATCTGCTCGGCTTCCGGCCCTACTGGTTTGGCGGCATGGTCGAGGGCAAGCTCGACTGGGTCAGCCAGCAGTCTCCCGACAGCCACGACTGGGTCGAATACATGCTCACCAGCGGTCCCTCCGGTTCCGGAATCCCGGCCACGATGTCGCAGCACAATCTCGGCGTCCTCGACCACTTCTCCATCGGCGAAGACTCCGTTCCCCGCGCCTACGACGTGCTTGAAGCCGGCAACCGCCTCACCGGAACCCACGACCCCCAACCCAAGATCGGCAAAGACGGCAAGTACCAGTTCAACCTCTACGACCCCGACGGCACCCGCGTGGAGTTAATGAACTTCCACGCCAGCGAAAAGCCCTGCTGCTCCGCGTTTACGGCTGACGATCCGGCGGAGTGAGGCAACAACGGTCCGCTTGCGCCGCAGTCGCGAGTGGAGGATACTTAAGAAGAGGATGGAGATATGACCGAACGGCCGAAAGCTATTCCTGTGCGGACAAGTGGCAATTGGGGCGTCGCACAAGACAGTATGCCCAAGAGCCTCTCCAACGGAAATCAGTCCTTCAAACCTTCCAAACCTGCAAACCTGGTACGCCCACAGGGAATTAAACCCCCTCCTCCGCGGAGAACGAAATAGCACTCCGGGAGCGCGGCTTTGCCTGGAACGACGGAAGCTCTTGGTGTGCTGCTTTTGTTGTTGCCGGGGTTCAGTTGCGCGTACCTCATTCAACGCTTGGCCGTACGGCCCCAGCAGACAGAACTCGATAAAGTCATCGAAGCTTTGTTGTTCAGTTTTCTCCTTTATCTTATTGCGTCCCCATTCTTTGGCTATTCACTTCCGCTAAGCTGGAAAAAGATCAGCCCTGATGGAATTGAGCAATATGCCTTTCAGCTGAATTGGCCTTATTGGGCCGTACTGGCGGCTTTGGCGTTTGCCATAGGCATCCTCCATAGCTCAAACCTCAATCATGATTGGCTACTGCGGCTACTACGCAGGTTCCGGATTACACAACGCACGGCGCGCAGTTCCATTTGGAATGACGCCTTCCAGGATATTTCAACCTCTTTCGTACTGGTTCAGCTTTCAGGAGACCGTACCATTATCGGTTATCTCCGCTATTACTCCGATGAGCCTGAGGACGCATCGTTGTTCTTGGAAGACGCAGCCTGGATAGCGGACGACCAAGGCACACAGGATCCAATCGATGGACCGGGCATTTTGCTCACGAAGCAGGCCGGAATTGAATCCATTTCCTTTCTAAATACGGGAAAGAACCAGCCCGGCGGGAAGTCATGACGCGCTAGAATTTCAATATGCCCGCTGCTCTCGCTCCTGAAGTCCTGGCCAAGTACGAGCCCGTCATTGGACTCGAAGTCCACGTCCAACTGCTCACCGCGACCAAGGCTTTTTGCGGTTGCGCCAATCATTTTGGCTCGGCGCCCAACACCAACATCTGCCCGGTCTGCCTGGGGTTGCCCGGCGCGCTGCCGGTTTTGAACGGGAAGGCCGTCGAGTTCGCCACGCTCGCCGCCCTGGCCATCGGCTGCCAGGTCCGCGAGCGCTCCATCTTCGCCCGCAAGAACTATTTCTATCCCGACTTGCCAAAGGGCTATCAAATATCGCAATTCGACAAGCCCATCGCCGAGCACGGCTTCATCGAGGTGCCCGCAGCGGACGGCGCCGTGAAGCGCATCGGCATCACCCGGCTGCACATGGAAGAAGACGCCGGCAAGAGCCTCCACGACGGGTTTGCCGACTCCGCTACCCGCACCTATCTCGACCTCAACCGCTGCGGAACTCCGCTGATTGAGATTGTCTCCGAGCCCGACATCCGCACCGCCGACGAAGCCTTCGAATACCTCACGCGCTTGAAAGAAATTCTCCTCTACACCGGCGTCTCCGACTGCAACATGGAGGAGGGATCGCTGCGCTGCGACGCCAACGTCAGCGTCCGATTGAAGGGCGCGGACAAATTCGGAACCAAAGCCGAAGTCAAGAATGTCAACAGCTTCCGCTTCGTCCGCGCGGCTTTGGAATATGAAATTGAGCGCCAGATCGAGGTGATCGAATCCGGCGGCCGCGTGATGCAGGAAAGCCGCCTCTGGAACTCGGCTGAAGGCCGCACTTATTCCATGCGCACCAAGGAGCAGGCGCACGACTATCGCTACTTCCCCGAGCCCGACCTCCCGCCGCTCATTGTCTCCGCCGCATTCCTGGCCGAGACCGCCAAAAAGCTTCCCGAGCTGCCCGAAGCCCGCCGCGCGCGGATGATCGCCGAGTACGATCTGAATACGCAGGACGCATTCACGCTTACCGCATCGCGCGAGTTTGCCGACCGCTTTGAAGCCGCCGCCCGCACCGCGCGCAACCCCCGCCGCGTGGCCAATGTCCTGCTCAGCGAGGTGGGCGGACGGCTGAAGGCCTTGGGCCTCGAACAGGAGCAGTCCCCCGTCTCCATGACAGGAATCGTGCAGGCCGCCGACCTGCTCGACGAGGGCAAGATCAGCTCCAAGCAGCTGAAACAATTATTTGACGTGTGCTTTGAAAAAGCAGAAGACTTCCCCGCCGTCTATGACCGCGAGAAGCCCCAGCAGATCATCGATGTTTCAGCGATTGAAGCCATGATCGACGAGGTCATCCGAGCCAACCCCAAACAGGTGGAGCATTATCGCGCCGGCAAGAAGACCGTGGCAGGGTTCTTTGTCGGCCAGGTCATGAAAGCCTCAAGAGGCCAGGCCAACCCGGCGCTGCTCAACGAGCTGGTGGTGAAAAAGCTGGATGGGTAACGCTCGTCAGCTTTTAAGCCGCGTGTCGAACGGAAAGAGAAAACTCTTTTCGATTTGAAAGAGCGCTGCATCTGTGTGCAGCGGATTCAGCAGGTAGTTGACTGTTTCAGGAACAAGCGCACTGGGTACGCGAAGCAAAGCGGCACTCCGCCGTCTCAGCCATTCCGAACCCAATTCACGCGTAATCTCAGCGCGCTCAAACCACGCCGGGTCCAGCATGGCCAGCTCGATCTCGTCGAAGGGCAAATCGGGACCGACAACCTTGAGCATCGTAAACGACGGGGGAATGTCATTGGCGCTGGTGTGAACGCAGGTTTCGATCAGCGCCCCCGCGGGCGACTCCGCAACATACACCACGGGAGTTCCCGCATGATGCCAGCGTCCAGCGAAGGAGATTCCGCCCCGTCCGTCCAGCTCAAGATGCTTGCTGATACGCCAAAGAACCATTCACCGCCTCAGATGAAGTACCCTTCATCGATCTGGCCCAACAGTTCCTCGACGATGCGCGCGCCAGTATCCGTCTTAAGCAATGAGATCGGCGACCGGCCATTGAGCCGCGGATTCACACGGCGCAGCCATTGCAGCGCACGTTCCCGGCTTTCGTAAACTCCCTCGGCTGCCGAAAGCACCCGGAGCGCTCGAATCACCCGGTCAGATTCCTCAACAGTCAGCCGCTCGTTTCGAGAGCGACGATGCTGCAACGTACGCGCGGGAATAATCACCGAGTGGACCTCATCCCGGCTCAAACCCATCTCAAAGAGCCGCTGAATCACTGGTGGATCAAGCTGCTGCTCGATAATCCCCAAGACTGCCGCCTGAGTCATGGGCGGTTTAACCCCAAGCCAATCCCCGATTAGCGCGGATGCGGAGTTCATCGCTTCACCTCGTATACATTATGCCATAAATAATCGGGCAAAGTGTAGATCTCGGACAGCGCGCAGCCTACTTCAACTTCAGATCGCTTTCAAAATCTTTGCGCGCATCCCATTGGCTCACGGTCTTGACCGCGCTCTTCTTCCCATCTTTTTCCGCCCACAACTCATAGTCTTCCGCCATGTTCACCTGGGTGAAGCGGAACTTGCCGTCAGCCTCGGCAGTAAAACTGCGGATCGACTTGGTCTTGAGGTATTTGAGGAAGACGGTGGCTCCGGCCACCGGCTTGGAATTCGCATCCACCACGAACCCAAACACGACGCGCTGACCCAGATTCTGCGCCTGCGCCTCAGCCGGCCCAAGGCTGAATCCACCCTGCCCGCTATGCGGCCCCATGGGAAATACTCCGGCTGCCAGGGCGGCAATCGCCACTCCAACCGCCAATCTCGAGCTGAAAAACCTCACTCTTCCTCCTCGTCCTCTGCAAGCAGATCGTCGTCCTCAACCAGGTCGCCGTCCACCCGCGCCAATTCCAGTGGTTCTACACCCACCACCTCATACTCCGTGCCGCACTCATCGCAGGCGATCACGTCGCCCTCTTCCACTTCGTCCAATTCAATGTCAAGTCCATTCTCGCACTCAGGGCAGTTGGGCATGACACTCTCCTCTCTTTTCATGGCATTTCACATTTTAAGATGGCGGTACCTTGCGGTACGACTCCGCTATTCTTGGGGACAACCCGGCCTCAGGTCAAGTGGCATTTAGCGCCCGCGCAACCGCACCCCCCAATAGTGGAGAATACGCTATGAATCTTCCCGTGATGCAGCTCTGCCAGTCACCGCCTCGGCGCATAGGGGTCTTTTGATGGTCCCGCAATGGGACCCACTCCCGATTCCTGGGGCTTTCCACACCGCCCAAGCCGGGCGCGACGCCGCGCTCGACCGCCAAACCCCATGACACCCGCCCGCTCCACCGTTTACCCTGTTCTCTACGATGCCCAGAATTGGCAGCAGCCCGTTTTCCTTCCCCGACTTCCGCGGCGCCACTCGCCGCCTCGTCCTCATCAACCTGTTTGCCTATTTCGCCTTGCTCGTGGCCCCGTTGCTGCTTCCCCACCTGGAAGTTCCACTCACTGACCGCTTCGGCTTTGCTCCCAGCTACTTCCTGCACGGTTGGTTCTGGCAGCCCTTCACCTACAGCTTCATCCACCCCACCCTCATCGGAACCCTGTTCGAGCTGCTTTCCTTGTGGTTCCTGGCCGGGTTTCTTGAGAACCTTCACACCTCAAGCTGGGTTGCCAGCCTTTATGCCATTTCCGTCCTGGGCACAGCGGCCTCTGCCACCGCCATCTATGCCGCCAGCGGCACCCTCGGCTATTCGCTCAATGAGATTGCCATTTACGGCTGTGGCGGCGGAATCTTTGGCCTGCTGGTGGCCATCGGCGCACTCTACGGCAATATGGAGTTCCTGCTCTTTTTCACCATCGGCATCAAGGCCAAATACCTGGTCGCAGTCTACGCGCTGATCTCCATCGCCATGCTCTTCGGCCCGCAGAAGATGTACGCCTTCGCCCAGTTGGGCGGTGCGCTTGCCGGCCTGCTTTATATCCAGTTGGCTCCGCGCCGCGGAGTCTCGTTCGCCTTCAGCGAGCAGTGGTTCGCCCTGCGCAACCGCTACTACCGCTGGAAGCGCCGCCGAGCCGCCCGCAAGTTCAAGGTCTACATGCGCTCCCAGGGCCGCACCGTCCGCTTCGATGGCAACGGCAAGCAGATCGACGACGATCCCAACGACAAGAAGCGCTGGAACTAGTTCTTTGGCCGTATGAANNTTCATCCGGTCACGGACCTAGGGCCACGCCAGCGTGCAGTCCTCTAAGTTTCTATTTTTTGTTCGCCAACTCTATGGCGCTCGGCTCCGTCAGCAAACGGTGGAGCGCCGGATTGTATTCGGTGGGCTTGTCGAGCGCAGCGAGAAAGGCTTGCCATTGCGCGGGGGGAAGCGTGAATTCCTTCTGCTCAGCCAATTCAATCTCTGCAACAGCGCAGGCGCTCTCCACAATGAATTCCGTCACGGTCTGCCCCTTGTGACGCGCGCCTTTGCGACGCGCGCCTGATTGGTTGTCAAATCCTTCAAACCTGACCTGTCTTACTCCCCAGCGAACCGGACGCTCTTGGCTATCTGCATCACCGCGGCGTTTATTTCTTTGGCCTGCTCGTTGGGAGCCGACGAAATCAAGGTGAGATAGTTGGATCCGCCCGCGCCGATGGTCACGACAAGCAGCGAAACCCGCTGCCCCTTGGGATTGATTCCAGTTGCATTGGATCCGTGCGCCGGGTGCCCGTTGTTCTGGAAATCACCCTCGTTCAACACTTGAAAGCTCTTGTACTGGGCCTGAATCTGCTGAAGGATCTGGTGGTTGGCATCGCCTGCACTGGATCCTCCACCGGTAGCTACCGTCACCCAGCTCGCGCCTGAGGTCAGTGTCAAGTTGCCGTTGTCGGATGCCGTATTCCATCCCGAGGGTACCGCCAGCGAGTAGCGTCCCTGCGGATCGTGGTACGTCCCCGAACCTGAGCCTCCGCCTCCGTGATCCGGAAATGCTCCGCTCGGCCCGCCTGCCGAGTCTTGCCCACCGCCCATGTCCTGTCCGGACGGTTGCCCACCGCCCATGCCGGACCGTGCGCCGCCAGGCCCCGGAGCTGCCGATCCCGCCAGGACTTTGAAGCTATCCCTGATGGCCGCAAGGGGGACC
Organism: Acidobacteriaceae bacterium; assembly: GCA_003138365.1. GTDB lineage: Bacteria > Acidobacteriota > Terriglobia > Terriglobales > Acidobacteriaceae > Telmatobacter. The sequence goes on from PLFY01000139.1 coordinate 8,576, forward strand.
AGAAGCTTCAGATAGGCGTCCCCCGGAGAGGCGGAGATCATCAGCGCAACGACTCCCGGCTTGCTGGCCGTGGTGAATCTCATCAACTCAGGACCGGTATCTCCCTTGCACTGCACCTCGATGAAGACGCCTTTTAGACCAGAGAGCGTGGTGGAACCCTTCTTGAGAATCTTGACCTGCGGGCAACTCTGCGGGAACTGGGCCTGCATGCTTTCAAGCTCTTTCTCCGCCGTCGGCGTGCTTGCCGCCGGTCCGGTCATCACGCCCAGGGTCACGCTTACCTTCGCGTTCATGTTCACAATCGAGACCATCGGCGAGCCTTGCTGTGGCTGCGTCTCCCACCCTGCCGGAGCAACCACCGAGTAAGCTCCGCCGGGATCCTTGTATACGCTTTTCCCCTGGGCGTGTGCCTGTCCCGAAGCTGAGCAGGCGCAAACCATCGCCAAAACTGCGATCGACGATTGGATGCCGTTTGAAGATTGTTTCTGCTGCGCCTGCGCCGCATTCGCCTGCAAAGCTCGGATCCCATATCTTCGCGCCCAATAGATCAGTCCGGAGACAAACACCAGGATTCCGCTGAGAAGCACCGTGATCATCACGCCGGGATGCGCCTCCAGCGTCGTCGAGTTCACCACTGGAATGATGAAGGCCAGCCCGAACAAGCCGAACGAACCGATCACGATTAGAAAGCCGTACCACGACCACATGCCGTTGCGCTTGGCATGCTTGTATTGCGAGTACGCGATCATGAGCACGAAGAAGATGTTAATCGCTGCAATCATGGTTTTCTCCTTGTCAGTTTTTTGGTTACTTGGGAACCAGCTCGGTCCAGCCCTCGCTCACCGCCTGGGCGTGGCTCATGGGGTTATTCGACTGAACCATCGTGTTTCCACTCTGATCCACATACTGGTGGTTGTAACCGCTGGTTGCCGTGACAGTCTGCCCGTTGGCTGGATTCACGTAGTCCTGCCGGTCCAGCGAGTAATTCACCATGTTATGCGCACTGGCGTCGATCTGAGCCTGCTTGGCTCGATCATTGGCCATCGCACTGTTGAAGCTTGACTGCTGCTGCGCTTGAAAGGCCTGTCCACGCTGCACCATCGCACCGAACTGGGCCCTGCTGTTCGCCATGCTCTGTTGGAACATGGCATTGCTGGCCGCCATGGATTGCTGGGCAGCCGCCTGCCCGTCCTGGAAGACACGGTTCTGCCACTCGGGATTGACTTTGAATGATGCCGTCAATTCCTTTGCATGAGGTTGCTGCCACGCAGCGAGGACGTCATCGAGGTGGCCCTGGGGCGCACGCACGATGAAGACGCCGTTGGGCGTGGAGCAATGGCGCAACTGCGAGGGAGGCTCGCCGCTCTTGAAGGGCGCGGGCATGGTGCTCTCATAGCATGAAACCCAGACTGTGATCATCTCTTCGACTGGAGTTCCGTTGCGGATGTATTGAACCCGCACCCGGCCGCCGTCGAGAGTCTGATTCTGCATCCGGAACTGTTCCGGTATACCCGCGGCTTGCTGAACCAGTTGCTCATGCTGTTTCTCGAGGTTGGCCTGCGCCTCGGGCGGAAGTGGCAGGAGGCCCACGATCTTGGCATTGGGATGGAGAGTCGGCACGGCGAAATCGGTAAGAAACTTCGCCGCCGTTGTGATGTCGATGCCCGGGCAATGCTGCTGCACTGCCATCCTCTGCACCATGCTGGGACTGCTCGACCAACCCCAACTGAAGCCGGGGAGTGCCACTGACGCCGTGATGCCGTCCTGGGCTAGCGCGGTAAACACTCGGCTCGCGCCCTGGCCTGCGTGGCAGCCCTGGGTGCGAACCATCGTGCCGGCAAACTTCCAGCCGTCGGGGATATTGAGGGTGGCGGCGACGATTCCGTAATGGGGATCGGGAATCTCGACCTGGCGCGCGCCGGACCAGGAGACCTTCGAGGACCTGGCTGACGTAGATGCTGAGCCGGAGCCGGATTGGCCGGCGGCATTGTTGTTCTTCTGCTGGCAGCCGAGGATGCCAGTGCCCAGGACAGCGAGAACTACGCCGCCAAGTACCGCGAATCTGTTCTTCATGATCGTCTCCTTCATCTCGATGACTCCTGCTTCCGATTCGGGGTCGCAATGGACCAAACCGCAATTCCGGCCGCTTGGCTTGACCCTTTTTTGGGCCTTATGTATGGTTCGCGCCATTCCCAGGGAAAGTGACTCAATGGGAATCGCACCACCCCTTCGCGATACAATCCTTTCTGAAATGTCCACCAAAATTGCCTTTCTCTTTCCGGGGCAGGGTTCGCAGGCCGTAGGCATGGGCCGCGAGCTTGCCAACAACTTTCCCATCGCCGCCCAAACCTTTGCTGGAGCCGACAAGGCCCTGGGCTTCCCACTCTCGAAACTCATCTTTGAAGGGCCGGAGGAGGAGCTCCGGCTGACCGAGAACACTCAGCCTGCGATCCTGACAGCCAGCGTGGCAGTCTGGCGCGTGCTCACCGAACATGGCGTTCAGCCCTCCCTTGCGGCAGGTCATTCTCTGGGCGAGTGGTCCGCCCACGTAGCTGCCGGGACTCTCGATTTTGCCGATGCCGTTCGCGCCGTGAAAGCGCGTGGCCGAGCCATGCAGTTGGCCGTCCCCGCCGGTCAGGGCGCCATGGCCGCCATCCTCTCTTTGGACCCGGCCCTGGTGGCCGAAGCCTGCCAGGAAGCCGCGGCTGAAACCGGCCTCACCGTAGCCGCCGCCAACCTCAACTCCCCCGGCCAGACCGTAATCTCCGGCGCACTTGCAGCCGTCGAAAAGGCATCCGCCCTGGCCAAGCTCAAGGGCGCCCGCCGCGCCGTCATGCTCCCCGTCAGCGCGCCCTTCCATTGCGCGCTGATGCAACCGGCTCAGGAAGAGGTGGCACGTGTGCTCTCAACGCTGGCGGTGGCCGATCCCAGCATCCCTGTAGCCGCCAACGTCACCGGCAGCCTGGTGACCACCGCAGCAGACGCTCAGGACGCGCTCATACGCCAGGTAACCGGCGCGGTCCGCTGGGTGGATTGCATGAATTCCCTGGTAGCCGCCGGCGCGACTCACTTCATCGAAGTCGGCCCCGGCAAAGTCCTCTGCGGCCTGTTGCGCCAGATCGACCCGAACCAAAAATCGATGAATGTTGAAGACTCGGCCAGCCTTGAAGCCACGCTTGCAGCCCTGGCAAAGGTAGAGGCAACGGGCGAATCAACAGGCTAGAGCATTTTCAACTCAAGTGTTAATACGTCGGCTGTGCCCCATCCATTGTGCGTCCTTT
>PLFY01000012.1 GCA_003138365.1 Acidobacteriaceae bacterium
GTTATCGCCGTGAAAGCGTCGCCTGAATCCGCAACACTAACGAACGGCTGAGAATCAGAATGCATCGGAAAGAATCCCAGCAACCGCAACGAACAGCTTATCTGCTCCACAGATGTCCGCAGCATCTGAAAACCAACTGCGGTTGTCACAGCCAGGTCCACGCAGAGCGGCGAAACCGAACAAGGGAAGTGCATGACGATTACTTGTACTATCAGCTTCTTGTCGCGCAACGGCGAGGCAGAAACCGACCCGGACATGTCAAGTTTTATTGCAAAAAAATGGCATAGTGGCGCAGATGAAAGACACTGGCATAGTGAGGTCTCTATGGCCGACTATTTTCATCCCAGAAGGCACGAAAGTACACTCGGCAGTGGCTCGGTTAACGGTTGTCGAGGAACATTGCTATGAGAGCGTCCAGATGGCACGCTCAACCCAGCGATAGCCGATTCTTTCCTGCTCAAGACGCAGATTCTCCTGAATACTGTTGTTCCGAAGAGCGTCGTAGAGTGCCTGCTCTGCAATCGTCAGGCGTGACAAATGGCGCGTTGCCTGTTTCTCTTCTCTTCCCCACAGCGGCTGAAACTCAAACAAGGTATCTTGATCCATGAGCAACGACTGCGCGTCCCCGAGCAAGCTGCGTAGTTGATCCAGAATGGCGAAGCCATGCGTGTCAATGTCTCCCCAATAATGCACGGAACATTTTGAAAGCCACTCGATATTACGCAGCATCTCGAAGCCGTATCCCGCGCCAAACAGGACCATGCTGCTCTCCGCTTGGGGAAAGGCCAGGTAATTGACTTCATTCTCCGTGATGAAGACGCGAGAAACACCCGGGGCGAGCGAGGCAAAGCTCTTGGCATCCAGAGAGAAATCTGGATTGGGAGCGTTGGGCAAAACCTTCAGGCTCGGATCGAGAACGCGAAAACGAATGCGCAGCGGTTTGCCGAGAAAGCCATAGCGCTTAACGAATTGTCCCGCACCTGTAGCGGTAAAGTCGATGGCGCCGGGAGGCAGCAAGATGTCGAATAACTCCGACAGAATGCCGCAATTGCCTTCAATAAACTTGGAGTGGACGCCGGGAATATCGACCTGACGCAAGTAGCGCGTGGGCACCGGATTGCTGCGCATCCATGCCGCGATTTCGAGAAATCTTTTCCACTCCGCAGCGAACGCCAAGGCACGCAATGGGTACTGCGCCAGCCAGTCGAGCAGCAGAGGCTCACGTTGGCGTGTTGCATCGAGGATGGACTGGAATCGGCTGGCATCTTTCTGCTTGTCGACCAGCCTAAGGGCATCCTCCGCGCTGTCGATCCAGATCTCGTCGGGAAGAAAATTGGCGCCTTGAACCCTGTGCCTGAACTCGCGCAGGATAACGCGGCAGCAGGGCGCGCTGCGAATCTCCTGAACCCACGCGCGTACGTCTCCAAAGCGGTCTCGCAGATCGGCGGCAGATGGAGCCTTGAGGGCCATGCGCAACGGGAAGATGGATGAGTCGGTCACAAAGGAAGATAGAATTGCTCCGCGCTCCCATAGTTTTTCAACCTGTTGCGCAAGGTTGTCCGTCGTCGTCCAATTTGTCGATCCGCGCATCGTCTCAATCCTCAAGATGCATTGCTTCAATCTGGGCTTCTGCCTGCCGAATTATTGTTGCATTGAGAACGTGGCGCTCTTTCTCCGCGCGGTATTCCTCGATGGAAAGATTGCGTAGCTTGGAAGAGCGCCCATCCTCATTCTGCACAAACCCCACGTTGCGCACAAAAGGCTCGATGACGTGGATCTTCTGCAGTGGCGTGGCGACAAGAAGCTGCAAATTCAGCTCCGAGAAAAGCTTCAGCGCATAGTGTGCCGAGAGCTCCGATCCGCGCGCGAAGGCTTCATCTAGCATGACAAAACGGAAGGAGCGGGCGCGCCCCGAACCCCGTTCGAGTCCAAACTGGTAGGTCAGGCTTGCCGCCAGGATCGTATACGCCAGCTTTTCCTTTTGCCCGCCCGATTTGCCTCCCGAATCGGAGTAGTGCTCGAATTCGGTGTCATCTTCGCGCCAGCGCTCACTGGCGGCAAAGACAAACCAGTTGCGCACATCGGTGACGCGCGTCGTCCACTGCCGGTCCGATTCCGCAGTTCCCGGGCGACCACGGAATCTTTCCACGATCTTTTTGACTTGCAGAAACTTGGCTTCGGAGTACTGTGTATCATCTCCGGTGAGCGAACCCTCGGTGCAGGCGCGCAATTCGGCGCGGAAATCGCGTACCTCGACATCGCTGGAGTTCTGCGCCTCCAAGGCAATATACCGACCGGGGTTGTAATCGATTTGCCTCATGGACTGGTTGATGCGCGCGATTCGCTCCTTGATCGTCTCCCGTTCCCGATGCAGTTGAGACTGAAAATTGGCGATCTCGCGAATCGTGTTCTCGTTCAGCAGTTCTTTGAACTTGGCCTCGAAGCGGGGCAGATCGTCCGCCTGCAAGCTGGCTAGGAAGCCTCGATACTCGGCGCTGGCATCCAGGCTGGCGTCCACTTCGCTGGTTTCCAGTTTGAATTCGTCCTTGTAGGCGCTCATGGCCTTGATGATCTTGTCGCGCAGTCGGGCGATCTGCTTGTCCTCGGCATCGATCTTGACTTGCAGATGGTTGCGCACCGCTCGTTCGTCGTTTTCGCAGGACTCGACCGTGGTTCGATGACCAGGAAGACACTCCTCGCGAAAACCATCGATTCTCTCGATGAAGCCGGCCTTGGATTCATCGAGAGGCGCAAGCAGCAGCGCCTGGGCGCGCAGGCTCTCGGCAAATTCAATCTTTTGCGCGATTCCTCCCAGCCTCTTTTGCAAATCATCCCGCTCTGCCAATGCTTTCTCCGTGCGGGAGACAATCTCCTTCAACTGTCCGGCGAGCAGCGTAAGTTTGTCCGAGGCCGATTCCATCCTCTCCTTCTCCTCGCTCAATCGTTGCGCTTCGATGACCAGCGATCCCCAGTCGAGGTCGCGAAAATCGCGGTATTCTCCGAGCCGGGAGAGCGTACTCAAGCGTTCGCCTAATTGCCTCTGTTCGGCCTGGAGCTTGGCCAATGCAGCGCCCCGCTCAGCAATATAGGCTTCCGCCTGCCGGCGTTTCACATTCAGGGCCGCGATCTTGGCGTCGTTGGTCCAGCCCAGAACGTAGCGGGTGCGGTCATCCAGGCGATACTGATCGTCTTTCACGTGGCGCTCACCACGCCATTTGCTCTGTCCAGCGCGCGTCAGCGCGGACGATTCCCGGCGAAACTGATCCATTTCCGCCGCGCAAACATAATCGAAACGCAGCGCCAGCTCTCGCTCCATCCAGGAATAGAGGAGCGAATCGCGCTTGATCTCCAGCTTGTACACCAGCGAATTGGTTTGCAAATTATGCCGCTCCAAAACGAGATTGGGAGGCACATGATAGTAGACCAGCCGCCCCTTGAGATGGGAGTTTTCCACCCATTCGGCGACGCGGGCATAATGATCATCAGGCACAACAAGCGAGAGTGCAAAGCCGCGCAAAACGCGCTCGGCAGCTCCTTCCCAGACACGATCGGCGGCGCGCACTTGCAGCAATTCGCCAGCGAAGGGCAAATCCTGTTCATGCAGATGAAGCGCCGCGCAGAGCTCGGCGCGCATTCTTGCCTGGGCGGGAACGATATTGCTATTGCGAGCCTTGAGGCTGGCGATCTCCTCGCATATATCCTGATGCTCCTGCCTGCGCTGGTGAAGATCCACTTCTCCGGCGGTGACGATGTTCTGCAACTCTGCCTGCCGGTTTTGCGCGGCTTCGGTCCATGCTGTTAGTTCCTGCTGCTGGCGCAGGAAGCCTTGCTCATCGGAGACAGGACTGATTTCAATCAACCGCGCCAATTCACCGTAGCGAGCAGCTTTGTCTTTGCGCCTGTTCTGCTCAGACCTATTCTGTTGGAGTTCATGAGCCAGCCGCTCGATGCGGTCGCCACCGTTTTCGGCGATGGAGCGTCTCAGTTCGCTCTCTTCCGCGCGCAGGGTGGAGCAGTGTTCTTCGATACGCTTGAAATGCGCATTAACACGCTGCATCTCCGCCGACAGCGCTGCAATGCGAGTGTTCAACAATTCCGCTTTCAAGCCCGCAAAGTACGCTTGAAGGGCCTCGCGGCAGGAACGCAACTCCACAATTTCACGGTCAAGCTGCGCATGGCGGTCGCAGTCGGCGACCAGAGGAGTAAGCAATTCGATCTGTCTCTTGGCCTTCAGCACCGAGTCGTGCGCCCGGTGTAGGTCGTCGAAATGCTCGATCAACGCCTTGATGCGCGGCTCCACATCGAAGGGTTCCAGCATATGCGAGCGCACGAAGCCTGTCAGATTATCGACCGACTTCATGGAGACAGCTTGATGGAAGAGGTCCATCGCCTGTTCGTTCTCAATGCCCATGCGGCGCCGGAACCATGCGCCATAGGGTGGGAAGCTGTCAAAGACCTCCGTGCCCGATACGCGAAGCCGCTTCTTGAATTGGGCAATTTCGGCATCGAAGTTTGCGAAGTCGTTGCCGATGGACAACTCGCGCTCGGCGCATACGTAGAGTCTCTCCGGCTGCGGCTGGCGGTCGGTGATCCAGAAGACCTGGGCAAGACTGACCGCCAATTGATGCTCGCTGTCGTGGAAGACTGCCAGGATGACCGAAAAGCTGTGGTTGTCGCGCAGCGGAACTGGCCTTGCGCTTGCGCCCGCGTCGCTGCGCTCCGATTTGTAGTGGCCCAGAACGTAGGAACGCAGGGTGCGTTCACGAATCTCAGCACCCGCCGCCCGGTTGTAGGCCACACGGTGCGCAGGCAGAAGCAAGGTGGTCATGGCGTCGACCAGCGTTGACTTGCCGGAACCGATGTCGCCGGTCAGCAGGGCGTTTTGACCATCGAGGCGAAGTGCCCAGATGCTTCCGTTAAATGTCCCCCAGTTAAGAACTTCAAGGCGATGCAAGCGGAATCCGTTCGGCAACTCATCGCCGGTGGATGCTATCGAGAGTTGTTCGCGCTCACTCATGGCCGCTGCCTCCCGCGCTCTCTTGCATGTGCCCCTGGTAGGCAGCCATTCGCTGGTCGAATTCCGTGAGCCATTGCGCGTCCACGAATGCCTTCAGGATGCGAAGCACCTCATATTCGGTCTGCCCTCCCGAAGACGCGCTGCTGGCCTTCAGACGCCTCATGAATCCCAGATCCACGATCTTATCGATGTGGTTCTCAATCTGATCGACCAGCTTGGAGTCGTTGGTCGACTCCAGAAGAAAGACACGCACCAGAGCGACGATTTCCTCCTGCCCGAGAACCAGCCGCGTATCGCCGCCTCCGGCATCGAATTCGGCGAGTTTTCTGCGCAACAACGCCAGCAGCAGACTTACGGGAAACGACAGCTGACGCCTTGCGATCAGTCGCGGCAGCTTCTGTTCTTCATCCTCCGGTTCCGAGCGCGAACGCAGGAATGCATAGCCCTCGGCCTCGTCGAGATGCAACGCCAGTCCCAGCACAGCGAAGTAATCCCTAACGGCGGCCTGCAAGTTCAAAAGCGCGTTCCATTGCAGCGCATCGTCTGCGCGGTAGACGACCCCCTTCAGCAGGGGAATCGCAAGATTCGACAGCCGGAATGTTTCCGAAGATGCAGTGGATTCTGGATTTGTCATGGATATCGAGAGAAGATCACGCGGGGCATACGTCCGCGTTTGGTGGGCCTGCTGCCTTCCACCCCCATACTCTGCCATTGAATCAGGTCGACGGTCTCCTCGTCGATCCGATATGCAAAAGAATCGTCCGTCAATTGCAAATAGGCCAGCAACTCGGCCAGTCCGAATTCCAGTGGGCGCAGTTGGCAGAGTTCCTGCAAGGTGACTTGTGTTCTATCTTGCAGTGTTTGGCGCACATGAGTTGCCAACTTCTCTTTTTGCACGACAATCTGAGAAAACAACGCCGCCGTATCCACGTCCGCATCCCCGTGCAGCACTTCGTCTTCGCTGAACGACGGCTTTGCCGCGGGTGTGAACAACGGACGCTCCATGAGAAGTTCAATATCGGCGTCAGTGCCTGCAATCGTCATGCCCAACTCCCGTGGAGGAGCGCTTCGAAACTTGAGAGCCTTGGCCTCGATGCCGCGAAGGATGTCCATGATGCGCCGGTTCTCCAGCCAGACCTGGTCGTCGAGAAAGCGCCTGAGTTGTTTGCTGAGTTCGGCCACGGTGCGTTGCGTGTGTTCGCCGGCCTCAAGCCAATCATAATGCACGCGGCGCAGACGGCTGTCCGGCATGGATACTGCAACGGCGGGCAAGCGCAGGACGCGGTCCAACAGTTCTGTCAATTCTTGCTGACGCTCGTCCGACATCAGGAAATCCCAAAAGGCTCGGAAGCTCCTGCCCTGATCCGATCCGGCAATGGCGTCGCGCTGGCCGATGATTTCCTCCAGAAGCGCGCCCTTGCCGCCGTCCCAAAGTGCAATGCGTTCGCGCACACGCCGGTCCAGTCCACGAAAGTTCTGCTCGACTTCGCGAAAGTCGGAGAGCAATTCACGCGCCACCTGGACAAACTGCTGGAAACGGTCGCGAAGAGCGGTGTCGTCGAGGATCGGGAAATCTCCGCTGGCTACGCGCGCCATCTCCGCAGTAATCTCATCCCGCCGCCGTTGCAGTTCCGCGAGCCGCTTTTGCGGATTGGTCTCGGCGCCTTCCTTGATCTGCCGCAACAGCTCAAACACCGTCAGCAGGCGGGACTCGGTGCCGACAAATGAGCGTTCGCCGAGCGAAGCCAGCCATCCAAGGGCTTTCTCCGTGGCCGGCGTTAGATCGAAGTAGGGTTCATCCTCCCCCTGCCGGTAGAACTTGCGCAGCCAGCCTTTTTCCGCCGAAGCCCAATCGTTGAGGTAGTGGAGCGCGGGTCTGGGAAAGCTGCCTTCTCCCCGCTGCTGGTTGAGTGAAAAAAGCTCATCATCGAGTGCTTCTTTCAGATCGGCCTGGGAGATAGCCCGTACATTTCGCGCCAAAAAGACTCGATGCAAGAAACTGGCGGCCAGGGGAGCATGAGGCGAGCACAGCAATTGCCACGCCGGATGGCTTTGGCGCAGGCGATCCAGCGTAATGTAGTCGAAGTTCATCCGCAGCGAATCCGCATCTCCCCATCCAATTTACTGCATACGAACGATGCGCGCCGGTTTGGTCGTGTTGTACCCTCCTGTATAGGGGGATTCATGTTAGTCGAAGAGCAGATCGCCGCGCGTCAGGAGAGAGCCAAGGCAGAGCCACTGAAGGTATTGAAGCGGCCCATGAACGGGCCTTTCGGCGATTACACCGTCAAGTCCGCCAGTGGCCAAACCTACCGCGTGGCTGTGCGCGGCCCGGGGCTCTTTGAGAACTATTGCTCTTGTCCAGACTTTGCAAAGAATACGCTGGGAACCTGCAAGCATATTGAAGCGATGCTGTTTCAGCTTCGCAAGCGCCACAGCAAGAAGCTGGAGACGGCGGAGTACAAGCGCACGCGGGCCTCGATCTCCCTTCAATACGGGAATTCGATCGAGGTGCGGCTGCGCATGCCTGCCTCGGCCAAGCCCGTCTTGCGAGCCATCGGGGCAAAGTATTTCGACGCCGACGGCCTGCTGAGCCGCGATCACTTCGGAGAATTCTCCGAGGTGCTGGATGCGCTTCGCAAAGTGGACGAGCAAGCGGTTATTTATAGCGACGTTCTGGATTACATTGACCGGGAGAACGAGTTATCCGAGGGGCTTGAAACCGAGCGCAAGCTGCTGGCGAAACTCAAGCGGGGACAAGACCCAACTGTCGGCGTCTTGAAAACCAAGCTGCTTCCCTATCAGGTGCGCGGCGCTGTCTTTGCGGCTTGTCGCGGCCGCGTGGTTCTGGCCGACGACATGGGGCTGGGAAAGACAGTGCAAGCGCTGGCTGGGGCCGAGTTATTGCGCCGCGGCAAGGGTATCGAAAAAGTTCTGGTGATTGCCCCAGCATCGGTCAAGTATCAGTGGAAGACGGAAATCGAGAAGTTTACCAACCATTCAGCGCAGGTCATTGATGGGTTGTTGCCACGACGAAAAGAGTTATATGCCTCGCCGACGTTTTTCAATCTCATCAACTATGAACTGGTACTCAAGGATTTCAAGTATTTGCAGGAGATGAGTCCGGACCTGATTATCCTGGACGAGGCGCAGCGCATCCGCAACTGGACCACGACCACCGCGCGCACCATCAAAGAACTGAAGAGCCGCTATGCTTTTGTGCTGACCGGAACGCCGTTGGAAAACAAGCTGGAGGAACTCTTTTCGGTGGTGGAGTTCGTGGACGGGCGCAGGCTGGGTCCAGCCTTTCGTTTCGTGCATGAGCACCGCATCGAAGATGAGAAAGGACATCTGCTCGGCTATCGAGGCTTGGACAGTATCCAAAAGCAATTGGCGCCGATTCTGCTTCGGCGCACACGGCAAGAGGTGCTGAAAGATCTGCCGGAACGCACCGACCAGATCTTCCGCGTGCCTCTGACCGATGAGCAGGCGGAGCCTTATCACGAACAGAGTGATATTCTCGCTGGCTTGATGCGCAAGTGGGAGCGTCAAGGCTGGATTTCCGAGATCGATCAAAAGCGGATTCTATGCTGCATTCAAAACATGCGCATGTTATGCAACTCGACGTTTCTCTTTGATAAACAGACCCACCATTCGCCCAAGCTCGACGAGTTTCGCGAGATACTGCGCGAGTTAGCCATTGAAGAAAATCGCAAGGTGGTTGTCTTCAGCGAGTATGAGCGAATGACCTTTCTGGCGGGCGAAGTTTTACGCAAACTTGGAATAGGATTCGTGTCGCTGCATGGCGGTGTTCCCTCTCACAAGCGCGGCGCGTTGATGGCAAAGTTCAAGGACAATCCGGCCTGCAAGGTTTTTCGGCTCTGCGCAAGAAAGT
>PLFY01000188.1 GCA_003138365.1 Acidobacteriaceae bacterium
AATATGTTACGTGGTACTAGCCTCAGCGACATTCATGCCATAGCTGCGCACATTGCCAAGCACACGAACGAATCCAAGCTCGGTTATTGAACACGTGAGGAAACTGTCACCTCTTCGGGATCGAATCCAGGCGCCAACCCGGTCATGAAAGCCATGCTGCCTGAACCCGTAAGCGATGAGCGCGCTGACGTCGAGCAGGTATCTCATGGGAAGTCAACAAGCAGCTCACGGACCATCTCGCTGGTAAGAACGGGCGCATCGGGACCTGCGTCAATAACCGGAAAGCCGGTGATCGGGTCTTCGATAATCCTTGCCTTGAAATGCTTCCTCTTGGGAGCGGTCAGCACAATCCGATCCTCTTCTACGGCAATGTCCAGTGGATCGCCCGCTCGAATGCCGAGCCGGCGCCGCACCGGAGCAGGAAGCACGATCTGGCCCTTGGTGGAGACCTTGGTCTGCATGGTAAGACAATCTTACCTCAAACTGAATTCTTCGTGAACGAGCCCTGGGCCGCGTACCCCAGCTCTCGCCTGTGAGTCCTGGGAGACCTCGGATCTACTTTGCAGATAATTACGATCCCGCGGCGCACAATGTCTATATGCCACACCTCGTCGAGACCGGCTTTCAGCCCAATAGGGAAGCACCCCACCCCCTCCCCCACTTTTGCCGCATCCAAATGAAAACACAGAGCTTACATCAAAGAGCTTTCGGGTAGCCCATCGAAACAAAGGACTTGCACGCCATACAGTTTTCTGGATTCGCTGAAACAAGGGACTTAGCTTCGGCCCCGCTGAATAGAAACGATAGAAACGGAAGTTGCCCGGTGCTCCAGATCTCGCCTTTGAGACCTCGGGCTTTTGGCTGACCACTGACGACTGACCACTGACTACTGTTTTCACTTCCCGATCACATCGATCGCCACCGCAATCGTCTTCGGCGGCATGCACGCGTTTTTATCGCAGGCCTGAAAGTGGAGCTGGCCCTCAACCAAATGATTACCGGCCGCGGCCACCATGCGCGCCTCGATCACAAACTCGCCGGTGTAGACGCTCAGCTTGTTCTTAGGGTCGAGCGGCAGCGTAAAGTCCTCGCCGGCCGGGTAAGTGGCCTTGTCCAGCCGCACGCCAGTCCCGTCCGGAATCGAGAACGTCGTGGGGATGAGAAACTCGTCCTTCGGCGTGTGCGAATTGATATGCAGCCCTTGCGCAATGCGGAAGTGGAGAACCACATCGCTCGGCTTGCCGGCAGTTACCGTGACCTGTTCAGGAAACAGATACTCGACCGCCGCGCCCTTCAGAATCGACCGTCCCGGAAGGTCGGACTGCGCATGTACAAACAAGACCGCCATCCCCAGGACAAGAGCCGCCACAACCCGAACTCCACCGTTCATTCGGAGCATCAGTTTCTACCTTTTTCGGCACACATGCCGCTAACTCGCTGACTTGCTGACCTGCTAACTTGCTAACCTGCTGACTTGCTGACCTGCTGACCCGCTGACCTGCTAACTTGCTGACCTGCTGACTTGCTGACTCGCTGACCTGCTGACTTGCTGACTCGCTGACCTGCTGACTTGCTGACCTGCTAACCCCGCCAACTCCGCTGCCTTCACTTCCCCAGCGCCTTCTTGATGTTAGCTTCGATATCGTCTTTCGAAGTCAGTCCAAGTTGCGTTGCAACAACCGTTCCATTGCGATCCACAAAGAACGATGTGGGCAGGTCATCCAGGCCGCCGTAGGGCTTGCTTATGCTGTCGCCATCGAGCAGAACAGGATACGGCATCTGCTCCTCCTGAACGAATTTGGCAATGGCGGCTTTGTCCTTGGCCCAGCCGGCTTTGTCATCCTGCTGCAAATCGTCAGCCTCTGTGGATACGCCCAGCACCTCAAACCCCTGCGCCGCGTATTGATTGCGCAACTCAACCAGCCAGGGCGTCTCGATCTTGCAGGGGCCGCACCAGGTGGCCCAGAAGTTGATCAGCACGGCTTTGCCTTTGTAGCTGGCCAGCGAGACCTTCTTGCCGCTCAGGTCTTCAAGCGCAAAGGCCGGCGCGGGCTTGCCCTTGAGCGGGGAAACATATTGGGGCATTCCGCCTGCCCCCTCCGTAACCAGTCCGGGCGCCAGTTCGCCCTGGGCCGTGGAGGCCAGCGCACGCTCGGCCGCCTGCTTTCGATACTCCCAGTTGGCCCAGCCCGCCCAGGCAAAGACAGCCAGGATGAACAGAACGACCGTAAGAACGATGGTGTTGCGCTTCAATGGAATTGACCTCTCAACTTCATTGTACGAAAGGCGCGGGCGCGGCGAAACCAGATTAGACGAAGCGGCGAAGCCAGCCGAAACTGTTACCATCAGAAACCGATGAACCAGTCGAGTCAGCGCAATCCTGAAGCAAACCCTTCGGATCCGGCAGAGCTTGGTCCGGCGGCGCTGGTCCGCACCGAAGCGGCAGCGCTCGAAGCACTCGCCCTCCGTCTTGAAGGCCAAATGGCCGAGCCATTCGGCCGCGCAGTCGAGCTTATCCTTCGCTGCGGCGAGAGCAACGGCCGCGTTGTCGTCACCGGAATGGGCAAAAGCGGCATCATTGCCCAGAAGATCGCCGCCACGCTCAGCTCCACCGGTTCGCCCGCCATGTTTCTGCACCCCGCCGAAGCCGTTCACGGCGACCTCGGCGTCCTGCTGCCCGGCGATGTAGTCGTCGCGCTCTCGGCCAGCGGCGAGACGGAAGAGATTCTGCGTCTCCTGGCCACGCTCAAGCGCAAGGGCGACGCGCTGGTCAGCTTCAGTTGCAATTTGAATTCGACCCTCGCCGTAGCCAGCGACGTAGCCCTCGACTGCGGCGTCGAACGCGAGGCCTGCGGATTGAATCTCGCTCCCACCGCCTCGACGACAACGATGTTGGCGCTCGGCGACGCCCTGGCCATCGCCGTCAGCCTGCGCAAAGGCTTCCGCGCGGAGGATTTTGCGGAGCTGCATCCCGGCGGCAAGCTGGGCAAGCGCCTCGCCAAGGTCCGCGACCTGATGCACTCCGGCGACGACGTCCCCGTCGTCGCTTCAACTACATCCATGACCGACGTGATCTACGAAATGTCGAGCAAAAAGCTAGGCATGGCAACCGTGCAGGACGAGGGCCAGCTCCGCGGCGTCATCAGCGACGGCGATTTGCGCCGACTGCTCGAACGCGAAGGCGGCGCGGCGCTTAGCCGGACGGCAGGCGAGGCGATGAACGCGCATCCGCGCACTATAGCCGCCAGCGAACTCGCAGCCACCGCATTGGCGATCCTGGAAGAGCGCAAGATCACATCGCTCGTCGTAGTAGACGCCAACCAAACCGTCGAAGGCGTGCTGCATCTGCACGATCTGTGGGGCGTGGAGTTGATCTGAAGAAGGCATGGAACATGGTTGACAGGCCGTCGTTCCGGTCCTACGCTTGGACTATGCAGGTTGAACTCACTCCAGAACAGAGTTCCTTCGTTGACCTGGGAATCCAGGAAGGGCGCTTTCGCGACCGGGAAGAGGCCGTGCGGCGGGCTCTCGCGCAGTGGGAAAAGCGGGAACGCGCTCGCGTGGAACTGCTGGCCTCACTTGACCTTGCCGAGCAGTCCCTCGATGCAGGCGAGGGAGAGACATATACCGATGAATCTCTCCAGGAGCTGGTTGATTCCGTTAAAGTGCGCGGTATGGCAAAGCTCGCCGGCCGATAATGCGCATCCGCGTGGCTCCACAGGCCAGAGCCGACCTTGACGCAATCTGGCTGTATTTAGCACAGGAGAGCGGCAGCAGCAATATTGCAACACGCGCAGTTGGCTCAATTACAGATAAATTCGGGCTCTTTTCAAAGTTTCCCAACATCGGCAAAAGCTTCGAATCGGAATTGCGTCCCAACGTTCGTACTTTTCCCGTCAACAACTATGTGATCTTCTACAGCGTAAAGCCGGGGAGAGATACGAATTCTTCGGATCATTCACGCCAGCCGCGATGCTCAGGCCATCTTCGCGGACGAGTGACGATGCCGGGTTCAACCGTGTTTCCGGACCTCATTTCATCTGTACGATCTGTGGGACGTGGAGCTGATCTAATCTGTCAGTCAAGCGAAGGATCGTTCGGAACCTCAGTTTGAGATTCCGTTTGCAATGCAGCAGCTACTTCCGGATCTGGACAAGGATTTCCAAAGCGATACACTCCCCCAACCCTAAATCGCGGTATGATTTCAGTAGGAGTTGACTCAATGACGACCCAAATCGTTCGCAAGGGAAACACCCTGACCGTAGAGATTCCCGAAGAGTTGCTGGCGCAAGCCTCGCTGCCCGTCGGAGAGCCGGTCGAGTGGGTTGCGAACGGAACCGGAAGCATCGCGCTCGTTTCGTCCGACAGTTGGGAACACAGGCACATTCGCGCCGGTCTGGCAGATCTTGAAGCGGGAAAGAGAGTCTCGAACGAGCGAGTGATTGAATGGCTTGATAGTTGGGGCACTGAGACCGAGTTGCCAGCGCCAAAATGAAGATTCAGTGGTCTTCCACGGCGGTCACCGACCTGGAATCAATCCGCGAATACATCGCCAAAGACAGCCCCACAGCTGCGCGCAAGGTATCCAAAAGAATCAAGGAAGCAGTCAATCGTCTCGAAAACTTCCCGTTGTCCGGCAGAGCGGGACGTGTACCGGGAACGCGCGAACTGGTCATCCCTGGAACGTCCTATATTGCTGCATACACAATTGAAGGCGACGAGGTGCTGATTGCTGCCGTGCTACATGGCCGGCAGAATTGGCCGGAATCCTTTTAGAAAGCGGAATATCGCAAGTCAGCAGCGATTCGCAGTACCTGCGCCCCCGTCCATTTAGAATAATGACTGCTTCAATTTTGCCCTTGCGCCGGCCGGCCGGCGGGAAAGCACGTTCACTCATCGCTATGCATCGTTGGTCCAAGCTTTTTGTTCCCACTCTTCGCGAGGCCCCGGCAGACGCCGAAGTGGCCAGCCACAAGTTCCTGCTCCGCGCCGGCTACATCCGCCAGCTCGGCGCGGGCATTTACAACTACCTGTTCCTCGGCCAGCGCTCGATGAACAAGATCATCGGCATTGTGCGCGAGGAGATGGACCGCATTGGCCAGGAGTTTTACCTGCCCGCCATTCTTCCGCGCGAGCTGTGGGAGCAGAGCGGCCGCTGGACCGCCATGGGCGACAACATGTTCCGCCTCAAGGACCGCAAGGGCGCCGATCTTTGCCTGGGCATGACGCATGAAGAGATCATGACGGCGATTGCGCGGAATGAACTGCGCAGCTACAAGCAGTTGCCGCAGATCTGGTATCAGATTCAGACCAAGTTCCGCGACGAGCCGAGGCCGAAGTCCGGCCTGCTGCGCGTGCGCCAGTTCACCATGAAGGACAGCTATTCGTTTGACATCGACAAGGCAGGCCTGGACAAGAGCTTCGAGCTGCACGATGCGGTTTACCGCAAGATCTTCACCCGCTGCGGCCTCAAGTTTGTAGCCGTCGAGGCCGACTCCGGCTCCATGGGCGGCTCGCAGTCGCAGGAGTTCATGGTCTACACCGACGCCGGCGAAGACCTCATCGCGAGCTGCCCAACTTGCGGTTACGCAGCCAATCTTGAGAAAGCCACTTCGCACCTCGATGCGGTCAATGAGATGGAGCCGACTGGCGACGGCACGCCGGAACTGGTTCACACGCCCGGTTGCGGAGCCATTGCCGATGTCGCCGAGTTTTTCAAAATCTCGCCGGCTTCCGATATTAAATGCGTGGCCTACATGGCGCTGAAGCGCGGGACGACCGACAAGTCGGGCGTCAAGCCGGACACATGGCATGGCGTCGCTGCCTTTTTGCGCGGCGACCATCAGGTGAATGAGACCAAGCTGCTCGGAGCCATCGGCGCGGCGGAGTTGCGCACGATGCAGGCCGAAGAACTTTCGCAGTATCTCGACGGACCAGCCGGCTTCCTCGGCCCGGTCGGTCTCAAGCCCAACGCCAAGCCGCTCGAAGACGGTCTAACAGTCATCGTCGATAAATCTCTAGAGGGCCGCAAGAACCTTGTGGCAGGCGCCAACAAGCTCGACTACCACCTGCGCAACGTCACGCCGGGCCGCGACTTCACCTGGACCCTGAGCGCCGACATCCGCAGCGTGAATGAAGGCGAAGCCTGCCCGGTTGATAACTGCGAAGGCAAGCTCGTCGTGGGCAAAGCCGTTGAGGTTGGCCACATCTTCAAGCTCGGCTACAAGTACTCCGAATCGATGGGCGCACGCGTGCTCGACTTGAACGGCAAGGAAGTCACGCCCATCATGGGCAGCTACGGCATCGGTATCGAGCGCATTCTCACCGCGGCCATCGAGCAGTCCAACGACAAGAACGGCTTCTGGCTCCCGGCCTCGATCGCTCCCTTCACCGTGGTGGTCACCGTGACCAATGTCTCCGATGCTTTGCTCGCTCAAACCGGCGAAACAATCGCTGCGGAGCTTGAATCGGCGGGCCTAGACGTGCTGCTCGATGACCGCGACGAGCGTGCCGGCGTCAAATTCAAAGATGCGGACCTGGTGGGCATTCCCTACCGC
>PLFY01000013.1 GCA_003138365.1 Acidobacteriaceae bacterium
CGCTCGCGCTTCCTCAGCCGTAAACTTCCGTACTGATACCGTGTCCGAACAAACAAGGGTTACCTCCTCCTTTGTTGCGGGCACGAGTGGTTAAAGCGGTGTAAATAAATAACCTTTACAATTACAGCTCTGGAGTGGTATCACATTGGGCATGGACACCGATGCCCAGCTCGCGCAGTACTTTGCCGGCATGTGGCCGCATCTGGATGAACACGCGCGCCGCCTGGTGGCTGCCAGCAAAGCAGTGGAACTGAGTTATGGCGGCATCTCGCGAGTCAGTCGCGCCTGCGGACTTTCGCGCGTCACGTTGAGCAAGGGCGTGGAGCAATTGCAGGCAGCGCCGCTAGCCGCCGGCCGAGTTCGACAGGGGGGCGGCGGACGACACGCATTGACGTCCAAAGATCCCGGCATTGCGCCTGCGTTGGACGGCATGGTCGAGCCCACGGCGCGCGGCGACCCACAGTCTCCGCTGCGCTGGACCTGCAAGGGCGCTCGCACGCTTGCGGCGGAACTGACCGCCCGGCACCACCCTATCAGCCATACCAAAGTCACTCAACTGCTGCGGGACAGTGGCTATAGCCTGCAGGGCAACCGCAAAACCGAAGAGGGGAACGATCATCCCGATCGAGACGCGCAGTTCCGGCATATCAACCGCGCCGTCAAACGCGCTTTGCGGGCCGGCGCCCCCGTCATTTCCGTGGACACGAAGAAGAAGGAGTTGATCGGCAATTACCGGAATCAGGGCCGGCAGTGGCGTAAAACGGGGACGGCGGACAAGGTCAACGGACATGATTTTCCCGGCCCCGAAGTGCCTCGCGCCTATCCCTATGGGATCTACGACCTGGGACGCAACGTCGGCTTCGTCAACGTGGGCACGGACCACGACACGGGCGCGTTCGCGGCGGCTTCCATCCACGGTTGGTGGCGCGCCGAGGGCAGTCGCTTGTATGCGCGCGCGGAGCGACTGCTGATTGCCGCCGATGGCGGTGGCAGCAACGGCTGGCGCCTGCGACTGTGGAAATGGGAGTTGCAGCGTTTGGCCGACCAGACGGGGTTGACGCTGACGGTCTGCCATTTCCCGCCGGGCACGAGCAAATGGAACAAGGTTGAGCACCGGTTATTTTCCTTCATCTCATCCAACTGGCGCGGCGAGCCACTGCGCGACTACGAGACCGTGGTGCGGCTGATCGCTGGGACGACGACGGCCAAGGGATTGAAAGTGACCTGCCGCCTGGATCACCGCAAATACCCCGTGGGGCGCAAGATCACGGATGAAGAGTTTGCCCATGTCAATCTGAAGCCCGATAAATTCCATGGCGAATGGAACTACACGATCCATCCAAGCAACAAACATAAGTTGTAAATGTTACTTATTTACGATGCCTAAGCATGCACGAGAGGCGTGATCTCGTGCAGTGTCGTGAGGTAAAGAAATGTCAGAATTTCAGCTGACGACGGAGGTCCTGAAGCTCTCGTTGGCCAGAACTTGGGATGAAGCAAAGCTCGAATGGGGACTGGCCGAAGTCTACGAGGCCGAAGAACCCGAGACATGTTTGTGCGGTCATTTTCCGATTATCGAACTCTGTGTGCTCTCCAATCGGGTCAATGCCAACCAAGCAACGGTGGGCAATTGCTGTGTCAAGAAGTTCATCGGGTTACCATCGGACAAGATTTTTGAAGCTATGAAGCGCATTCGGAAGGACTCTGCGAAATCAGCGAATGCGGAGACCATACAGCACGCCTTCGAGCGACACTGGATCAATGAATGGGAGAAGAACTTCTACTTCACTATCATGCGGAAGCGGAATCTCACGCCGAAGCAAGCAGCGAAGAAGGAGGATATCAACTTGCGCATTTTGCAGAGCTTAAAGAGACGTTAACGAAGGAGCTCGGCAATGGACGTAGCGGCTTCCCTCACCACATCATGACTCTAGGTGGACCAACTTCACTAGATTGTGAAACAAGCGGACGACGGATTCCGGGAGTGCAGCCAGACAGAGCAAAGGCCAGGACCGGCTTGCAATTTACCGGTGAGTTCCTGCTGTATCCACTCGTCGAGGACTGACGCGCGGAAGCGCCAGACCTTGCAAAATGCCGAGTTGCCACACAAAAACGCTCATGAGGAAGCTTTCGGCACCGCCGGCAGAGGTTCTCCCGCCAATCGCTTCTTGACGAGACCAGCTAGAAAAGCTGCGAATGGACCAAGGTCCTCTCCGACGCTGGATTTTTCGAGGGCTTCCATATAGGTCTTGCGGTCGCCCACAGGCACGACAGTCCACGGATACCCGCCCGACGCCAGCATCAGGTTCAACAAAAAGCGCCCCATGCGACCGTTGCCGTCCATATATGGATGAATATAGACGAAGATGAAATGCCCCAACACCGCCCTCACCGCTGGGTCTGTTTCCTCTCGTAGCAGATCAAACAGCGTAGGCATGGCGTCTCGTACTGCGTCGCAGTTGAGCGGCACATGCATGGACCGGCGGATATAAACCTGGCCGTTGCGGTAGCCGGAGAGATCGGCAGGCGTGAGCAGGCCTGCCTTCACACTCGGGGCGAACATCTCCCTATACCATGTTCCGTGATCCTCGTCCGCAATCAGGCCGGGGTTCTTGCCGCGCAGAACCTGCTCGATGCTTTGCTGCACCGCTTGGAAGGCTTGCAAATAGCCGCGCGCCGCCATGGCGTTCGACTGTTCGCGGTCCTTTTCATTCGCTTCGGGATTCCACATTCCACTGCGAATGCGCTCGATTAGGTCGGGTGTGACGCGATAACCCTCGATTGACAGTGAGTGGTAGGCATCTGTGACGAAGGCATCCTCGACGCTCTTGATGTACGCCTCTATATCGCGCGGCAGACCGGGCGCTTTCGGGAAGAGGTCGATAATAGGCCCCCGCATTTTCTGCCATAGCAGCCTTATGCGGTTCACATAAGGCGAGGTTTCGCGGGCGGACAAAGCAATGATCGGTTTGTCTGTAAAAGGGTCGTTTTCGCGTACGCCGTAGCCCGCAGCGATCATCGTTTTCGTAATGTCGTCGGCGATTCGGTCACGACCGCTGTTGCGAACCGCGCCGGCGAGGCGACCCGCAACCGTGCTTTGGCCCGCTTCCAGCATTCGGGCCAGAAGGCCTGAGGCATCTCGGATCATCAGCAGCGCGGTGCGGACATCAGTTGCATTGCGGGCGAAGAATTGGGGCGAGCATGCGATCAGTGCCGATTCGAGCGAAAAAATACGTATGCCTTCTTTCTTTTTGCGGTCGCCTGCCACAGGCAGCGCGGCGCGAAGATCTAGCAGCGATGTTCCATGAGGGAAAGCAGTGATTTTGTTGCGGGCTTTGGGAGACCGCACAACGAGTTGGCGGGGAACCGTCCAGTTCCCGGCATGCAAACGCAACGATTGTTCGGGCGATAGACACCAGTCCTTGCCGAGTCGTTCTTCTAGATAGACGGCACAAAAGCGCCAAAACGACGCGTACCAGGCTGTGCTCTCACCACGGACCTCGTCCGGGCGGCTCGGGATGAACCAGCCCTTTATAACTTCTTGGAGAAAGCCATTCTCAATGAGGCGCTCCCGGTGCGTACGCGTTAGATCCCTTGACCGAATGGCGGCAGCACCGGTGGCACTTTGGAGTTTGCTCAGAGTCTCCAGGGATTGTGTGAGCTTTTCTGACGGCGTGGGCATAAAGATGCTCCTGGTTAGCTTATTTCGCTGCGCGATATTTAGCTTTTTATGTCAATATAATTTTAGCGTATTGTGCTGTGCTAGAATTAGCTTATTACGCTCCACGTATTGATAAGTTGTTTTAGTACAGTTGTTTGCTCTATAGCAGAGATTAGATTCTCGCCGGACCCTATCTCAATTATGAGCGCCGCAGAGACCGAGACCGGCTTTCAATCAACCGGCGAGCTTCTGCAGTATCCACTCGTCGAGGACGGACGCGCGGAAGCGCCAGACTTTGCCGATCTGCAAGGCGCGAATGTCCCCGCGCCGCGCCATCTTCTGGAGAGTCTTGGGATGGAGTTGCAAGATCGCTGCCGCCTGGTCCGAGTCGAGCAGTGGCTCTGGGAAAAATGCACCTGGCAATAGCGCCTGCAAACGCGCCTTCGGAGGCTCAGCATCCACAGTGGCGACCGGCTGAGTTTTCTCCGCAATGCTCTGCACGGTTAATCTGTTTTTGCCCGGAATAGCCGCGTACAGATCGTTCCGTGCCCCATTGCCGGCAACTGAAGAATTGCCCTCCACTGCACGGCAATCCGCATTTCGCATCGCATTATTCATCACTACCTCCACAAGGGTGTCACAAAATGGATTATAGCATAATGTAGATATTACACAAGTCGGGTAGTATAATAATCGCGCAATACTCTGTTAAAGCGTTCATGGATAACGACATGGTCGGCTATTTCTCAGGGGATGGAAATGGGGTGCGGTCGCTTGCTGATCTCCAGCCAGCCATGAGCGATAGAGAACCTCTCTATCGCTCATGCTCAGCGCTGCTATTTGCTTTGACGATGGCGTTGCAGCTTTGGGCTGCTAACCGCCCAGCCGTTCTCTTGCGGTTCAAGAGTTGGTGCTGCTTGCACCACTGTTGGCGTATGCGATGCAGCCTCTGCGGAACCCGAATCCATGCAGCCTCGAATCCCCATGCCAGCAACCAGCCCGATCATCAGTGCTGCGGCGGAGATCAGCGGAATCCAGAAACACAG
>PLFY01000130.1 GCA_003138365.1 Acidobacteriaceae bacterium
GCAATCGATGAAGCAGATCGGTTGCAAACCAGAATGGTCAACTTCTACCCTTTTGCTGTGCAAAGAATTGCATATTGCGCTTCAAAGAATCCCTATATATGAGTATTTACAGGAAATCAATTCGGCACTCGGATTGCTACTATGCTTAAGTACTAAACAGTGTGCGCTGAGGTAATCAGGGTCAATGTTACTATTGTGCAGCGACCCTGAAGGGTATTTTGACTTCGCGGATTCAGAAGAACGCCACAGATCAACCTCGACGCCAGACGATGACATCCTGAGAATGGGGCACATGACTGAAAACCTGACAAGAGAAGACGATCGACGGGGAAGGCCGCGCTTCTCCATGAATGCGCCCCTCACCGTACTCATCGGAGACCGCGAGATTCCAGCCTATACCCGGGACTTGAGCAACCGGGGGGTGTATTTCTATTTGGACCTAATCGACGGTACCCTGATTGATCGCGATTTTGAATTCATGGTCGATTTGCCACCGGAGATTACACTCTCGACCTGTTGCTCGATTCGATGTCAGGGCCGGCTGGTCCGCAAAGAGAACACTTTGCAGAATTTGACCGGGATAGCCGCGGAGATTCTTAATTATTCGATTCTCCGGGAGGTTCCTGCCGACGCTTAGAGCTTGCGCATGCCGAGGACGCGATGGTCGACTAGCCAGCTCTTCAATACGTAAACGAGCTTGTTGTTGCTNNCCATGGACGATGGGCGCCCGGGAATGAAAATTAAGATCCTTGTGATCTGGGTCTCCATCGAAGGTATTTACATAGAAGACAGCCTTGATATCCCTGGTTGGAATCTCCTCGACAGTATCCGATTCGAGACGGCGAATCCGGAAGATCTCTGGTGAACTGGGAGGAGCGTTGCTCAGCAACTCTTCGATTGTGTTCCAAATCGGGGATTCCAGGTACCCCTTGATCCTCTTGGCTCCGAACTGGATCACAACCTTTTCCGACCTGGGCGAATTAGTCACGATCATGAATGGGCGAACTTTCTCACTGTGTGCAATCAGGCCGAGCCTACGAGAACCTGTGATGTGACTTTATGATCAAGAATTGGCGCAATGATGCCAATACCTGTTTCGTGCTAGATCAGTGCGGCGCTGGTAACAAGCCTTGAATTACTGAGTATGTAGGCGCCTCGGAACAAAGAAAGAGGTACTTGCGGTGTGAGGTATCCCAAATGCAGTCCAATTCTATCTGACTCATGTGCATTGTCGGGAGCGATGCTCGATAGCTCGTCCATCTCTTTCAAGCCCTGGATTCCAACTAACTGTTGATCGCCAGGTTCCAGACTGAGTCACAACCTTTTACGACCTGGACGAATTACGTTGAGATGCTGGCGGGCTCATGCGCTCTGTCTCTCCCCAGGTTGTACTGCCTCTGTGGCGGACTGAGATTGTACTGTTTAATCTTGTACAACAGAGCCTTGTAGCTGATCTGCAAGTCGTTTGCCGCTGCCTTGCGGTTCCATCCAGTATCCTCTAACTTCTGTGCGATCGCTGCAGATTCAGCGCTACCCTTCAAGTTTCGCACCATATACTTCAGACCGCCGCCGCTGTCTGTGTCTTCCCCGCCAGATGCAACCGATCCCGTGCTTTGCCGAGGACTCAGTTCGTCGATGATTGCCAGTTCGTCGGCCAAGACCAGATAACGCTTGATCGTATTCTCCAATTCACGAAGATTGCCAGGCCACGAGTGGTTGGTCAGAGCCTTCAGGAGCGCAGAGGAAATCGGCAAGGGATCGCACTCGTACTTGGCGGCAACCTTGCGCATGAAGTGCTGGGACAGGATCGGAATCTCCTCCGTGCGCTCGCGCAGTGGGGGCATCTTCAGGGTAAAGCCATTCAGACGGTAGTAGAGGTCCTCGCGAAATGTCTTTTGCGCAATCGACGCCTTGATGTCGATGTTGGTTGCGGCAATCACCCGCACATCGACTTTGACGCTGTTTCGGCTGCCCAGACGAGAAAAACTCCCATCTTGAAGAACCTGTAAAAGTTTCGCCTGCAAAACGGTCGGCATTTCACCAATCTCATCCAAAAAGATCGTGCCATTGTTGCAAATCTCAAACTTGCCGGGTTTCGATTTGACCGCGCCGGTAAAAGCGCCTTGCTCATAACCGAAGAGCTCGCTCTCGAGCAGATCGGCAGGCATCGCCGCGCAGTTTACCTTCAGGAAGCTGTTCCGGCTCCGCGCCGACAACTTGTGGATCAACATGGCCGCGACTTCCTTGCCGGTGCCGCTCTCTCCAAGGATGAGGACTGGAATATCCGCGCGCGCAACAAGCGTGCAATGGGCCTCAATCTCCCGCATCCGCTTGCTGCATCTGACAAAGGATGTGTTCTCATCAAGAGGGATTTCCTTGATGTCATCGCTGGCCGCTGGCTTGCCGGCTTCCTTGAGGCACTGCTGCACGGCAAGGTCGATGTCACTCTTTCTAAAAGGCTTTAGGATCACGTCGGTGGCACCCATGCGAGTCGCCGCCACGACTTCCTTCAACTCGGCTGAACATGCGAGCATGATGATCGGAAGCGCCGGCTTCGAGGCACGAATCTTCGAGAGCAAGCGAAGCGCGTTCTCTTCGGAGTCGTCTTCAGCAACGTGCCAGTCCATCAGGAGAAGATCAGGCGTAGGAGACTCTCTCAGGCTCCGGGTCAGTTCCGCGGCCTCGGTAAACAGGCTCACGCTGAAGCGGTCAGCGAGGATACGGTGAACGTAATTCAGGATTGCCGGGTCTGCGTCGAGAACTACGATTTGAGGGCGGTGCGTACCCTGAGCGTTCATTGGCGTTCTCCTGGCGTGCTTGCCATCCATGTTCCTCGGCTCCTACCAAAACAATCTGTGACNNCTATGAAAAACTCTGCCGCAACGGGAATCATCTCACCATGAGAGGGGACCAGGGGATACAAACGCCATGTTTCGCTAGAAGAATCTTAACACGGCAAGTGGCAAATTATTCCCCACTTTGTGCAAGGATTTTCACACGCCGAAGTAATTTATCGCATGTAGCCCGAGAAAACACCTATGATAGGGTACTGTTTAGCTGCCATTCAGGTTACTTTAGTGTGATTTCCACAGCCATGGCATCTTAGATCTGGCCAAACAGTTGCTTACAGCTCAGAAAGCAACTTGCTCGTCTTGGATAATGAATGCCTCTGCCACGCGCAGCTGAATTTGTGGATATCCGCGAACTGCCTCCGATGAATGTAGTCTTCGGACAATCATCCATAATGTCCGTTGCTCGAGAGAAGCTGGAACGAGTTGCAGACACGACCGTCCCGGTTCTGTTGCAGGGCGAGAATGGAACGGGCAAAGACATCTTTGCCAAGTTGTTGCATGCGCGCTCCAATCGGTCAAAGTGTGCCTGGGTCAAGGTGACGTGCCCGGCAATTCCGCACTCGCTCATCGAGTCGGAGCTGTTTGGCTATGAAAAGGGAGCCTTTACCGGGGCGTATGTAACCAAGCGCGGCCGCTTGGAACTGGCTGATCTGGGAACCCTGTTTCTCGATGAAGTGGGCAGTCTGGATATGTCGGCGCAGGCCAAGTTGCTGCAAGTACTTCAGGATGGAAGCTTTATGCGTGTTGGTGCGCAAGAGTCAAGGAGAGTCGAAACACGGCTCATCTGCGCAGCCAACGGAAATCTCCGACAGCAGACCGAAGATGGAACCTTCCGGCTGGACTTCTTCTACCGCATCAACGCCGTGACCATCGAATTGCCCCCTTTGCGTCAACGGGCGACGGACTTGCCAATTCTGGTCGACTACTTTCTTGATCTGCACGCGAAAGCATTTCGTCTCAACCCGAAGCCGCTTTCGCGCGAAATGATGCGTCTGATGCAGCAGTACAGCTGGCCAGGAAACATCCGGCAACTGGAGAAC
>PLFY01000005.1 GCA_003138365.1 Acidobacteriaceae bacterium
GACTTCTGGGGACCTATTCGCCTCGGTGAATGCTTTGGCGATTTAGAGAAAATCGAGAAAGACTCGATGCGAAACCGGTTTCAAAGAGGTTCTCTCAGCAACCTCCGGAGTCGGCTTCCGGATTGGCTGTCCTAACCCCGAGAGATTGTGCGCTTCAGTGCTGCCTCGATCTTGGAGCCTCTGCGTGCAAATGGTAGTGCGGCGAACATTTCGTCGGCTAACTCATCGTTCGTTCGAAGCTTCCCGTCAGACTTAGCCCAATTCAGTAGCGCTCGCAGCTCAGAGTTCGTGTATTCCGCGATGGATTCCCGCACAGGAATTGGAGCTGTTGCGGGAGTTCTAGATTGCGCCTTCAGAGCCTGCGTGGTTGGCGTCGGCTCTGAGGATGGGTTGGGCACCTGGAATGACTTGGTAGGTAAGGGTTGATCACTCGCTACGACGGCCTTCCTGAACGCAAGGACCGCTCGTTCCACTTCCTCGTCGCGACGCATGAACCAATCCGTTGACCATATGCGATGGAACTTCCACCCGAGGTTTTCAAGCTGTTGCTGGCGGAGTCGATCTCGGTCCCGGGCCGTGTAGCTGGAGTGGTATGTTGCGCCATCGCACTCGATTGCCAAAACAAACTTCCCCGGCTCTTGAGGATGCAGTGCAGCGAGGTCAATCTTGAAATTCGAGCACCCGACTTGCGGAACCAATCGAACACCTTTCGCGCTGAGGGCCTCGTATACGTCCGCCTCGAAATCATTCATTGGTTCGTTGGTAATCTCCCCGCGAGAAAGGAGCTTCCCGCCCGAACTGGCGTATTGCAGATAGTTCTTCAGAAACTCTAAGCCCGTTCCCGGTCTGACCTGCGTGCTGTTGATGTCGCTGTACACGAAGGATGATACGACGATCATTTGCTCCTTTGCGCGAGTCACGGCAACGTTCAATCGACGGCGACCACCTGTACCCAGGATTGGCCCGAAGCGAAGCGGAAGATTGCCTGCCCGATCTTTTCCATATCCAATCGAAAGAATGATGACATCCCGCTCGTCTCCTTGGACTCGTTCAAGATTCTTGATGAAGAACCGCTCCGGCCTAGCTGTGTCAAAGAATTCTGCCAGGCGAGGATAATTGACTAGCTCGTGATCAAGGTATGCCTGAATTCGGTTGGCGTGCTTAATCCCCGGGGCGATGACGCCGAGTGTTCTCCCAGGTGAGGTTTGCGCATGATGAATGATTAGCTTGACAACCCTCTCAACTTCCGCCGCTGAGCTCTCTTCCTGGCCGTCGGCATTTGGTAAGCGATCCACAAAGATGTGGGATATTGCGGTGTGCCCGCCCGGACCTGGGAATGTAACAAGCCGGTCATCGTAGATATGCTGATTTGAGAAGGAGATTAGTGATTCGTCGCGGCTTCGATAATGCCAGTTCAAGTGGAATCCCCTGACAAAGGGGATCATCATGTCGAGCAGGCTCTCGTAGGCGGTTGCGTCGCCGTCCGCCTCTTCGTCCTCTTCCGCCGCTGCGAAGAAAGCGCTGGGAGGTAATTGCTTGCTGTCGCCGGCAACAATCACATGGTTTCCTCGAAGAATAGCCGGGACAGCGTCCTCTGGAAGGACCTGTGATGCCTCGTCAAAGATCACGTAATCGAACTTGCCGGTTGCCGTGATGAGCTGGCAGACAGATAATGGGCTGGCCATCCAGCATGGGCAGACTGCGGTCAACACGTCGAACGCGTCGGTAAGTATTTTGCGAAGCGGTTTATGCCTACGCGTCTTCGCTGCTTCACCGCGAATCAATGTCTCTTGATCGGGAAACTTGTTCATCGCGGCTATTGTTCTTTCCGCGTGAGCACGGCGGACGCGGTCAATAGCTAACTGCAACCGCGTCGAGTCTAGCCGTTTGAAATCGTCAACATATCCGTTATGCGTTGAACCCACAAAACCAAGAATGCTTGGGTCGTTGATTGCCGCCGAGTCCAGCGTTGATTTGATCCAGACGTATTGAAACAGTGCGCGCCATTGTTCCGCCGGTCTGTGGGAGGTCCGAATCTCATCGACAAGGCGTTGAACCCCCAGCGAATAAAGCTCTTGCTCGATTTCGTAAAGACGACTTAAGCGGTACGGCGTTGTGTTGTCGGAGGCGAAAGCCAAGACCCGATCCGCCAATTGGGCGAGCTCCAGATCGTGCAATTTTGCCTTACAAATCGTTTCAAGACTATGAATGTTGGCATTGACGCCCTGATGGATGTTGTCGAGCGAAGTCAACTCTGCATTGCTCTTTGGATGCGAGCCCGAACTGGACAATTCCTGCCACTTTTCTTGCGCCCATTTCGCTTCTGACAGCTCCCGGTATATGCCCGCCCCGGATGCCTTTTTTGACTCGCGTAGCGCGATCGCCCTCTTGTGCGCAGATTTGTATTCGCGATTCGTGAG
Organism: Acidobacteriaceae bacterium; assembly: GCA_003138365.1. Lineage (GTDB taxonomy): Bacteria > Acidobacteriota > Terriglobia > Terriglobales > Acidobacteriaceae > Telmatobacter. The sequence goes on from PLFY01000005.1 coordinate 2,421, forward strand.
CCGTAACCAAGCAGCCTGGAGGCCGCCGCTTTGCCCAGGTCGAAGCGCGTCCTTTAGATGTGTTGCCTCTGTGAAAACCTCTGGGGTATATAAGGAGAGAGTTCGATCCGTCTGCGCCAAGAGAGCCAACAGTTCCTTGACTTCATCGAGTGTTTTCGGAGAACGGAGACCGGAGGCGATAGACGCCCGCTCAATGGATTCCCTCAACTTCGGCACAGTCTCGTTGCTGAGACGCTGAGCCAAGTCGACTGCATTCTGCACAGCCCGACCGTCCTTCAGTTCAATGCCAGTCCATGGCGAAGGATCGGTGCGGTTGAACAGCGTTTCGAAGCCAGCCGTCTCGCCGATTAGATCGAGTATGCGTTCCGCCTGTTTGGGTCCAATTTGCATCAGGTCAGGACCTCTCCAGCGGATGTTTGAACGGATATTGGACGGAATCCGAAGGAGTGCACCCTGCATTGCGTACACCGTCATTTGCGTAGGTGCGTGGGTCGCATGCATTTTGGCGTCGTGCTGATTGAGTCTGTTTCGCCTGTCAACGAACTGCTCATGGACAACCTCAGCGACCGGTCTGGCGGCATCTCGAACGGTGCTGAGAGTCCTGGCGACTCGCTCCATGACCTTCTTTGGCGTCTGCTCGGCCCCGTGCAGGTCAATTACCAAGTGGTCGAGTTTGACTGCCGTCAATCTGTTCATTACGACTTCGAGTGCGGCTCTCTTTTCTGCAACGAACAGAACTGTCTTCCCATTTGCTGTCAGGGTTGCGATCAGATTAGTAATGGTCTGGCTCTTCCCTGTCCCTGGAGGACCGTGCACGACGGCACTCTGTCCGGTAGCGATGCCGGCTATTGCACATTGCTGGCTTGAGTCTGCTTCTACGACGGCGAATTCATTTTCCGGTGGAATCTTGTCCAGGCCCCTGGGGTCCGTTTCGATCCGCGAGGCGCCCAGCTTACGCCTTGATGCAGTGTCGCCGGCAATGGCTGCGACGACATCGTTGGTCAGAAGTTCGAGCCTGTGATTCTCGAGATCCCGGACCATCGACAGCTTTTGAAAAGAAAAGTTTCCAAGTACGGCAAATGGCTCTGCTTTGAACCCCGGGAGTTTGCTTGCCTTGACATTTAGGAGCTCCAGCAGGGATTGGAGGGATACCGTTCCCTGGACTCCGTCCAACCCGGCTTCGTCCTCGCTCAAGCCGGAGTCACCCCCGCGGTTATACAAACTAAGAATTGTTTCCGGTGCGATCTGCAGATTGAGTTCTCGGGCGAAAACGTGCAGAAGGACGGGGTTGACCTCCGCTTCCCTGATTAATTGAACTTCGGTTGCCCCCAGGTCTTGTCCCTTGAGCTTCAATTGAATTGGAACCAGGAGGATGAGAGCAATGGGATCCCTACCGCCATCGTCGGCAGTCCAGGTGCACCTCCCGAGCGCGAGATAAAGCGTGGAAAGGCCTTTTTCTTCGAGATTTTCGAGACCTTTTCGGGCTATGTTGCGGATTGCTGAGTGCTTTTCCTGATCACTTGCCAGAAGCTCACTAATTTGTACTGGGTCCCCGTCACTCAGGAACTCCAACAGCCTCGAGCCCATTGGCAGTTCAAGGGTTCCGCTTTTCACTGGTTTGTAGTACAGAAGATTGTTGCGCCGGGAGAGATCGATGAGACGGTTTGTCCAACCGTCCCGGGCGTTGTCGATTAGCCTCTGGCGTAAAAGGCTCTCTGGCGTTTGCGCGCCGCTAGGGACACTTTGTGCTGACGGCATACTGTGTATCACCAATATAGTGGTATAGCGCGCATCAAGGGTGAAGATTTGGCGTCAGTGAACGCGTTTACGCCAACAGCCCGAAGCACT
>PLFY01000083.1 GCA_003138365.1 Acidobacteriaceae bacterium
CACTTGAGTTGAAAATGCTCTAAAGAGGCGGTACAAGCACGGGCCTTCAGGCCTCGCAAATTCGCACTCTTTCAGCTGAAGTCCCCTGCTGGCTCCGGAATCTTCGATTTACAACTGGAATGCCAAACAGTTTCCTTACCGCTCGGCGACCAGGTCGAGGAGATTGAAGAACTCGGGGAAGCTAATAGCTGCTGATTCTGAACCCTTTATTACGGTTTCGCCGTTGGCGCGGAGGGCGGCGACGCTGAAGGCCATAGCGATGCGGTGGTCACCCCCTGAATCAATTGCCGCTCCGTGGAGGGTCTGGCCGCCGGGAACGTCTACGCCATCCTCGAACTCGGCGACTTCAGCGCCCATGGCGCGCAAGTTCTTTACGATGAGGTCGATGCGATCCGATTCCTTGACGCGCAGTTCCTTGGCATCGCGGATGCGGATTCCTCCGCTGGTGTAGGGAGCGATAGCTGCCAGCACCGGGAGCTCGTCAATGAGCTGAGCGGCCAGGGCTCCGCTCACGGCGGTGGATCCAAGGCCTTCAGGCGGGGAAGAGATTTGGACTGTGCCCACCAATTCGGCATTCTTTTCTTCAAGATTGAGGACGGCGATGTGTGCGCCCAGCGCGGTGAGCACATCCAGCAACGTGGCACGTGTTGGATTAAGTCCCAGTGAATCAAGCAGAAGGGCAGAGCCGGGAAACAGCGCCGCGGCGCAGAGAAAGAAGGCGGCGGAGGAGATGTCTCCGGGGACGGCAGCATCGATGGCGTGGAGGGATTGAGGGCCGGAGATGGAGACTGAATCGATGGTGCGGGTGAGGGTAGCGCCAAAGGCTCTCAAGGCCAGTTCGCTGTGGTCTCGGGTGCGAACTGCCTCTCTAACTGTTGTGGTTCCAGTGGTTTGAAGGCCGGCGAGTAGGACACAGGTTTTTACCTGGGCACTGGGAACGGGCGTTGTGTAGTCGATGGGATGGAGTGGGCTCCCGTGGATCATCAGGGGTGCGTGGCCGTCGGTGAGGGTGAAGCGTGCGCCCATGGCTTCAAGGGGCTTGCGGATGCGCTCCATGGGACGGCGCGAGAGCGAGGCGTCTCCGACCAGGGTGAAATCGCCCTGCTGAGGCGCCAGGAGGCCAGAGACCATGCGCATGGTTGAGCCGGAGTTGCCACAGTCAAGGGAGTGGTTGGACGGAGTTACGCAGCCGGCGACGCCAGTAATTTCGACCGCTTCATTATTGATTCTGTTTATTTTAGCGCCAAGAGATTCCATGCAGGAAAGGGTCGAGGCACAGTCAGCGCCGGTGGAGAAGTTGGTGAAGCGGGAGACGCCTTCAGCAAATGCGGCCAACATGCCGTACCGGTGGCTAATGGACTTGTCGCCGGGCAGACGAAGGCTTCCGTGGACGTTGCGAGCGGGGCGAACGATGCGTTCTTCGGGCTGGGTGGGCAAGAGGGCTCCAAGTGATTTGCGGTCACTTTGAGTTTATCGAATTCCGCAGACATGGGCAGACTCTGTTCGAGTCCGCCCGCGCAGCAAGCAGAGTTATTTTGGCAGGGGCTGGGACCCGGTGATGGTGAAATCGGCTCCGGATTTGGCTTCGGTGTCCTGGGGTTGGGCGCTGCCAAGGGTCAGCTCGTACTTGCCTTCCAAAATGGCGCGGTTGCCTTTTTCGTCGACACTTGAAAGGCTGCGGGGATCGATGGCGATGGTGACATCGCGGCTGGCTCCCGGTTCCAGGTTGACGCGCTGAAAGCCGACCAGAGAGCGGATGGGGCCGGCGGGTTGCGGGGTCTTCAGGTAGGCTTCGACGACTTCGTCGCCGGGGACTGCGCCGGTGTTGGTGATGGAGACGGTTGCGGTGAGTGGCGAGGTGAGGAGTTCCGGGGCCTTGATGTTATCGGTGGATAATTTGACGGGGCCGTATTTGAATGTGGTGTAGCTGAGGCCGTAGCCGAATCCCCACAAGGGCTTGCCGGAGAAATAGCGGTAGGTGCGGCCTTTCATTGCATAGTCGGGGAAGGGTGGGAGGCCGTCGAGGCTGGCGTAGAAGGTGATGGGCAGGCGGCCGGAAGGGTTGTTGAGGCCGGAGAGGGTGTGGGCAATAGCCACGCCGCCCGCGACGCCGGGATACCAGGCTTCAAGAATGGCAGCGGCGTGGTCGTTGGCCCATTTGAGGCTGACGGCGCTGCCGCTCTGCAGAACCACGATGAGCGGCTTGCCGGTTGCGGCCACGGCCTCAAGGAGCTTTTGTTGGGGGGCGGGCAGGTCGAGGCTGGTGCGGTCGCCGCCGTCAAAGCCGTCGATCTTGATGCGCATTTCTTCGCCTTCAAGCTGCGGGGAAAGGCCGACAAAGGCGACGACGACATCGGATTCCTTGGCGCGGGCAACAGCTTCGTCCAGTTGGGCCTGGGCGGGGGCTTCCCACTTGAGAGTGAGGCCGCCTCCGAACCGATCGCCGGAGTGTGAGTACTCGATGCGGATATCGTGGGGATTGGTGTCAGTGAAGTCGACTGGAATGGAGGGGATCTTGGGAAATTGCATGAGTGGCGGCGCGCTGGGCGATGCGCCGGGCTCGGTATGGAAATTGCCCAATGCAGACAGGTCGCCTGCCTGGCGCAGGCTGCCTTCGGAGAGGACCTTGCCGTCGAGGATGAAGCGGTAGCTTTCGACTGGCGAGTAAGGGAAGCTGTCGCCAGCCTCAAGAGAGAAGACATAGTGGCCCGGCGCGGGGACGGTGATCGAACCGCTCCAGCGGACGGAATAGTTGTATGTCTCAAGCTGCGGAACGGGCAAAGCGTTCTCCCAATCGGCCTGAATGATGGGCTGCGTCAACGTGACGACGGGACGGCCGGTCCAGTCGGGCGTGGCGAAGAACTCAGTCTTTAGACCCTGATTGAGGCCGAAGGCGGTGCGGGGAACGGGCACGCCTACTCCATCAGCAAGCGTGGAGCCCTGCGCGTAGAGGATGGGGGAGCTGCGGAACTGCTGGAAGATGCCGTCCAGCGGCGTGACTGGGTGGACGGGGGTGCCAACATAGTTGCCCAGAATGGACGGCAAGAGGTCAGCCGTGGGCCCGATGACGGCGATGTGGCCGGGTTCGCCTTTCAGGGGCAGAACACCTGAGTTCTTGAGCAGAACGATGCTTTCTTCGGCTGCTCTGAGGGAGGTTTGGCGGTTGGGGATGGATGCTACGGCAGCGAATGGGATCCGATCGAGCGTAGAGCCTTGCGGGTCAAATAGGCCGAGTTGGAAGCGTGCCGTGTAAAGGCGCTCGGCGGCCTGGGTGAGCAGATCCTCTGAGACCAGCTTTTGGCGAACCGCGTTGGCGAGGGTGTTGAAGCCGGGGGTCCAGATGCTGCAGGAGAGGTCTGTGCCGGCCTCAAGGGCGAGCGCGGCGGAATGGGTGATGTCGGCGGTCTTCTTGTGACCCAGGTTGACGTCGACAATGGCGCCGCAGTCGGAGACGACGAAGCCTTTGAATCCCCAGGCGTCGCGGAGGTGGTCCTTGAGCAGCATCTTGTTGGTGCAGGCTGGCCATTCATCGATGGAGCTATAAGCGCACATGACCGACTGCACATGGCCTTCAGTGACGGTGGCGCGGAAGGCTGGCAAGTAGGTTTCTTCCAGGTCGCGTGGGCTGGGGTCCACGTTGAAGCCGTGGCGCATGGGCTCAGGTCCGCTGTGGACGGCAAAGTGCTTGCTGGTGGCGACGGCGCGGAGGTGGTCTAGGTCGCCGCCTTGCACGCCGGTGACAAAGGCTACGCCGAGCTTGGCGGTGAGGAAAGGGTCCTCGCCGTAGGTTTCCTGGCCGCGTCCCCAGCGCGGATCGCGGAAGATGTTGATGTTGGGCGACCAGAAGGTGAGGCCGTAGAAGATGCGGTGATTGCCCTGGCGCTGGGCCTGGTTGTATTTGGCGCGGGCCTCGGTGGAGATGACGTTGCCCATGGCGTGGACGATCGATGGATCCCATGTGGCGGCCATGCCGATGGCCTGGGGAAAGACGGTGGAGTAGCCGGCGCGGGCGACGCCATGCAGGGCTTCGTTCCAGGTCTGGTAGTCGGGAACGCCGAGGCGCGGAATGGAGGTGGCCCAGTCTTCAAGCTGGTTGGCCTTTTCATCGAGTGTCATGCGGCCGACCAGATCGTGGGCACGCTCCGGCGGGGAGAGCTTGGGATCGAGGTAGGGGATTTGCTGCGGGAAGGCGAAAGGGGTAATGACGGCCAATGCAAGCGGTAAAAAAAGCCAGCGGCGAAGCGACATGGATTGATTCCTCCGAAGGCGGCGGCCAAATTGAGGCGCAACCGAGTGGACTGGCGTTTTTCCGGCAGGTTTCGTGGGCGCGGGAAAGATTGACAAGGCTCACGAGACGGGAAAAAGGCAACCGGTAGGAACTCTACTAGATGAAGGGGCCGGTTGGCCAGCTTTATCGGTTTACTAGAGTAGAACTCGGTTCGTGACCGGATGAAGATGT
>PLFY01000214.1 GCA_003138365.1 Acidobacteriaceae bacterium
CACTCATGTTGGCACAGAGGGGTCTTCTCGACAGCGGCGTGGTGTTCCGGGCTTTGTGCGCCAACTTTTCCGGCTTTCAAAAGGTTGCCGAATGCAGTGAGGATGTAGGGGCTGTGGGTGGTGATGGCGTAGCACTTCCAAAGCAATTCAGACTTCGCGAGCAACGCGATCAGTCTGGTGATTTGATACTGCGTTTCCGGGAACACGCTCAATTCGGGTTCCTCCGCAAAGATCATTCCAATCGCAGGGGATGGCATCTTTGGATGAATAGGATCGCCTGTCGTCATCGCAACCTGTGCAAGGATGTTAAGGATCGGCAACAACTCCAAGGTGCCAGAAGAAAGAATCTCAAATGGCCGCTTCCTTCCGTCTTGAGTAGATTCGAAGAGAAGCCGACTATCTTCATTCACTACTCTTCCCTTCAGAATTTCCACGGAGGAAGAACCAACATCGCGCAAGTGTACGCGGTTCGTTTGATAGGATTCGCGCAAATCACGATAATCTGCGTCGAATTCGGTCGCAAAACGATTGGTAATCCAATCCAGATTCTTTGTGGATAAAGTGGCGAAGCCCTTATTCGGCGTTGAAAAGAAGGCTCTTCCTGTGGGGATATAGACGGAATCGCTCTCGATCGGCAATGGTCCAAAATCGGCGCCAGACATAAATTTGCGACGCCTATCGCTATCGAAGCTCGGTGGCCTCTTGGGATCGTTCGCCTGCCAGTTCTTAAAGGAATAGATAAAATCTCCATCCTTCCACTCAAGATAGGGCGACGGAAACGCATCACTCATTCCGATTGATATGGAAAATGAAGCATCCATTTGATATTGAATGCGGAATCTCTTCTGTCGAATATCATCTTCGGGGAAATACGAGAGAAAACTCCTGATGATCTGCTCTTCCGTGTCATAGAGCGATGCTTGACTTTTCGCGCCGTCGAAGACTAGTTCGGAGACTCGCTGCTCGAAGAAATACGCCAGCTTGCACAAGAGGCTTTTGCCGCTGGATTGGGGGCCAATGAGGACGGTGATCTTGCCGAACTCTAGTTCGGCTTCTTTGATGACCGAGAAGTTCTTGACTGTCAGCTTGCGCATCACGTCCTCCTTTCTTCCGTAAAGGCAACCGCAGGTCCTTCGGCTTTGCTCAGGATGACAGACTTACTATTTAAAGATTCTATCTCCCGAAGCGCTGTTTGGGGTTCATGCCCATGCCGCTCAGGCCGCCGCGCATCATGTTTCTGGCTAGGCCGCCTTTGCCCATTTGCTTGAACATTTTGGCCATCTGGGCGTATTGGCGGAGGAGCTGGTTTACATCCTGGACCTGCGTGCCGGAGCCGGCGGCGATGCGTTTGCGGCGGCTGCCGCTGATGATTTCGTGGTTGCGGCGCTCGTAGGGGGTCATGGAGTCGATGATGGCTTCGAGGCGCGCGAATTGCTTTTCGTCGACGTTGCTGGCGGCTTGCTGCATGCCGGCGAATGGGCCGACGGAGGGGAGCATTTTGAGGATGCTCTCCATAGAGCCCAGCTTCTTGATCTGGCGCAACTGGTCGCGGAAGTCTTCGAGGGTGAAGCCGTCGCCGAGGAGAGCTTTTTTGGCGAACTCCTCGGACTTTTTGCGGTCGAGGGTGGATTCGGCCTTCTCGATGAGCGACATCATGTCGCCCATGCCGAGGATGCGGCCGACAATGCGGTCGGGATGGAAAGGCTCGAAGGCGTCGGGCTTCTCGCCTACGCCCAGGAACTTGATGGGCTGGCCGGTGACGTGACGGATGGAGAGGGCTGCGCCGCCGCGGGCGTCGCCGTCCATTTTCGTCAGGATCACACCAGTCAGGCCGAGGCGCTTGTGGAAGTCGGCGGCGGAATTGACGGCGTCCTGGCCGGTCATGGCGTCGGCGATGAAGAGGATTTCTGACGGGTTGAGGAGCTTCTTGAGGCAGGCCATTTCATCCATCAACGCTTCGTCGATGTGAAGGCGGCCGGCGGTATCGACGATGAGGGTGTCGCAGCCCATGATGCGGGCTTCGCGGAGGGCTTCCTTGGCGAGACGGACGACCAGGTCAGGGCCGGCGGGTTCGCCTTTCTGATCGCCTTCGTAGAGTTTGGCCTCAATGGATTTTGCGACAACTTTGAGCTGCTCGCGGGCGGCGGGACGATAGACGTCGACCGAGACGAGCATGGGGCGGTGACCACCCTTTTTGAGCCAGGCGGCGAGCTTGCCGCTGGTGGTGGTTTTGCCGGAGCCCTGCAGGCCGGCCATGAGAATGACGGAGGGCGGCTGCGAGGCAAATTTGAAGCGGGCGGTGTCTTTGCCGAGGAGGGTGATCAGCTCGTCGCGAACGATCTTGATGACCTGCTCGGAGGGCGAGAGCGCGGTGAGGACCTCAGTGCCGACGGCTTTGATGCGGATCTGCTCGATGAGGTCGCGGGCGACGTTGAGGTTGACGTCGGCTTCGAGCAAGGCTACGCGGATTTCGCGCAGGGCCTCGGCGATGTTCTCTTCAGTGAGCGTGCCCTGGCCGCGAAGGGTTTTGAAGGCGCGCTGGAGTTTGTCTGTGAGGTTTTCAAACATAGGTCTAGTTCAGTGTATCGCGACCGCACCTGCGGTGGGGCAGACGGCGCTCGCGCGCCAAGCCTCTTACACTCAAGAAAGGGAGTGAGATATGAGCGATGGTCGCGAAGAGCGCGAAGAACGCGAGAAGCGGCGCGAGTTGGAAGAGAAAGAGGATGGCGAGGATCGCCTTGATCGCGAACGCAGAGACCAGTGGGAGCGCGAGCGGCAGGATTCGTAGAGTTTCCCCGCGCGCTATTCCGCCGGGGCGATGAGGTACTGCTCGAGTTTGCCGTCGGGGTAGGTGTAGGTGGTCAGGGTGAGGCGCTTGCCGGGGTAGACGATCTGGAAGGCGCGGAAGGTCATGCCGCCGCGCAATTGCTCGGCGGACTGGTGGAAGGTGAGCGGCTCACCCAATGGCGCAAGACTGGATTGGAAGTCGGCAACCGCTTCCGGCGTGAAGTAGTCGCTGAGGTTGGGAGCGAGCAGGGTGCGGTCGATGCGGCCCTGTTGGAGATCGTGGTAGATGGCGACGGCCTGGATTTCGGCGGGAGTGGCTGGGACGGCGAGGACTGCAGGAGCGGCGAGGCGGGCGATGGCAGAGGCAGCGCCGACTGCATCCTGGTTGGTGAGGACGGCTACGGCGACGCCGTCGTCGACCAGGACTTCGTTGTCGGAGACGAAGCCGGAGACTTCTCCACTATGCTCAATGGACCGGTGGCCGTTGCGGTCCATGACCTCGACGCCGAGGCCGTAATGGGTTCCCTTGCCGTCTTTCAGTTTGATTTCGGTGAACATCTGTTTGTAGCTGTCGGGCTTGAGGATGGACTGGGCGATCAGGCTCTCATCCCAGAGGGCGAGGTCGTGTGCGGTCATGGCCAGCTCACCGGCGGCAAACACCCATCCGCGGCCCTCTTTGGGGGCGACGCGGAGGGGGCCGAGAGCGTGGCGATAGTAGGGTGTGGCGTCAACCGAAGTGAGTTTGGCTTCGTCGGAGTTCCAGACAGAGGTCATGCCGAGGGGGCGAAAGATGCGGGTGGTGAGGAGGTCCATGAGCGGGTGGCCGGTGATCTGCTCGACGATGCGGCCGGCGATGACGAAGTTGGTGTTGGAGTACTGCCATTGGGTTCCGGGCTCGAAGTCGAGCGGCTTTTTAGCCCAGGTATCGAGGATCTGCTGGGGGGATTCGGGGACGAGCATGGGGGTCATGACGTAGTCCTCGGGCCAGTAGTCCTGATAGCCGGAGGTGTGGGAGAGGATTTGGCGGATGGTGACTTCGTCGCCGCGGGTGAGGCCGGGGACGTACTTGCCGACCGGGTCGTCGAGGGTGAGCTTGCCTTCTGCCTGGAGGAGCAGGATGGCGGCGGCGGTGAACTGCTTGGAGATGGAGCCGATGGAGTAACGCATCTGAGGCGTGGCGGGGACGGCGGGTGAGGTTGGGGTGGCGAGGCGGGCGCTGCCGTAGGCGTGGGTGTAGACGAGCTTGCCGCCTTTGACGATGGCGACGGAGGCGGAGGGGGCGCCGGTCTGGTCGAGGACCTGCTGGGCGATGCGGTCTATGCGGGATTGGAGGGCGGGGTCGAGGGAGGCGATGGATTGGGCAATCGCGGGCGCGGTTGCGAGGCAAAGGAGGAAGAGTGCGGATAGGATCGGAGAATTGAGAATCTTCAGATTGTGCTTCATCGGCGAATATCTCCTGCGGGGTGTTGCGGACTGGTGAGGCTGACACTGAATACGGTACCAGTTCGTTCGTGGGTGCGCTAGGCTGGCAGAGGCGGGCTGGATGGCAAGCCTGCAAAGATGGCGGGATTTGGGGGGTTGGATGGATCGATTGATTGAGGGTCATAAGCGGTTTCTGGCGGAGGTTTTTCCGGGCAGGCGGGCCCAGTTTCACTTGCTGGCGGAGGGGCAGTCGCCGGAGTGGCTGTTTATTACCTGCTCGGACTCGCGGGTGCTGCCGGACCTGATTCTGGGGACGGGGCCGGGAGACTTGTTTATTACGCGGAATGCGGGCAATGTGGTTCCGATTACCAGCCAGGATGTGGACGGTGTGACGGCGACGATCGAATATGCGATCGAGGTGCTGAAGGTGAAGAGCGCGATTTTGTGCGGGCACTCGGACTGCGGGGCGCTGAAGGCTGCTCTGGACCAGGAGGGGTTGGAGAGAATGCCCAAGGCGCGGCGGTGGCTGAGCCACGTGGATGCGGCGTTTGCGCACCGGCAGCCGTTGAATCCCGCGGATGGGGAACACGCGGAACTGGCGTCGCTGATTCGGGGGAACGTGGTGGCGCAGTGGCTGAACCTGAAGGCGCAGCCGGCGGTGGTGCGGGCGGTGAAGGAAGGGCGGCTGACAGTGCATGGGTGGTATTACGACATTTTGAGCGGACGGATTGAGGAGTATGACGAGGGATTGCGGAGATTTGTGGGGCTGGTGGGGTGAGCCGGGGGAATCGCGACAGAGAATTGGTGAAAATAGATATGGAACAGGAGTAAACTAGTTGGTGAACTAGTTGGTTGGATCGGCGGTTTGACGGAGGAGACGATGGCTACGGTTGGGACTTCTACGATTGGGATTTTCGAGGCAAAGACCAGGCTGTCTGAAATTGTGCGTTTGGTCGAGGCGGGCGAGCGCTTCACGATTACTGTTCGCGGGCGCGCCGCCGCGGAGGTGGTTCCTGTCCAGCCGGCCCGCCCTGTCCGGTCTGCAGAGGAGATTGAAGCAGCCTATCAGCGGCTGAGGAATCCGCGCATCAAGGGCGTCTCTCACGAAACCATCCGGGCGTGGATTGAGGAAGGGCGGCCGTGACCCTGGTCCTCGATGCGTCTATGTCGCTGGCTTGGCTTTTGGTTCGGAAAGACCTGGGTGAGGCGGAGTTGGCGCGTGAAGCACTGAAGGAGGTGCGCGGCTCGGGCGCGATGGTTCCGGCTCTCTGGTATCCGGAGGTGGGAAACGCGCTTCTGCTGGCCGAGCGCCAACGAGTGATCACTGCGCAGGACTCAGCAAGTTTTCTGTCCAGTCTGTCGTTCTGGGGAATTGCTCAAGATCCGGTCCCGCCGGCTTTGACCCTGACAGAGTCCATTCTGCTTGGCCGTATGCACAACCTCACCGCCTACGACGCGACTTATCTGGAACTGACGATGCGGCGGGCCGCCGTGTTGGCGACATTTGACCGTAAGCTGGCTGAGGCGGCCAGGGCGGCGGGGGTGCGGGTGTTCGGTGATGCGCCGTAGGGTGTTTCGTATGCTGCGCTATTATCGGGCTGATGGGAAGGTTGGGCGTCACGATGAGCGATCCGGAAACCAATATTCACGTTCTCGATGCGGCTTATAAGCCGTTTCCTACGTTTGCGGAGTGGGCTTCGCGGACTTCGGTCGATACGGTCCGGTGGGATCGATACAACGCGTCGCTGAAAGATAAAGCCAGCCTCTCTCCTGATGTGTTGAGCCGGGCACGCGAGATTGCGAAGCGGGCTGCGGCGCTTGATACGGGAGCAATCGAAGGGCTGTATGAGGTCGATCGCGGTTTTACCTATACAGTCGCGTTCGAAACAGCGGCGTGGGAGGTAGAGCTAGCTAAGAAGGGCGAGAATGTTCGTCCGCTCTTTGAGGCGCAACTGCACGCTTACGACTATGTGCTCGATCTTGCCACGAAAGCTGAGCCGATCTCCGAGGCTGCCATTCGCGTACTGCATGAGGAGGTCTGCCGAGCGCAGGCGACTTATCGGGTCATGACAGCAGTTGGACCGCAGGAGCAGACTTTTACGAAAGGGAGATATAAGGTATTGCCCAATCACGTGCGAACGAGAGACGGAGTGGACCATTCTTATGCGCCCGTGGACGTAACGCCAGCGGAGATGGCTCGGCTGGTCGGCGAAATGCGCAGTGACGCATTCTTGGCGACGCATCCGGTTCTTCAGGCTGCATACGCACACTACGGATTGGTGGTCATTCATCCATTTGCGGACGGAAATGGCCGCGTGGCTCGCGCGCTGGCGTCTGCGTTCACTTATCGAGCTATTTCAATGCCGATCGTAATTCTCTCAGAGCATAAGGGAACCTATTTGGATGCGCTGGAGTCCGCTGACGGCGGGAACTACCGGTCATTCGTGGATTTCATGCTGGATCGGGTGCTGGATACTATCACACTTGTCAGTGAGGGCTTGCTCGGCGGCCCGGCGTAGAATCTCCATCATTGCTTGGGCATGATGTCAGGGCCGGTGCAATGGGGGTCGGGCTGGGCTGAGGCGGAGAGCATGGTGAAGGAGTTGATTCCGGTCTGAATCTGGAAGTAGGTGGGCTTGTCTGGGCGGGTTTTCTGATTTTCAAACCACTCTTCGTCGAGTTCGACTTGAAAATGCGCTTTGGAATCGGAGCAGGTGCGGACCGGGCCGTAGGTAAACGACGGCCAGTCTTTGGTTTTGGGATCCTCCAGAAACTCGAATTTCGGGTGGACTGCTTCGAGCTGCGGCAGACCCGTGGTTGCGCTCCAGTTCTTCGAGTCGCTCCAAGGGGATTGCAGCCACTCATCGACGAAGTCGCGTCCGTTGAGGGCGATAGGCTGAACGCGCTCGAACTCAGTTGCAGTGACGCGGTAACGGTAGATTCCGGGGCGCGTGATAAGGGTCGTGTCCGGTGTATAGACCTCCATGCGCAGCTCAAACCCGTCCGTCGTCTGCTTCATGACGGGATCGGTGGCCCTGGAATATGTAATGTCCTTGTGAAACAGAGCGCGGGGCCTGGCGCTTTGAACTGGTTGGAGCACGTCAACCCCAAAGCCGCTCATATTGGAGCTACACCACGGATTGCCGTGTCCAGCGACGAGCAGCCAACCGGCGGAGTTTTTTTGCTGTAGAACTTGATATTGAAAGAAGTCGCCGAAGGCGCCGGATACATCGTCGTAGTTGCCACTTTGCCAGCGGAGAGATTGCTGCCAATGACCTTCGCGAGGTTCGTACACAAGCAAGACTGAATCGAAGCTGCAGGCAATGTCGAAGCGGAATTCGACAACAAACAAATGCGGCGACTTAGTTGGTGTGGTCACCTTTACGGTTATTCCGTCGCCGTAGATGTGGTCGAGTTGAGGCGGCTTTTTTGGGTCGTAGACCTCCTCCTTTACGGGCTTATTGGCACCGAGGAGTTTCGCGAGTCTCGCTTCGATGATCTTCGGATCTGCGTTGGGGGGTACACATCGAAGCTCGGCGTCGGCGAGCGATCCAAGTGAGTCCTTGAATTTGCGAATCTGTGCTTGCAGAGACTCCGGTACAGCTTCGTCCTGTTCGCTCTGGACCTTGAAGGCGAGAAGCTGCGCTCGGACGGCTTTTACCTGTTGGGCGGCGGTGTGCAGGTCTGGTTGCGGGCAGGGCTGGTCCGCATGAGCAAACGGGGCGAGTAGGAAGATGAGTAAGCAAACTTTGGATTTCATGCTCGTGTTTCTGGAGTGGGATGAATATAGCACGGAAGATGAGTCACGGATGTGAGCTGTTGTGTGTTGAGAAGAATAAAGGAAGAATCAAAAGCAAGATCAAGTACAAAACGAAAAGCAAATGCAGGTCCTTCGACTCCGCTGAAGTGCGCTTCGCTCAGGATGACCGCCCATATTCAGGAAACGGCTATCAATGCATGCCGGTTGGGGGTGGCGCGTTCTTGATTGGCTTTTTGAAGAGCCAGACGGCGGCGGCGCAGAAGAAGGCTAGCACGGCGGTCCAGCGGAATACGTCAACGTAAGCCATCAGGGCGGATTGCTGCTGCATTAATCCATAGAGCAAGCCTAAGGAGCCGGGACGCGCCTGGGCGGGACCGATGCGGTGGGCCAGATAGCCGGCGATGAGGGCTGACTTTTGCTGGAGCATGTAGCTGTTGGGGGAGAGGTTTGCGCCGAGTTCGTTCTGGTGGAGGGCGGAGCGGCGAATGAGGGCAGTAGTGGCCATGGCAATCCCGATCGACCCGCCAATGTTTCTCAGCATGTTGAACAGGCCGGTGGCGTTGCCCATCTCGTCGCGGGTGAGCGTGGAGGTGCTCATGGTGGCCAGGGGGACAAAGACAAAGCTGAGAGCGAATCCGGTGAGGGTGATGGGAATGAGCAGGGTGTATGGACCGATGGAGAGATTCACGGTGCCAAAGACCAGTGCGCAGACAGCGAAGCCGAGGAAGCCGGCGCAGAGCAGCTTGCGCGGGTCCATGCGGGAGCCGAGAAAGCCGATGATGGGCGAGCCGACGAACGAGCCAATGCCGCGAGGTCCGACGACCAGGCCGGCGGTGAAGGCGGTGTAGCCAAGGACCTCCTGATAGTAGAGAGGCAGAATGGCGATGGTGATGTAGATGCACATGCCGAGCAGGGCGATGAGGAAGCAACCGGTGCGGAAGTTGCGGTTCTTCAGGATGTGCAGGTCGACGAGTCCTTTGGGATGGGTCCAGGAGTGCCATATCCATCCGATGAGTGCGAGAACCAGCGCCGTGACCGCGCACCGAACCCAAAGCGCGCCAAACCAGTCGTCTTCCTGGCCCTTGTCTAAAACGATCTGGAGGCAGCCGGTCCAGACGATGAGCAGGCCGAAGCCGATGTTGTCGAACGCGCCGACCTTGGCGTTCTTGATGTAGGGCGGGTCGTGGATGAACCGGGCGATCATGAAGACGGCGAGAAGGCCGACGGGAATATTGATATAGAAGGCGTAGCGCCAGGAAAAAGTGTCAGTCAGCCAGCCGCCGAGGGTGGGTCCCAGTACGGGGGCGACGACGATGCCGAGGCCATAGGCGGCCATGGCCATGGAACGCTTGGCGACAGGGAAACTTTCCAGCAGGATGGATTGCGAGAGGGGCTGCAGGGCTCCGCCGCCTGCTCCCTGAAGGACGCGGGCGAGGAGGATGACGCCGAGGGAGGGTGCGGCGCCGCAGAAGAAAGAGGCGACGGTGAAGACGATGACGCAGAAGAGCAGAAAGCGCTTGCGGCCGAAGCGGCGGGCAAACCAGTTGGAGGCGGGCAGGATGACGGCGTTGGCGACAAGGTAACTTGTCAGAACCCATGTCGCTTCAGAGTTGGATGCACTGAGCGAGCCGGCGATGTAAGGCAGGGCCACGGAGGCGATAGCGGTGTCCAGCACCTCCATGAAGGTGGGGAGCATGACGGAGGCGGTGACCAGCCACGGGTTCACGCCCTGGGTGAGCGGGTAACGGGCTTGGGCGGCGGCGGTGGTCATCGTGGATGGAACCTTTGAGGGTAAACGATGGAGCGAGTGGCGGCTAGTGACCGGGGTCGCAGCGTGTGAGTCCGGGTTTTACGGAAAACAAATGCAGGTCCTTC
>PLFY01000138.1 GCA_003138365.1 Acidobacteriaceae bacterium
TCGCCCACCTTGCCGTCGGGCAGGATGCCTTCCAACCCGTAACCCACGTCGATCCGGTACTTGTGTTCGTTCACGGCAAGCAGAAACAGTACGCCGCGGTCCGACCCCTTCTTGCCCATCTTCCACTTGTCTTCGAGCCGGTTGGCGTAGTCCGCCGCGTCGTCCCCATCCATGGTCGGGACGGTCACGATCGCCAACTGCGAGTTGGCCGCGGAGTGGTCCAGTTGGCCGCAAATGCGGTCAAGCCGCGCAACGGTCTCCGCCGAAAGCACGTGGGCGTAATCGCTCACGTAATCGGTGGGTTGGGGCAGGTCTTCAACCCGCTCGGCCAGTGCAGCCGAAGCGGAAAATCCCAACAGTACGGCCAACAGGAGCCGGAAAGCGGGCAAATATGTGCGGCGAAAGCCCTTCATCGCTCTCCATTGTACGCGGACGGAGGCCCAAAGGTTCCACCGCCGCCTGGCTTCTAGCCTCCAGCTTCCAGCTTTTAGCTCCTATTCCCAGGGTGAGCTCGATCCGTTCGCCACTCAAATTGGTCAAGCGCAGGCAGAGCTAGAAGCTAGAGGCTGCCTCTGCACTACACTGGAAACAAATGACTGAGAGCCAGCCCCTCCCTCCTCCAACCGCCCGCAAGCAACACACTGAGACCCACCTGCATGGCACGGTCCTCACCGACGACTACGCATGGCTGCGCGACAAGCAAGACCCCGAGGTCACCGTCTACCTCGAGGCCGAAAACGCCTGCGCCGAAGCCCTTATGGCCCCGCTCGCCGGCCTCCGCGAGGACCTTTACCGGGAGATGCTCTCGCACGTAAAGCAGACCGACGTTTCCGTGCCCTTCCGCGACGGCGCCTGGTGGTACTACACGCGCACCGAAGAGGGCCGCCAATACGCGATTCACTGCCGCACGCATGGCTCCCCCAACGCAACTGAGGACACGCCGGAGCAAGTGATCCTCGACGGCAACCAACTAGCCCAGGGCCACGCCTTCTTCTCCATCGGCGCCACGGACATCACCGGCGATGGCCGCTGGCTGGCCTACACCACTGACCTCACCGGCTTCCGCCAATACGCGCTGCACATCAAGGACCTGACCACCGGCGAGACCTTGCCCGGCGAAGTGGAACGTGTCGGTTCCGCTGTCTGGGCCGCGGACAATTGCACACTTTTCTATACGGTCGAGGACGAAGAGCAGAAGCGCCAGTACCAGCTTTGGCGCCACATGCGGGGCACACCGCACGCTGCGGACGAGCTGGTCTTCCAGGACGACGATGAGCGCTTCAACCTGGGCGCCGGCCGTACGCGTGACGGCAAATTTCTGGTCCTTGAATCGGCCAGCCACACCACCAGCGAATCCCGCGTGTTGGCGGCAAACGACCCTGAAGGCGCTTTCACCCTCATCAGTCCCCGCCAGGACGAGCATGAATACTCCATCGACCATCGCAACGGCCTGTGGTTCATCCGCACCAACGATCGGGGAAGGAATTTCCGCCTGATTACCGCACCGGTAGCCACGCCGGGCCGCGACCGCTGGACCGAGCGCATTCCTCACCGCGACGGCGTCATGCTCGAGGATGTGGATCTGTTCGCCGGCTTTTTTGTGGCCTGCGAGCGCGAAGACGGCCTGCCCCGGCTGCGCATTTGGCGCTTCACGGGCGCTGAAGCCGAATCCGGTCCTGAAGCTGTCCCTGCCGGCGAAATTGCCTTCCCCGAGCCGGCCTACAACGCCCACCCGCACGTCAACCGCGTCTTCGATACAACCACATTCCGCTACGCCTACCAGTCCCTGGTCACGCCCAGTTCGGTCTACGAGTACCACGTAACCACCGGCGACGCCACCTTGCTCAAGCAGCTTGAGATTCCCGGCGGCTTCGACCGTACCCTGTATGCCAGCGAGCGCGTCCATGCCGTTGCGCCGGACGGCGTCAAGGTTCCCGTCTCTCTGGTCTACCGCAAAGACATGCGCGAGTCAGGCCGCAATCCGTTGTACGTCTACGGCTACGGATCCTATGGTTACGCGCTTCCCCTCGGTTTCAGTTCCAACCGTCTCAGTTTGCTCGATCGCGGCGTCGTCATCGCCTACGCCCACATCCGCGGCGGAGGCGATCTGGGCAAGCCCTGGCACGACGCCGGCAAGATGCTCGTCAAGCGCAACACCTTCACGGACTTCATCGCCGCCGTCGAACACCTGACATCCACGGGCTATGGCGACCCGGCGCGGGTGGCCATCGAAGGCGGCTCCGCTGGAGGTCTATTGATGGGCGCGGTAGCCAACATGCGCCCCGACCTGTTCCGCGCCGTCGTCTCCCACGTGCCATTTGTTGACGTGATGAACACCATGCTCGACGCCACGCTCCCGCTCACCGTTCCCGAGTACGAGGAGTGGGGCAATCCCAACGAAGAGAATTACTTCAAGTACATGTTGAGCTATTCGCCCTATGACAATATTCAGGCAGGTAGTTATCCGGCGATGTTAGTCAAGACATCCCTCCACGACAGCCAGGTCATGTACTGGGAGCCGGCCAAGTATGTAGCCAAGCTCCGCACCCTCAAGACGGACAAAAATCCGCTGCTGCTGCTCACCAACATGCAAGCCGGCCACGGCGGCGCAAGCGGCCGCTACGACTACCTGAAAGAGATCGCCTTCGACTATGCCTTCCTGCTCCGCGAGCTGGGCATGGTGCCGTAACGTCTGCCCAATTAAGCGGCCGAGGACCCAATCTTGAGCGAGACAGAAGAACCAACCCGCGCGGAATCAGCCGAAGTCTCGGCCGCAATGGAACCGCGCGTCTACAGCGGCTCTTCCCACGCATGGCGTGCGCTCGGCCATCGCAACTTCCGCCTCTTCTTCGGCGGCCAGAGCATCTCCCTCATCGGCACCTGGATGACCCGCATCGCCACCAGTTGGCTGGTTTACAGGCTCACCGGATCGGCGCTGCTGCTGGGCACAATCAGCTTTGCCGGTCAAATTCCCACCTTTCTGTTTGCGCCCTTCGCCGGCGTATGGGTAGACCGGCTCGACCGCCGCCAGGTCCTGGTCTGGACGCAGACCTTATCCATGGTCCAGTCGCTGGCGCTGGCGGCTCTCACCCTCTCCCACCACATCACGATCCACTGGCTGCTGGCTCTCAGCGTGATGCAGGGCATCGTCAATGCGTTCGACATGCCCGGCCGCCAGGCCTTCATGGTGCAGATGGTCGAGGACCGGCGCGACCTCTCCAACGCCATTGCCATCAACTCCTCCATGGTCAACATGGCGCGTCTGGTAGGTCCTTCGCTGGCCGGGATGTTGATCGCTGTCTCCAGCGAGGGCTGGTGCTTTCTCGTCGATGGCATCAGTTATCTGGCCGTCATTGCCTCGCTCCTGCTGATGCGGCTTCCTGCCGCCGCGGCCAAGCGAAAGGTCACCTCGACGCTGACCGAGTTGAAGGTCGGCTGGATCTATGTGTCGGAGTTTCTGCCCGTCCGCACAATTCTGCTGCTGTTTGCCGTGGTCAGCCTGATGGGTATGCCGTTTGTGGTGCTCATGCCCATCTTCGCCGCCAGGGTCCTGCATGGCGGCCCGCATACGCTTGGCTTCCTCATGGGTGCAATGGGCGTGGGTGCGTTGGTTTCGGCACTCTCGCTTGCCGCGCGCAAGAGCGTGCGCGGGTTGGTGAAGATGATTCCCATCGCCGCGGCCGTATTTGGCTTGGGCCTGATTGGCTTTGGATTGTCGCGGGTCTTCTGGCTTTCGATGATCATGCTGCTGGTGGCCGGTGCGGGCATGATGCAGGGCATGGCCGGCAGCAACACGGTCATCCAGACCATCGTCCCTGAAGACAAGCGCGGGCGCGTGATGAGCTACTATACGATGGCCTTCGTCGGCATGGCCCCGTTTGGCAGCCTGCTGGCCGGATCGTTGGCACATATGGCCGGCGCTCCATGGACGGTCATCGCCAACGGTTCCCTGGTCCTATTGAGCGCGGCATGGTTTGCCACGCGGTTGCCGAAGGTGCGCCGCGAAATCCGTCCCATTTATCAGGAGATGGGAATCCTGCCGGCGGAAGAGACAATTCCGCAGTAAGTCTTCACTGCTTTGAAAGGGCGGCGCATCGGCCGCGCCACCGGACCAGGAAAAATCAAGCCGGGCTTTACAGGCCGCGGAAAGACTCGATTCTGACTTCCGACCGTGTCAGGGCACGACTTCAGTCGTGCCGAAAACACCGCAAAAGCAAGCCGAGCTTTAGCCCCTGAGGGAATGCCTTCATCCCAATCAAACTGGTTCAGACACTCCTCAGCCGTTCTGCGTAATGCCGCACAGATGCACCGTGATGCCCAACTCCGCAAGCATGGCAGCCTTCGTCGCCAGAGCCTTGTCGGCCATCTCCGCTGAAGGCGCATACGCAACGTTCACGTGGTTGGCGCGATGCCGAGCCATCAGTTGATTCTGACTTACGCCATGCAAGACGGCATGAACGATCGGCCATTGCGGCGTCGTCTCGCGCCAGCGGCGCTCCGTCTCCTCCAACGGCAGGCTCACGATCGTGCCTCTCCCCAAGTCCGCATGAAGCGCGCCACCCTCAACGAATACGCGGCTCCAGGCCATCTCGCCCGGCTTGCCGATACCCTTCAGCGATCCGCCGCCAAGAGGGAAATACATGGCCGGCTGGCGTTCGCTGCTGGCCCCGGCGTAGCCATCGGCAAAATGATTCGCGGGCGCGGCTCCTGAGATTTGCAGCAGCCAGACAAACGCATCGATGCCCTGTCCTTTGTAGTGCTCGCCCCATCGAACATCGTGCAGCGTCGTCGATGGGTCAAGCCCAAGCGCACTCCAGCAACGATTCGTGATCAGAGCATCCACGCCTGCGCATTCGTCCACTTCGTTAAAATGCACCAGCGGTCCGCCGGCGTAAAGCTCTTCATTCGTCCCTTCCGCAAATACCGGCGGACGATCCGCATTGTTCAGCATTCCCTCGGCCAGATCCGACGCCGCCGTCATGTCTTTCAATCCCTGCTGATACTGGATGCCGATCGCATCGCAGCCAAATTCCTTTGCGATGCGCACCGCCGCGATATACATCTTGCATTGCTCTGTCACCTGCTCGAGCGTCAGCTCGGTTGCGGGGTCCTTGCCCAGATCGAACTTCACGCCCTTTGCAACCAGCCACTGGTAGACAGCCTCTGCTTCCGCCTGGCCCACCGTCCGCATCTTCGCCACCAGAGCGGATTGGCTCAGGCGCTCTTTGTAGATGCCCGCCGGATTCAATAATTCGTCATCGATGATGGCGTTGTACATGCCCATGCAGCCTTCATCGAAGATGCCGATGATGGCTTTGCGATGCCTGAGATCGCGCGCCAGCGAAGCGCCCAGTTCAGCGCTCTCGGCCGCCAGTTTGTCCAAATCGAGTGGATGCACATGCGAAACATCGTGGCTGACGCTGCCGTCGCGCAACCATTCTTGAAGCGCGCTGAGAAAATAATCGTCCGTAAAGTCCTTGCTCCAAATGGAGGAGAACTTTCTGCCCGCCTTGATCAGCGACCCATTCAGGTTGAGCAGGCCAACCAATCCCGGCCATTGTCCTGACCAGTTTGCCACCGTCAAAATCGGTCCCTGATGGCTGCGCAGACCCGGCAGCACATGATGACTGTACTGCCACGCAGCCGTCGCGAAAACAACTCTGGCTTCTGGATGGATGTGCATGAAGACATCCATCCCCATGCGCTGCGACGAGATGAAGCCATGCTTCTCCGCCTCGTTGTAAGCATGGGCGCGGACAAGCTTGATGCCTTGCTGAGCAAACGCCGCCGTCAACTTCTCTTCCATGTCCCGCTGCGCAGGCCAACACTCCTGATTTGCGGCAAGCCGCAGATCGCCGCTCGTAATGAGCAATACTTCATTCGCTGCCGGCTTTACGGGCTCACTCCTTTGCACTGCCATGTCGTTCCTCTCCTTGCAACCGCTCGGTATTCCGCCAGAGAGAAATATACACCTCGATCACGACCGCTCGTGCGCCCTGATCCGCGATAAAGAAGGGCCTTGCGGAGGGATGTGGCCAGATCGTTGCTGTAAGCTGTTCGGTGGGAGTGAGGGACTCACATCGCCACGTAAATAACTCAATCGCATATAGATAACTTTCCAGTCGAAGAGAATACCCCCCAATATACCCCCAGAAAGCAGGGCTTAGGGCTTTTTGCAGGCTTCATTCCGGCCAGCGCAGCAGGTCTGCGCACTGCGTTCCCAGCCCCGGCATCGTGAATTCTACCTGTCCTTTTGCGGGCGAGTTGAGGAGGAAAGGCACACCTCGTGATGGCTGAGCACGCTGGCTTCAGCTTATCCTTTCTTGCGTCACCGTGAATGTTCGCGTTGACCCTGTAAAGTCTGGCGACCTACTGCGGAGCTGGACCACGCACAACTTGGACAAAATCGCCGGTACGCACCTGCCTGAAAAACGCGGCTTTCACATCGCCAGCATTCATTTCAAAGTACCTCTTCGCCGCACGTATCGGCTCGTCGAGCGGAAGGCCAATCTGAGCGCGTCCGAGCAGCCCTCCGGCAACTGCGCTTTCACTCGACTCGCTCAAAGGAATCTGCCGTAGAAGCAACGCCTTGGCCTGCTGCAGCTCGCCCGGGGACACGTCCTCGGTCCGCATCTGGCCAAGGTCGCGCTGAATCAAAGCCCTCGCTTTGGAGACATTCTCTGGATTGCAGCCATAGTCGACGGAATAGCTGGCCCTGGTCTTCGAGGCACTCAAACTTACGTTGACGGTATAGACGTAGCCGGCCACCTGGCGCAGATCGTGATAGAGACGCGTGGCGTAGAAGCCTCCACCCAAAACATGATTTCCCAATTGCAACGGGTAATAATCGGGGTCGAAGCGGTTCAGGTTTAGTTCTTCGGCAAGAACCACGGAGTCCTGCACCGCTTCAGAATCGGCTACATTGACGGCCGAGGGCTTGTTGATCGGAATGGGAGGCAGCGTAGTATCGGGCTTCGGGCCAGCCGCCCTCCAATCCCCAAACCACTTTTCAATCACTTGCCGGGCTTGTTCCGGAGAGACATCGCCAATGACCACGATCGTAGTGAGGTCGGGGCGAAAGGTGGAGGCATAATATTGCTTCACTTCGTCCAGGGTGATTTTGCCGACGGTAGCCGGCGTTACCTCTCTCAATGCCGGGTCGCCGGTGGGCAGCAATGCCAGTTCAAGCGCGCGCGATGTCCGGTAGCCTGGACTCTGCAAGTTTCCGGCAACAAACTGCGCCGTCTGCTTCTGGACGACTGCAAATGCTTCCGGCGGCAGCGCGGGATGAAGTTCGTTGTCAGCCAGCAACTCGACGCCGCGAGAGAAGTGCTCCTTCAGCACATCCACTGAAAAACCGAAGCCTGCACTCTCATTCGCGGCAATATCGTCAAGCGCCTTCTGGAAGGCCAGCCGATCCAGCGTCTGGGTTCCGTAGGAGAACAGCCCGTCAAGAAGGTCGGAGACTCCTTCCTTTCCGGCCGGTGTCTCCAGGTCGGATTCGTGCTTCACTGAACCTGCAACTGAGACGGTCGGGCTCGTCCGATCCGTCTTCACGATCAAACGAATTCCGTTGGGCAGTGTTGTATCCGACACGTTGATGAAATTTTCAGGAACTTTGAGCTCGGCCAGCGCACCTGCGGCCCACGCGGGAAGCTGCACCGGTTTGGTCGGAGCCGAGGTGACCTGTTCTGCGCCGCCAAATCCCTTTCCAGAGACGGGTTGTCCCGTCGGCACTGGCTTCAAAGTTGCCGTAATCGAGTTCTCGTCAACCAGGTACTCTTTGGCAACCCGATTCACGTCCGCGAGCGTGACCCTCTTGATGGCTTCAATGTCTTCATCGGGAGAGATACGGCCCTCGGCGGCCAGCGCGCTCGACCAGACGTTTGCCAAGCCGGGGATCGAGTTCCGTTCAAATTCCGCGGAGGCGACCTCGCTGCGAATCGCCGCCGCAACCAGATCCTCCGGGACACCCTTTTGCGCATAGCTTGCCAGTATCGCGCGCAGTTCCTTCATTGCGCCGGAAACGTCTGCTCCGGAAGGCAGAGCGACCAATCCGTAGCCGACACTTGCCTTGGGATAAGTCTCCGCAATTCCGAATTGAGTTCCCAGCGCCTTGCCTGCCGGGACCATTCCGTAGATATCGGCGCGCTGGCTGGCCAGCACATCGGCAAGAATCTGGCCGGCCGCATAATCCGGAGAACTGGTTCCGGGGAACCGATAGGCAATGAAGCCGAGAATGTAGGGGAGATTGCTGTCAAGCGTGAATGTCTCTGACTTGACCGGCTTCAATTCGACAGTTGGCCGCTCGGGTAAAGGATGGCTGGCAACATCGCCAAACCACTGCCGAATCTTCGTCATTGTCGAGACGGGATCCACATCCCCCACAATCACCATGATGGCATTGCCCGGCGTGTACCACTTCTTGTAGAAGTCCTTGAGCATGTCGTCCGTGGTGGCGTCGAAGGAGGCTTTTGTGCCGAGGGGATCGTGCGCATAGGGAGTGCCCGCGAACATATCCTGGTTGAGGCGGTCAATGAATTTGTAGGTGGGATTGGACAGGTCGCGCGCCACTTCCTGTTCGATGGCTCCCCGTTCCTGCGACCACTCCTGCTGCGAGTCGTCAATCCCATGCATGCAAGCAGCCTGCACCTGGAGAGCGACGTCAAGATCCGCCGCCGGAACAGTGTCAAAATACTGGGTGATGTTCTGCTGCGTGTCGGCGTTGTTCTGGCCTCCGAGTTGCGCATAAATGGCAGACGTCTGGTCTGCCGTCAACCCTGCGCATCCGCGAAACGCCATGTGCTCCTGCGCATGGGCCATGCCCGGAAACCCTGGCGGCGTCTCATCGCCGCCGACCAGGAAATTCGTTTCCACTGTAACGACCGGAGCCAGCGTGTTGCGGAGAATGACGACGCGCATGCCGTTGGGTAGAGTGGCTCGCACAGCTTTCATCTGCTCTTGAGCTGAGGCCGCTTGTCCACATGCCCCGACGGAGGCGACCAGGAGCAACAGCGACATAACGCGCTTTGGATTCATTTTGATGTTCTCCAGACCCATCTGCCATAGCAGACGAAATGCTTGAGTACGTAGCCGAGTTCCTCTCGACCTGAGGGGGGCATCTCTTGGAGTGTCCACTTCTTTTTGACGGACACTCGTTGAGAGCGTTTAACCGGAATTTGACCGTTGCATCTGGATTGTCTGGATTGCGATCAGGATGAGTCCCAGGGCCAAGCGCCGGTATGCCGCCTGGACCTGGTCTCGTGGTGCGTCAAAGGAGAGGCCAAGAACTGCATAGGACTCTCGACATGGAATTACCTTTCCCTCCTTGGTGTTCGGTAGAGCATTCAGGCTAGCTCTTGCCCATGGTGCTCAGGAGGTGTTCAGCCAGCCTAAGGTGCTCGGCGATGACTGGCTCTCCGTGCGTGGCGGCACTCTTGACGGTGGCATCCTGAGCGTCGGTCTCCTCCGTCTTGTAGAGTTGGACAGCCTTGCGATGACCTTCCGCCATAGCGTGAACATACGTCGCGTCGAAGTCGGCGCCGGACTCTCCCTGGAGCTTCGTGAACAGCGCTTGATCGTCCGGGGCAAGTTCCGTGGGCGGGGTGATTCCGATCTTCGCTGCACTTGGCGTGATCTCATTTTCCAGCCGGGTATGGTCGGTGATCATTCTCTGGCCGAATTTCCTGACGCTTTCGCTAGCTCCTTGCTTTAA
Source organism: Acidobacteriaceae bacterium (assembly GCA_003138365.1). GTDB lineage: Bacteria > Acidobacteriota > Terriglobia > Terriglobales > Acidobacteriaceae > Telmatobacter. Next base: position 9,716 of record PLFY01000138.1, read on the forward strand.
GACGAGATGCCCGATTTGAATCTCTGCGAGATTGATCTCCATCGCCGTTTTGACGAAGTTCTGGTCTTGCTGGGTTTGTGCGAATGCCGTGGCGCCAAGAAGCAGCGCCACCGCCGATACACTTAGGATGTGCGTGCCGATTTGCCGATAAAGCATAGTTGTACCCTCCTTTTGCGCGGAATTCCATCGACCGTCTGACGTAGCACAGACCCGCGCTGCGAAAGGGGTCTTGTTGCATGAGCCAGAATTTCCATTTTGCATCACATGTTGCTAACCGCTGCTAACCACTGAACGTCGAATTGCCTCGCCGGGTCTGTTTGTTGCAACCTTTCGCAGAAACTGCACTCTCTCCTTTCCTGCATACCACTCTTCGCCCGATCGTTTCTTTGCACGAACGCCAAGGCACGTGACATGCCTGGAAAGTGTACGGCTATCATCAAGCGGTTTCTCGTGCACTGGGGATTGGATAGGACTATTTATACCCCTGGGATAAAAGCGCGTGGCCCCATGAAGTTTGTACCGCATGCGCGATTGGCGAAAATGTTCAAATTTGAACAGTCACGCCATCACTGTCAGCCATACCGTTATCTCACCTCTTCCAGATAGCCCAAGATGGTTGATCGGTAAATCGAGGATCGATTTTGCGAAGAAGGTGTTGGACCGGTTGCGTGCGCCGGAGGAGGTGGGTCCGGAGGTTACAGACATTTAACAGAGCATGACCAAGCAGAATGGCGACTGGAAGACCGAACTCTTTCGACCCTCTCTCAGAATGTCCCTTATCATTGGCATTGGACTGGCGCTCTTTCAGCAATTGTCCGGTATCAACACGGTCATATACTACGCACCAACCATCTTCAAGTTCGCCGGCTTCAAGAGCTCCGGGGCTTCAATTCTCGGGGCAGTCGGTTTGGGAGTTGTCATGCTGTGCTTCCACGTGCTGGCCATTTTCCTGTTGGATCGCGTGGGAAGGAAGCCCTTGTTATTGGTTGGAGGTGCGGGTCAGATTGCGGGTCTTGCGATTCTGGCCGCGGCCTTCCAGTTCAAGCAACTATCGGGCTTTGTTGGCGATATCGCTGTTGGCGGACTTGTGGTCTATGTGGCTTGTTTTGCCTTCGGTCTCGGTCCCGTCTTCTGGCTCATCATCTCAGAGATTTATCCCCTGGCCGTTCGCGGCGCCGCAATGAGTGCTGCCACTGTCGCCAACTGGGGCATGAACCTGGTGGTTGCCGTAACCTTTCTGACACTGGTCAAGGTTTTGGGTCACGCTTCGACGTTCCTGTTGTACGGTGTCATCACCGTCGGCGCTTGGTGCTTCATCTATAAGCTGGTGCCGGAGACGAGAGGTAAAACTCTTGAACAGATTGAAGAGCACTGGCGAGAGGTAACCCTGCTGGAGATCGCGATCCCTTGATCATGCAAATCATCACGGACGCGACAGAACAGACGGCGAAAGCTAAAGTTGATTTCACGGAACCTAACGTTGGGAGATGAATGAAAAAGCTCATAGTGTTTGATTTGGACGGTACCCTCGCGCCCAGCAAATCGTCTCTCGCTCCACAGACTGCGGCGCTGCTGCATGACCTTTTATGCATCATCGAAGTGGCGGTGATCTCTGGAGGCGCATGGACGCAGTTTGAAAAGCAACTTCTCACCGATCTTCCCCAGGGCAGTCTCCTCGCGAATTTGTCCCTGCTTCCAACTTGCGGGACAAAATTCTTCCAATTCAAAGGGAAGTGGACGGAACTGTATTCAGAGGATCTGACAGCGGACCAAAGAAAGAAGATCATCGACTCTCTGAACAAAGCTGCGGGTGAATCGGGCTTTCACGCCAAGAAGGTTTGGGGAAAGGTCGTTGAGGACCGGGGAAGCCAGGTAACATTCTCCGCGTTAGGTCAGCAAGCCCCCTTGGCGGAAAAGGAAAAATGGGATCCCGATTTTGCCAAGCGGAAGAAGATCACAGCGATCCTGGAGACTCTTATCCCGGAGTTTTCCATCCGTATGGGCGGTGCGACTTCAATTGATGTGACCAAGCCTGGCATTGACAAAGCTTATGGCATAGGAAAGCTGCGGGATACTCTCCACCTTTCATTGAAAGAGATGGTCTACATCGGGGATGCCTTGTTTCCAGGCGGGAACGATTATCCGGCGGAACAGGCGGGTGTTGTGTCGATTCCTGTTAAAGGACCAGACGATACCAACCTGGCCATCAAGACAATCATCGCTTGCTTAGGCGATAAGTGAGCGTGCGCTCGCGAGGAGATTCGATGAGTGGATTCAAGTTGCAACGCCTGGGAATGATGATGGAGCCGGAGCCAGGCAATCCCAATGAAGTGGAAGGCGTCCTGAATCCGGCTGCCGTTCGCGGACCCGACGGTCATCTCTACTTGTTCCCTCGGCTGGTCGCGAAAGGAAATTACTCGCGCATAGGGATAGCGCGTGTGCGGTTCAATGAAGCAGGCGATCCGACGGGCGTCGAGAGGCTCGGCATCGCACTGGAACCGGAAGCCGATTATGAGCGTCGACCCGACGGCGGCGGCGGCTGTGAGGATCCCCGCGTCACTTATGTAGAACCACTTCAGCGCTACATCATGTCCTACACTGCATTTTCGCCCCAAGGTCCACGCATAGCCCTGGCCATATCCGAGGATCTCTTTCATTGGGGGCGTCTCGGTCTCGCGACCTACGCGCATTGGCACGGCATCGAACTGGGCAACGTGGATGACAAAGATGCCAGCCTATTCCCGGTCGCAATTCCAAACCCATCCGGGCATCTGGAACTGGCAATGCTTCATCGGCCGCTCTTCCCCGGCACTCGACCGGAGGAAACTGTCTGTGGCCCCACATCCCGCGAGGTGGATCTCGATCGGGAGAGCATCTGGATCTCCTATTGCCCAATGGCTCTGAAGGGTCTTGACCCGCATCGCCTTGGCAGGTTTACTTCCCATCATCGGTTGGCGACTCCAGTGTCGCCCTGGGAAAGGCTCAAGATCGGCGCAGGCACGCCCCCGATTATGACCCGGCACGGCTGGCTGATTCTTTATCATGGCGTCAGCGAAATACCGCAACCGAACGACTCTGAACACCATCTTCGCTACTCTGCCGGAGTGATGGTGCTCTCGAAGGAGCATCCACAAGCGATCCGCTATCGGTCGGCCGAGCCAGTGCTGACGCCAGAATTGCCGGAAGAATGCCACGGGACTGTCGCCCATGTTGTGTTCCCTACCGGCATCGATCGGCGCGACGATCTCGGAGCCCCAGATCGCTTCGACGTCTACTACGGGATGGCCGACAACCGGATTGGCGCAGCTCGCCTCGACATTCCGGACGAGCTACCGCCGGAGGCAGTCGCCAACGCGCCGGGAGTAAAGGTATAAAGCGTTCAATAGCCAGCCGCGCGGCCGTTGAGAACCACATGATCGGGAACGGCTCGCAAAATGGAGGTAAGCTCATGCGCATTTGTAGACAGTGGCTGGTGTTGGCGCTCCTGGCGGGTTGTTCTGTTGCCGCCAGAGGACAGGATGCGAAGGGAATCATCGGGCAGGCTGTCCAGACCGAGTTGGCCGCGAGCCGCGACGACCAATCCCACTGGTTGTATTACGAAGTACCCTCCGCTTCGGTCACGCAGTGGGTGGCTGAGACGAGCTACGGCAACCTGCGGCGCGTGCTCCGGCAGAAAGGCATCTCCCTCTCTCTGCCCGCACAGCACCGCCTCATTGATCGCTTTATCCAGGATTCGCAGGCGCAGGCCAGGCAGCGCAAAGCCGGCCAGCATGACGACAAGCAGGCGGCGGAGATGCTGAGGCTCTTGCCCAATGCCTTCGTGTGGACAATCACCGCCAGCAACGCAAGCGACACTACGCTGCATTTCCGCCCGGACCCCGATTTTCAACCGCCCGACTGGGAAACCCGCGTCTTCGCCGCCATGGAGGGGGACATGATGGTCGACAACGCGCAGCATCGCATCGTCAGCCTCAAGGGGCGCCTCATTCACGACGTCAAATTCGGCTTCGGGGTGTTGGGCGATTTGAAGGCCGGCGGTACCTTCGATGTCGAGCGGCGCGAAACCGGCAACGCGGTCTGGCAGATTACCGAGACCCATGTGCATATCCAGGGCCACGCGCTGCTCTTCAAGAACATTTCCCAGAACGAGGACGACGTGCTCTCGCGGTTCCAGCCGCTTCCCGGCGACATTTCTTTGCATCAGGCTGAAATTGAGCTGCTCAAGCAGCCCGAATGACCATCTTCGCCGCCTTCGGCGCCCGGCCAGCCTGACAGTTGCGAGCGTCGATTCCACGCCCTTTGCCGCAGTCCGCGCGCATGGCCTTCCGCCGGGCGCAATTTGTATCTTGCGTCCGGTTTCAGCCGCATCGTGAATTCTGCCTCCACGCAGGTCCTATGAGCGCTCGACTTTCAAATATGTTTGGCTACTGTATCTGCAGCAGTTGACGATGGAGAGCAACGGCAAGCATGTAACGNNATCCACCAGGGAACCAGGCTCATCCCCTGCGACTTCATCGCGTTTGGTCAGCCGCTTAACCCGATCGGACGGCACCACGACATCCTTTTGGCCAACGTCTTCGCACAGGCTGAGGCATTGGCTTTTGGCAAGACTACGCAGGAAGTCGAGGCGGACGGTACGCTACCTTGGCTCGCGCCTCATCGCACCTTCGAGGGCAATCGACCGTCGAACATGATCGTCCTGGAGCGATTGACTCCGGAGGCGCTGGGGAAACTCGTTGCACTGTACGAGCACAGGGTCTTTACCCAGGGCGCCATCTGGAAGATCGATTCTTTCGATCAGTGGGGAGTCGAACTGGGAAAGGTCCTTGCCCAGCGAATCATCCCCGAACTCGAGTCCGAAACAGAGCCGAAGCTCACGCACGATAGCTCAACGAATGCCCTTATCCGGCGCTACCGGAAACTCGAGAAATCCTCATGACGGCTACACAACCTCTCCTGGGCATGAGGGTGGGGATCATCTTCTAGCCTGGAAACTCGGTGAGAGCAGAGTAAGCTCTTCAATTCGACTCATAGGCATACAGCGATCGTGACCAAAACTGAACAGATAGACGCGGCAGCTCATGGAAGTCTAAATGTGTCTGCGCGCGCAAATACGCTGCAGACCTGAGCGCCCACGCAGTTCAGATCGAGGATCTGATTCCTCGCATAACTGTGCCTTCAGGCGAGCGAAGGCATGTTCAAGCAAAAGGAGCTTTCATGGCCACTACGAAAAAATGCGAACACCCGGCTTGCAACTGTACGGCTGCGCCCGGAAAGAATCACTGCAGCGATACATGTGCCGATGCGAAGAAGACACCCGAACTCACCTGCCAATGCAAGCACCCGGGGTGCGGTGATACAGGTCTCAAGATGTAGCGGGGCGTGACTCTTGACGCAACTGTGAGTCTCGAATCTCCGCGCGATGTTCAACCCATTTCAACTGTGAAAAGGCAAAGCGCACGCCATGACGCCCTCTGCGACATATTCGACGACTATTGCACCCCCTGCATTGGATGAGTTGTGCATCAACACACTCCGCTTTCTGGCCGTGGACATGGTGCAGAAGGCCAACTCGGGTCATCCCGGCTTGCCGATGGGCTCGGCGTCCATGGCGTACGCTCTT